>DATBQZ010000051.1:0-6299 GCA_036560565.1 Candidatus Nitrosotenuis sp.
GCTGTTTTATCTTGTGATTCTAAAAAATGCAAAGCCGTTTGATTTGTCTTCTGCCATATAATGACGAGTATTGTTTGAACAAATCGAAAACATAAATCTAATTATAAAATATTAAAGAGAATTTCTTGTGCCTGTTTTCATCGATGAACACATTATTGACGCTGATTCCATAACTCTATTCAAAAATATCATAAACAATGAATTTGAATCTCATATCTATACCAAAGAGATGTTTTTCAATCCGCAGCAACAAAAACTATGCTGCATTTTAGATTCCCCAAACGAGCAGTCCATAAGGGCTCATCATGATAAATTTGGAATTAAATGCAATTCCATCACCCAGATACAGCAAATTGCTCTTGGGAATCAAGGTGACACAGACAAACTTCAAGTCATAGGCGAATTGGCAGCAAGGCTTGCACACGATTTGCGAAACCCGTTATCAGTAATTAAGAATGTTGTAGAAATCATGGAAAGTAAACAAAGGCTTCGAATCGAAGAAAAAATTATCTGCTATGGCCGATTGCACCGGGCGATAAATAGAATATCGCATCAAATTGACGAAGTACTTGACTTTGTCAGGCCTGGCAAACTCACTGTTGCAAATAACCTTCTAAATGAAATTATTACTTCTGCAATAGATAAAATAGCAAAGCCTGACGAAATAAAAATTAATCTTCCAAATAATTTTGTCTATGCGTCATGTGATTTTATAAAATTTGAAGTAATGATGACAAATCTCATAATGAACGCAATTCAAGCAATGAATAACTCAGGTCAGGTCGATATTCGACTTTCAGATGATGGCGATTATGCGACAATACAAGTAATTGATGGCGGAAGTGGCATTCCAAAAGACGTGATGCCGCGAATATTTGAGCCGTTATTTACAACAAAGCAAATAGGAACTGGTTTGGGATTGGCAAGCTGTAAGGCAATAGTTGAACAGCACAAAGGCATAATCAATGTCACAAGCAGCGTTGGAAAGGGCACCACATTTACCATACGAATTCCAAAATCCAGCGCAGTCATGCCGGAGTATCCCTCAAATGACACAATTCCATCGCAAATTGCGATGCCTAGCAAATACTGACTGGATCATAGATTTGCATTGGATGAATTTGAACTGACTTGGAATCTAAGGATGAAAAACTCGTTACTCTCCTGGGTATAATATCAAATATTCCTCAGGATTCTTTCTTGACTTTTTTGCATTCAATGCGTCTTGATAACGTTCAAAGTGCTCAATCACATACAGCTGGTTTCCGCGAGACCCAAATGGGTCTATGCCAACTAAATTAAATCCCGATTCTGGAGTTAACTTGGCCTTTTCGTTTCCATCTATCTCATATGCCACGCATGTCTCCAACTGGGCATAGTTTTAAAATTTGATACTCTAGGTATGATCATTGGACAAAGTACCTTCAAGGGACAAAATAAGAATAGGAACCAACGTCCTGATAGTGCAAAAACAAGATCAGCGTACTGGTGCCCTGACTGAAGGGACGGTCAAAAGAATTCTCACATCAAGTAATTTTCACCCTCATGGGATCAAGGTTGAATTGGAGGGGGGCAAAATAGGGCGCGTACAAAAAATATCCTAGTCTGTCATATTTCTGGAAACGATTCTTTGTTTTTAATAATTTGAATGTTCCAAAATACTCAAATCTGGTGTAAATTCAATCTTATCGTGGAATAAATGGGTGTAAAGAAGGTAAATCTGTTTTCTAATTCAAAAATGCGAAAAATAAACCCAAACTGGTTTACTGACAAAGTTCACATGACTGAGATCTCCGATGTCATAAACTCAAAAGAACAGCACATGTATCATGTTTATTTTGAGAATGGCGCAAAAACCAAAGCGCACATACATAATGGAAATCAAATACTAATTGTCACAAAAGGAAACGGAGTCTTGGAAACATTCTCAAAAAAGGAAAACAAAAAGGATCATTTCGGCATTAAAAGAATCCAAAGAATTAGCCTCAAACCGGGCGACGTGGCGTACATCCCAAAGGGAACCCTTCACACCCATGGCTCTGCAGATAAAAAGAACGTTTTTTCGCACATTGCAATTAACATCATACCTGCAAAAAACAGAGAATACAGGACCACTTGGTATGAATCTGATTTTAAAACACTTGCAAGTGGAATAATAAAATAATTGGATCTTAATCCTGCGGTTTTCTGTTAGCATTCTGGTTCATCTATGGCTTATAACTAGAATCTACCCAAGTGAATTTGTTGGAATCATCATCTATTGAAATACGACGCGCATTTGGCTTTCTGTTCATATGTGTTTCAATTGCAGTTGTAGCTGGTGCAGTTTTAAGCGAAATTGTTTTTCAAAACAATCTTCCATTTTATTATTATGGCCTAGTTTGGGTTGGAAGCTTTGGAGTAACAGTTGGGGCTGGTTTTAGAAAATTTGCCAAGATACTTCCGTTGATCCGCCAGAGAATGAAAAACAGTGTAAAGTGGCCTCGACATATCAGTGCAATAAATGGAATCTGCTGGGCAGGGCCGTTTGTCGCAATCGCGGCGTTTCCGTCATTAATTCAATATCTTATACTTCTTGGTATTGGGCTTGGGAACCTCTCAACTTATCTTATAATGAAGAAGTTTAGCAATCAGGACAACAAAGAACAGATGATTGTCGGATGCATCGCAATGGTTTCTGTACCTGTTGCAGTTTTCATAGACACTCAACTAGAGGTATTGCAAGACGTCGCAGTTTTGCTCTCTAGAATTTTAATTGCAATATCTTACGCTGTCGGTGGAATTTACGCCAGAAAATAACTTAATCACAGAACACATACTTGCGCTCGCCCCTGCTTTCAGGAGTGTTTTCAATGCTGACTAGGACAAATTCTTTTTTGGCATCCAACAGGCTCTGATCTGGCGAGCGTTTGTTCTCATGAATTTCCTCGTATTCCTCAAGTGAAAGCTTTTTGCGCTCGCCTATCTCTACCTCAAGATTCATGTTCTTTACGACTTCTTTGTAGTCTGGCTGCACCGTTCCGCTAAACACCATTGCACTGCTTCCGCTACCGTACGAGCCAAACCCAATGCGTTTTCCAGACAGGTCCACTCCCTTTTGGAATTCAAACTCTAGGCAGCTTCTAAATCCAAGATATAATGATGCAGTGTACAGGTTTCCAATCATTGTGGATGCGATAAGGGAGCTTGCAAGCTTGTCTTCGTAGAACTGCCTGTATTCTTTTGTTTTTGTGAAAAGCTTGGTAAACTCGTGGTCTTTTGTCATGTATTCCTCATCTGCCAAAATTGACTCTATTGTGCCGCGCGGGTCTTTTGGAACTGGCTCCTCCATTCCTGTCTGCTCAATTGTTCGCTTCCATCTTGGCAAGCTCCTCCATTCTCTTCTGAGCAAGTATGACAGTGCCTTTTTGCCCATGTTGGAATATGGCAAGTGCATGCAAAGGTAATCGATATGATCCAAAATTGTCTCGCCTTCGTTTATTTTGATTATTCCTGTAGCTAGTGCCTTTTTCTTGTAGGCCTCAAACGCTTTTTTGACCTGAATCAAGTACAGCAAATTAGAGTATTGGCCGTGAACAATCGGGGTTTCCTTTCCAAAGGGTCTGTAGAAATCATACTCGTTTTTAATCGAAGTTGATGTCGTTTTTGCGTCAAACTGGAGCAGTCTCGGCTTGTCGTTGAGAAGCATTGCGACGGCTCCTGCCCCCTGTGTGTATTCCCCAGTTGAACCCATGTCGTATTTGGCAATGTCTGACACCACCACTATGGCTGACTTTCCTTCCGCCTCTCCTGCCCTGATCCAATTAGAATTATCATATAATGCATAAGAACCGCTTACACACGCAAATTTGCACTCTATTCCGCCACAGTGCTCAAAGGAGTCTGGACCGTAAACCTGCTCAAGCATTCCAATCACATAGGAGTTTAGCGCCTTTGACTCGTCTAATGACGACTCGGTTGCGACATAAAGCCTTCCAACGTCACTTGGAGCAACGTTGTTTTTTTGCATTAGTTTGAGGCACGCATTTGCAGCCAGGCATGCTGGGTCTTGGTTCGTATCGACTATTGCCATCTTGGATATTCCCAAACCCTGCTTTAGCTTTGCAGGATCAACACCCCTTGCTACTGCAAAGTCTGCTGAATCAACAAAAAGCCTTGGAATATAGATGGCTATGTCATCTATGCCTGCCGCCATGAGCTTCCCTTCTCAAATTTGAATATAAGGTTTGTCAACCAAACATATTCTACAACCGTGTAATCATGTTAAAATTTGCGATATTTTCCGCTATCTGAATTTGTTTGACGAATTTTTTACAATAATTATTCTGTGTAATGTAATTATTAGTTATTTTGGCTAAATTGGAATTATATCATGGTTCCATGAACCAGCCTTTTTGTATGGCTGATCTGTCGTCTGATTCCCCAATCCCAGTTGCATATCGCCAAATTACTGGCGCATCTGTTGACATTTTGATCTTTATTTTTATCAGGGACTCGGTTTCGCTTGCAAGATTGCTGCTCGCATTTCCGTGGTTTTGGCAAAACTTGCACTTTGAATCAAGCTTGATTGGATCCGTATCTGATAGAGGGTATGCCTTACATGCAAGCGGTCTTTGCTCGTAAATGCTGCACGGAAATCCACCATGTGGTGATTTTTTGCCAGACCCTGTATCCAAAAAGGGACAAGTGTTTCCGTTTTCCTCAATTCCCATCATCTGGTATGCTATGACTTCTGTCGGCCCATCAGATTTGTATGATGTGCCGATTCGAGGAAGAATTGTTACATCAAGGTCGTGATCTTTGGCAAGGGCTTGGATTCTTTCTTTTTCTTCAGGCAGGATGAGCACTCCTATCTTGCCGAACTTTTTTGAGGGGTAATACTCGCGTTCTATACAGCACTGTGAACAATCCTGAATGCAGTTAAAATCCACGCAGTACAGACTACGTAAAGCAATAAAATTCTAGTTGTTTTTCAGCTCTTCTGAATCCAAGACCTTGGCAAAAACATCGTATGGCTGGGCTCCAGGTATCTTTGCTATCTTGTTGTTTGCGCCAATTACGATGAATCCTGGCGTTCCTGTAAAACCTACGGTTTTTGCGTCATTTGTGCTTGCCTGAATCATTTTCATGTACCTTCCACTATCTGTGCACTCTGTGAATGCTTCCATGTCTAGTCCAAGTTCATTTGCAAATTTGAGCTGGTTCTCAGAAGATGCCCAACCGTTTTCCTCACCTGTCCAGTTGTTGTATAGTGTATCGTGATATTCCCAGAATTTGCCTTGCTCGCCTGCGCAATGTGATGCATGTGCGGCAGTAACTGAGTCTTGGCCTATTATGGTAAAGTCCTTGAATAGCATTTTCACCTTTCCTGTTTTTATGTAGTTATCAAGAATTTGATTTTCTGTTTCATGAAAGAATTTGTTGCAGAAAAAGCACTGATAGTCTCCAAACTCGATGATTGTAATTGGCGCACTTGGATCGCCTAGGAGCGGTGATGCATTCTCAGTCAGCACTGACAGGTCTATGGCTTTGGGGTTTTCATTTTCCGCCTGTGCGGGTTTTACGTTTTCATGTTCTGATTGTTCTATGTCCTCAACGCTGAACGGCGTCTCAATGTCTGCAGACATGGCGTAAAATATTCCGATTATGGCAATTGCTGAAATTCCGGCACCTATTGCCAGTGATGGCGCATGTATGTTCAACTAAAATCAGTCAAATTTGGGTAAATTTAGTTCTTATCTTGTCCTAACGAACCGAACACATTCACATTAATCTAAAGCAAAGTGGCGATCATAATTATTGTCTGATGATAAGCTGTGGACTGTAACTGTTACGATAGCACTGTCCTCGCTTTTAATACTTGCATATTTTGTACTGCATCCAATTACTGCAAAAGAGGGTACAGTTGAGCAGACAAAAATGAGGCTTGATACGGCAATAAACAAAATTGAAACACTGCGTGGGGAATCAAAACAAGTGTCCACACAGTCCGATTCTAGCTTAAACCCGTAAAAAAAGTGTAATGTAAATAAATCCCGAGCCTTTGGAAAAAACATGAAACGGGTTTTTGTGAACGGGTATGGCTCTATTGGAAATCGCATCGTACAGTTCATCAAAGACGATCCTGAAATCAAGGTAATTGGGATTGGCAAGAACTCACCTGATGATAAGGTAAACGACGCCATATCTCGAGGGTTTGACGTTTATGTCCCTGAAAAAAATATTGGCACTTTTAAGAATTACAAAATCAAAGGAACCATCGAAAGTGCACTGGATGACTGTGACCTTGTAATCGATGC
>DATBQZ010000052.1:0-1840 GCA_036560565.1 Candidatus Nitrosotenuis sp.
TCTTTTGCGTTAGAGCCTGCAAGCAAGAGTCGTGCATCAGGCAAGACTACGCCGTCCTTGTTTGAAAGTTTGGTCTCATCTTCTACCGGATACACTGTGATGAACTTTAGCAAATCAAATACGGCATAATTAATTGCCTCCTGGATTCCAGTTGTGCGGGTTTTTGCAAGCACCATCTTTACCAGATCCAGTGCCTGCTTTTGCTGCGAGTTTAGCGACTGGCTTTGTATTTCAAATGCAGAATCGCCTGGAACATATTTTATCAGCCCTGCCTTTGATGCCTTTCTCAATAACAGTTCGGATTCTGCACTACAAATCACGACATGGTTGTTTTGTTTTATTTTATCAACTACAGATAGGTCCTTGCAAAGATCCGCCTTGTTTGCGGCAACAAGCACTGGTTTTGTTTTCTTTCTTAGCTTTTTTACAAAATCAAAAATATCAGAGTCCGTCCATTCCGCCGCTTTTTTTGAGTGCAGGTTCAGTTCCTTTAAAATTTCAGATACCTGGAATTCCTTAACACCAAGACCGCTGAATCTCTTTGTTATCCCATCAACTAGATTGGTTGTCTTTTGAGTTATCTCCCTGAGCAGCTTTTGCCATTCCCTGTCCAGGATTTGCTTGAACCACTGGTCAAACTCGTTTTCAACAAATGCAATATCTTCTAGGGGGTCGTGCGTCCCGACAGGAACCGGCTGGCCCTGGATGTCAGTTGTTCCCGCAACGTCCACGACATGGATTAGCACCTCTGCTTGTCTTGCATCGTCGAGGAACTTGTTGCCAAGTCCCTTTCCCTCGTGTGCGCCAGGGACAAGTCCTGCAACGTCAATCAGTTTAACCGGAACCAGTCTTATCCCATCAATGCACAGTTCATTTTGGTGTGTAATTCCAAAGTGCTTGCACGCACATTTTGTTCTAACATAGGTAACACCCACATTTGGCTCAATTGTGGTAAACGGGTAATTTCCAATCGGGACTGCAGTCTCGGTTGCTGCAGAAAAAAAGGTTGATTTTCCAACGTTTGCCTTTCCCAAAAGCCCAATTAGCATTCCACAGTCTGGGAAATTTTTACATCATATTAGGATTGACAAAATTATAAGGGCACGACTTGGGTAAAACTCGTTGTCAATTGTGATTACCGGAAACCCTGGAACTGGAAAACACACCATATCGTCAAGATTGGTAAAGGAACTAGGCTACACCATTCTGGACCTAAACCAGTTAGCGATAAAACACGGTATATTTGAAAAAAAAGATTCCACTAGAGAGGTGGACACAAAAAAACTTGCCAAGATAATCAAAAAAACCATAACCAAAGATTCCATCATAGTTGGCCATCTGGCACCATATGTTGTGGAAAGGTCACAAATTAAATTGGCAGTAATCCTACGGAAAAATCCCTACAAATTGATTTCAATATACAAAAAGCGAAACTATTCTCAAAAAAAGCAGACAGAGAACGCAGCAAGCGAGATATTAGGCATAGTAGCACATGACTCGATTAAAAAATTTGGATTGCAAAAATCACGCCAAATTGACACTACCAATCTCACCATATCTCAAACGGTAAACAAGGTAAAACTGGCTCTAAAAAAGAAATCAAAAAGCGACAATGTAGACTGGCTTGGGATGGTTGCAAAGAAAAATGACTTTGCCAAGTTTTTCCCCAATCGGTGAATGCCATGTTTGAAATACTAAAGACTGACCTGGCGGCAAGAATTGGAATTTTGCACACGAATCACGGAAAGGTGGAAACGCCAGCATTTGTTCCGGTGATTCACCCGGTAACTCAGAAGATCCCTGCGCAAAAACTAAAACAAATGGGCTTTGATCTTGTCAT
>DATBQZ010000053.1:0-2027 GCA_036560565.1 Candidatus Nitrosotenuis sp.
ATCCCCAATCAATGTAACTACTCCGCGATTATACGTGATTGTGGCAAGGGAGTCAAACCCCAAAACATATCTTTCGTTTCGCTTGACATACTCAGAATCCAAAAACAAAATCCTTGTGAACTCTATGTCGTCTTTTGTAAAAGGAGAAAGTATAACAAATTCGCTGTATCTCTTGTCTTTTTCGAGTGATTCAAGAAGTCTCTGTGCAGATTCGCTTTCAATTTTGAGTATCGCACAGTGTTTTTTGCCTGTCACGATTTTTAGCGGATGACCGTTTTGGTTGTCAGATTTTCTCTTTATGGTTGTTAATTTCTGTGGGTTTTTCATGTTTGTTATCATGATTGGCATGTCTACACCATTTTCTACAATTTCTTTGATCGCAATTGGGTCTAGGATTTTCATTCCAAACATTCCAGCAAGCCTTGCCTCGTTGTATGAAAGCTGGGAAATGTCCTCTAGCTCCTCTGAAACAACTCTTGGATCTGCTGATACCACAGCACTGTCCTTTTCAAAATCAATTCTGGTATCGTATTTTTTGTGAAACAGTATGCCTAGATCTGCCGCAGTTCTGTCTGAGCCTCCGCGCTCATACGTGGTTTCTGTACCGTCTACTGTCTTTCCAATAAAGCCACCAATCGACAGAACATCGTTTTCCTTTAGGAGTTGCTCGACTGGCTCTATTCTCTTTATGGACTCTGAGGCAAGAAAGTTTGTTGATTCAATGTTGTTGTCTGTTATGATTGGCCAAATGTCATACGAGACTACGTCTGATTTTATGCTATTGCTTTTCATGATGTAATTCATCATGTATGACA
The DNA here is from genome assembly GCA_036560565.1 of Candidatus Nitrosotenuis sp. Classification (GTDB taxonomy): domain Archaea; phylum Thermoproteota; class Nitrososphaeria; order Nitrososphaerales; family Nitrosopumilaceae; genus Nitrosotenuis. Next base: position 816 of record DATBQZ010000053.1, read on the forward strand.
TGAGAATTTCTCCTGAAAATGCAAGTGCCCTTGAGCGTATCTCGTCTACAAATGAGCGTTTCTGCATTGCCTCGTTGAATGCCTGCTGGGTTTTTTCCAAAAACGAATCGATTATTTTTTTGCATTCTGTTCTGTATGGCTCTGATACAAAATTGAGAATTTTCTCATATGGTTTTCTGATTTCATTGATATCTGGCATGGTTCCCTCTTCCGCTTTTCTTCCAAGTAATAATGCCAAGTCAGTTAACGATTTTCTCTTTCCGTCATGTATGGTAAGGGGAGCAGAAAAAACCGCAATTACTTTGGCGTCTTTTTTTAGTTCTTTGATGCGATTGATTATGTCTGATACGTGTTCGCCATCAATTCCGCTTGCACTACCGCCAAATTTTGCAACAATTAGTTTTTCCAATTCGTGGTTTTCAAAAACCTAAATCCTCTTTTAAGCATTAGTGATTATGTCAGATATTCCCTGATGATTTCATAGGCACGGCTTGCACCGTTTGTTTCAACAGGGGTTCTAGACGATTCTAGTTTTTGAGGAATAAGTGTGTCAAGATGGAAAATATCCTCATATTGGTATCCAACTTGGCTTGCATTGTCTTCCTGCTCAAAATGGTTCTTGATTGGAATAAAAATTCCAGGCGTTCCGTATGCTTTTGACTCGTCTATGGTAGATTTTCCTGCAAGCGAAATGATAAGATCTGACGCATAAATTATCTCATGGAGATTGCTGACAAACCCAAGATTTCTGATGTTTTGTATGTCTAGTTTCAGAGATGGTCCTGACACAACCACCAAGTCTGCATCAATCTTTAGCTTTGAAAACACATCGATTGTTTTCTCAACTAGGAATCTACCTGCATCTGTTCCACCAACACTTAGCGTGATTGTTTTTTTGGAAAATGAGAATTTTTTCCTTAACTCGTCCCTACTGTATTTTGTCGCTCGTACTATGGGTCCGACTCTTCTGATGTTGTCCTGATCTTGGCCTAATTCCGGCATTATCACAATGTCACATTTTTGTATAATACCTTTCATGGACTGGTTCATCTTTTTTTCAATGAATGAGCCGATTCCTCTTGTAAATTTTGTTTCTAAGATGTCTGTGATTAGAATGGATGGGATTTTGTTTTTCTGTGCTATGGCAAGGGATGCAAAGTCCTCATCGCTCACGATTATTTTGGGTTTTTCGTTTTCAACAAATTCGTTTGC
>DATBQZ010000054.1:0-2958 GCA_036560565.1 Candidatus Nitrosotenuis sp.
TTCTGTCCTGAGTATCTGATTCTGTAGATTTGCTCGCTAATCTCTACGCTTATTGTATTTCCTCTATTGCCTACAGTAGAATCCTTTACTAGACATGAGTCGGATTGTCCAATCACACATGTTCCATCTGGTGCCACTACCCTGTAGTGTAGGTTGGCATTGTTATCAGACGAGTATACTAGTCCCACTCTGGCTATAGTTTGTCCTGCATCATCAACTATTGAATTTGCACTTACAGACTCAGATATTGGAACTGATTTTGTGGGTTCAAACGTTCTCAGTACTGTCTTGGCAGTATCGATCTTTTTGTCGTATAGGTTCAGTCTTGCGTTGACGTCATATTTTGCATCTTGCCCTAGCTTGGGTATGGACCACTCCAGGTCAATTACTGATTGTCCCTTGTTGAATACGTATTCTGACGATGTGTAAACTTCCTTGTTATCTATGAGTAATGATAGTGAACCAAATAGTGGTTTTCCATTGTTGTACACATAGGCAGTAGGCCTGTAGGTGGTTCCTTCTGGCTTGCTTGGCGGTGAGTCAAGCTCTATCTTTGCGTCTACTGCATATGTTGGTTTGACTCCAAGATAGTATTTTTCAGAGTCTTGTATCTTGTTCTCCTGGTTGATCACATGGATCCAGTAAACTATTGCTGGTGCTTGCAAGAATGAGGCTGGCACATCTGCTGATACATGGTAGGTGTTTGTGATGTTTTGGAGTGGTGTAATGTCCATTTTTACCGCTGCATAATTGCTATAGTTTCCTCCCGCCGCAGCAATTCTTAATTCTGCTCGCGTTGGTGTAGACAATGTATCTATTATTGATGTAATTTGTACTTGATCTGCTGATTTTACAAACTGGTTTATTGTGCTTGCCTGAATTGGCTTGCTAGTGTTTACTTGAAGTTTTACGTCAAATATGTTTGGTCGTCCAACTTCTACGGTAGGTTCAAACGTTCCTGATTCATCGATATCTGCCATTGGGTTAACCACTACGATATCGCTGCAGCTATACACGTTAACTAGATAGGATGTTGATGTTGCAATTCTTCCGCTTACCTGCTCTGCAGTAACAACAAAGTATTTTTGGTTTGAGTTGAGTGGTGCTTCGTATACGTATCTGCTTACTGGTAATGCCTTGTTGATTTCTGTGTATGGTTGATCCTCTGCTAATGTTGCTGAATAGACTTCTTTTTCTGGTGTTCTTATCTTGACGTTTGGCGGTGCTGCCTCTGAACCATACATGCCAGCTATTATCTTTACCATGTTTTTGTCACATACATCATATGATATTTGGTACAATACGACTGGATTGCCAAGTTTTCCTCCAAATCCAATTCCTGAACTTGTACCGATGCCGCCTACACCACCGCCTCCGCCTCCGCCTCCACCGCCGCCGCTAGAACCACCTGTTGCAGTACTACCACTAGAACTAGAACCAGTAGATGATGGGGTAGATGATAAGCTAAACCTGCTAAAGTGCTGTGCACTCAAGTCTAATTCGCAGCTATTGGTATTAACTGATGTCAGTGATGAGACAGTCAGTCCGGTCTGTATCCATTTATTGAGGCCATTGTCAAATGTGTATGCAGTCAAAACTGGACAACCATTAGAGTCAGATATTACACTGCTTGATTTTGCAATTCTTAGTTTTAATGTTGGGTTTGAAGCAAGATTGTTTGAATCACTCCAGTTGAATCCGGTTCCATCTTCTTCGTATCTGTACTTTACATCTACGAATAGATTGATGTTACTCTCTGAAATTCCACTATTACCAATTGTTGACGGAATACTTGATGCTGTCTCGATTACTAACCAATCGTTGGAAGCTGAACCGGAAGGTAATTTTCCATCTGCAGATTCTATAGTGAGCTGTCTCAAGCCACCATATGATGACAATAAGCTTGATTCTACTGGAATGACAATTTTTTGTCCTGAAACCATTGTATCCACTGGGGGCGACACCACATACTGTGAAGAAGTACCAGAAGGAGCAGTTACAAAGCTTGGGAGTACAGATGTAGTATTAGCCGACTTTGGCATAGAATAATTCTGTATACCAAGTGTATTCATGATAGTTTGACCTGATGTTTGTGTTGACAATGACAAATTCAATCTGACTGATGCCTGTCTAAGAATTGCATCATCAAGTTGAGATGTTGCATTTCCAACTGATACAATAGGTGGTAATTCGTGTACTGTTGTAATTGTTTGAGTTGAGGTCCCATTGACTACAGTTGCAGTGTATGATCCAGTCCAAGTGGTATAGGTAGTGGTGTTTAGTGATGGTGCTGTAGTAATTGTTGTAGGAGGTAGCATAGATAGATTTGCAGACTGGAGAATCACCCTGAATATTGAGGTTCCATTGAGATCGGTTGGATGTACTTCGTCTCTTGTGCTATTACCAAAAACATTATAGCTTGATGGTACTGTAATCATTACAATATCATATGAACCAAATGGAGCTGATCCAAGGGCAACTCTTCCAAGAGTACTGTCATTATCGTTTGCACCATTATCAACTACTGTTAATGGTGAACCACCATATGGATTTGGAGATATGGTATAAGTGGATCCGCCAATAAGTGCCTCAGAAATATCACGTGCTTCAATTCTTAATCCACCTTTGAATAGAACTGTATCCAAAACTCCCAAGTTTTCGCTAATGGATTTAGTCGGAGTTCTTATTGTATTGTCAGTCATTCCTAATCTTTCGGTGAGTGATAACGTAGATGATCTAGATGTGTTGTCTGTGAACCCTAATCTTTCTATGAGTGATTGAGTTCTAGAAGCTGATCTGGCAGTATTGTCAGTCATTCCTAAGTTCTCTGTCAAAGATACTGTTGGTGATCTGGCAGTATTATCAGTCATTCCTAATGTTTCTTTCAAAGATACTGTTGGTGATCTGGCGGTATTGTCAGTCATTCCTAATCTTTCTGTGAGTGAGACTGTTGCAGTT
>DATBQZ010000055.1:0-1651 GCA_036560565.1 Candidatus Nitrosotenuis sp.
GGGCGAGCTAAATTCCATAATCAAGGCAAAGCCAAAGGAATTCAAGGAACTGCTCAACGCCATAATCGGAATAGACAAGCTGGATATTGCAGCAGGCAACCTAAAGATAGTTCAGAAAAACTTTCGCCAGACAGTCCAGCAGAGGCTAGGATATGACGACACCCACATCGATATGCTAACCAAAGAGATCACCGTTCTAAATGACGAGATAAAATCAGCCGAACCCCAGAAGGCACAGCTGCTGGAAAAAAAGGAAGCCGAGGAATCAGAACTGCAAAAGATAAAGCAGAAAATAGAGACAGAGTCCCCAAAGGAGACCATACTGATACAAATCGAGCATCGAAAAAATGAGCTTGCAAAATACGCAAAAGACGCAATACTGCTGATTCAGAGAAATATTGCAGAAAAGGAGAAAAAGATCCAGGCCTGCCAGGGATGTTTTGAATTGGCAATCTCAAGGGGAATGCTAGAATCGACACTGCAAAAAACTGAAACTGAAATCGAGAGCGCTGGAAAAAAAATCCAGGAACTATCAAAACAGGTAGCAATTCTAAAAGAACACGAGTCCTTGGCGAAAAAACTGCAGCTCCAAGACGGCAAGTGCCCAGTGTGCGATTCTACAGTAGATCACCTCAAACCAATTTTTCAAATAGAGCGCCTAGCACAAGAGCAAAAAAACGCAGAATCTGAAATCCACTCACTTGAGCAAAAAAAACTAGAGATGTCAAGAGAGAAAAGAGAGTGCTCCGAGAAACTGCAAAAGGCAATCATGGCAAAATCCACGCTTGATGCCCATTCCATACAGAATATGGGGCAAATTGAGGCAATACGCTCAGAGGTGGAGGCACAAAAGAGCCAGATCAAGATTTCATCTACGGTCAACACAGAAGGCGGACTGCTCCAGTTTGCATCAATTGACTCACATGCAAAAACCATGTACGAAACAATATCATACTTGGAAAAGCAGGTCTCAGGATTCAACCAGAAGGAATTTGAAAAACTAAAAACAGATTTGGAGCAAAAGCGAAAAGAGATAAGCCAGATTGATCAAAGGTATGGCGCAATCACAGAAAAAATAAAAAGAGCAGACGAGAGAATCGCAAAAATCAATTCCATTCTAACAGAATTAAGCTTGGTCAAAAAATACCTGCTCCAAATTGATGACATACAGACCAGCGTGTATGACCGCGACGGTCCAGTTGCTACAAGCCTTCGATCATGGGCGCTAATGACAATTTCTGCAAAGGCATCAGAGTATCTTGACATACTTAACACAAAAATTCACAGAGTCGAGCTGTCAGAAAAAGCGCGAGATATTACAATCACGTGTTATTCAAAGAATAATCCAATTGACATTGACTCGCTTAGTGGTGGGGAGCAGGTAAGCGTCGCACTGTCATTAAGGTTAGGAATGGCACATCTTCTTGGCGCATCGAATCTAAACTTCATAATACTTGACGAACCGACAACCCATCTTGACGGGGAGCGCAGACGCGCCCTAGTAAGAGTGCTGTCGCAGCTCTCAGACATAACAGGGGTGACAGGGCCTCTCCAGTTTATCATAATAACGCACGATGCGGAAATCTTTGAGGACTCGAGTGTTGAGAAGATATACAAATTTGAGTCAAGCGAGGACGGAACGAAAGTTGCG
>DATBQZ010000056.1:0-10286 GCA_036560565.1 Candidatus Nitrosotenuis sp.
AACAGCATTGTAGTGAACAAGATCAAAGAAAGAACAGGCATTAGCGATGATCAAATCAATTACGAATTAAAAAAGCGTAAAACCGCACTTGAGTGGCTTACAGAGAACAACATTCGAGATCACAAAGAAGTAATGAAAAACATTTTAGAGTTTTATTCAAACTCTGATAGGTTCTACGAAAGCAAGAGACTTGTGATTGGAAATTGATAGGATTATTAAAATCGGAAACTAGGGATGAGAAAAAACGGCAACCGTCCTCATTTCAAGTACTCAGCTATAGGCTTCTAAACCGCTATCTTCATTTTCTTTACCCAAGACTGCCAAGGCTAAGGGAAAACATCCGGCAGGCGATGATGCCGGTTCCATTTGAGGTTTTTGTGGCAAACATGGTTTTGTCCAGCATAATTGCCGCAATCGTTGGACTTGTTGCCACAATATCTGCATCAATCATGTTTAACTTTACACCAATCGCAACAATCATCCTGATACTTGCAGGCAGTATCGGCTGCTCAGGTGTCACATTTGCCACCATGCAGGTGATACCCGCCATCAATGTAAAGACAAGGGCTGCAAAGCTAAGCGAGGAGATACCGCACTACATAGGGTATATGGCCACACTTTGCGCAAGCGGCCTATCCCTTGAAGGGATATTCAAATCAATTGCCAAAGAAAACGCTGCAGAAGAGGTCGTAAGGGATGCCAAATTTGTGACGCGAAACATTGAGATTTTGGGAATGGATGTTGTAACTGCAATTAGCGATTTAATCAAGAGGACCCCAAATGGGCCATACTCGGAATTGCTAGAAGGCGCAATAATCACATTTAGGTCAGGGGGAAACCTGAGGGAGTATTTTCTTGCAACCGCAAAAGTTCATCTTGAGGAAAAGAAAATCAGCGTAAAAAGATCAACTGAGTCACTTGGAATCATGGCAGAACTGTACACAATTTTGCTAATCGTGTTTCCGCTAATGGCGATAATCATGCTATCCATCATGGCAATAATGAGCCCAAACATGGGCGGCTTTGACCTAATCACCCTAATGAACATGCTCACGTACATCCTTGTACCGCTTTTTGGGATAATTTTGCTCCTGATGATGAACTCGATGGTACCAAAGAGGTAAGCATGAAAAAAACAAGAACCATACAAAAAGAACTCGGCGAAGAACTCCCAAAAATACCGCTGATTCGAACTGAAAAGTTTCGAGTAGCTGTAATTTCAGGCATTGCCAGCTTGTTGGTGATTGTCTTTAGCATACTGTATTTGTCAAAATCGACTAACCAGATCACACAAGACGTCGGAATTATTTTTGCCATACTTGCAGGAGTAATCCCACTTGCACTATTGCAGCTAAAGGAAGTACAGAGAAGAGAAAGCATTGACAGACACCTCCCGTTATTTTTGCTATCACTGGTAAGCTCTATTCAGAGCGGCTCAAACCTGATCCAGGCAATCCTGACTGTGCCTGAGCGAAACATGGGCAATTTGGGCCCATTACTGCAAAATCTCAAGGCAAACATCAGTTGGGGCATGTCACTTGAGGACGGATTTGAGAATTTTTCAAAAAAGGCAGGAACGCGCATGGCAAAAAGAGTAACCGTTCTACTTGAGATAGCATTCAAAAACGGTGGAAACATATCAGAAAATCTTGAAACCATACAAAAACACGTAACTGAGCTAAGAAACCTGGAAAAAGAGCGCAAGTCGGCACTGCAGCCATATACGTACACCATATACATCGCATACGTCGTATTTATCGCAATAACGGTGATACTATCATCGCAGTTCTTTACGCAAATAGAATCTGTAAAGACACTTCTTGAAGAGTCCGACATGAAGGGGACAAGCAATATCTTTGCTGCGCTCTCAGGAGTAAAGATCAACGACTTGAACTCGATCATGTTTAACATGTCTATAATAGAGTCCATCTTTGGGGGCCTTGCAGCAGGCAAAATTGGTAGTGGATCGTATGTTTCCGGGATAAAGCACGTCATAGTCATGATAATAATTGCAGTTATTGCATTTGTAGTAATTTAGGAGAAACTTGCTTTGTTATTTTTAAATTCATCGTCAGAATCCTTCCACTGCTTAATTACGCAGATACTCAAAAGCGACAATGGGAAGAAAATGTCTGTTCAAAAAAAACAAAGAACATCGTTAATACACAATGAAGCCAGCAATATCATGGATGCAGACTTTGACGCATCTGAGGATATTCAGTTTGAAAGGACACATACGCCGCACTACGACGATCTCTCAGCGGATCTTTCGTTAATTTTAGGTCTTGATAATCTGGAGACAAGAATTTACCTGAATTTGCTGCGAACAGGACCAATTACTGCAAGTGCGCTATCAAAGGAGATCAACATAGATCGCGCAAAGACATACAGGACAATTGACAAGCTCTCAAGCAACGGAATAGTTTCTATCTCGTTTTCATCGCCAAAGCTTTGCATCGCAGCAGATCCTGACGAAATACTGTCTCTGACATTAAAGAAAAAGGAAGAAGAGATTTTCAAAATAAAAAAGGACGGAAAAAAGATCATAGATAAGATTAAAGAAGTAAGCGTCAGCGATACCAAATCAAATGTTCCAACGTTCCGCATAATCCAAGGACTTGACAACATATCTTCTCAAGTAGAGCGCATGCTGGAAACAACAACTGACATTGTTTATTTTGTTACCACGCTTGAGGACATTTCGAGACTGTACCATTCAGAGATACCTGAAAAGATCAAGATTACAGAAAAGGCAGGAGGTACTGTCAGACTGATAATAGATGAGGTCTCGCCAAAAATGCTTCCATTTGTCAAAAGGTTTGGGGCAAGCGAGGTAAGACTGGGAAAACTCCCATCAAAAGGCAGAATAGTCGTATCCAAAAACTGTCCTATGGCAGGCAAGCTCTTGATGTCAGATTCTGCAGTAAAGGGAACGCTGCACGAGAACGTTGATTCCGAATGCGCGTTGTTTACAAACTCTGAAGAAATGACAAACAGCATCTTTACACTGTGCACCTTCATTTGGAGAGGTGCAGATGTCATAAAAATATAATTTTAAAAAAATTAAATAACGCGGAAAATACCTCACATAAGCCATGTTTATAATAAATTACAAAAATTACGAGGAGATATCAGGGGATAAATCTGCAAAACTTGCCTCAATTGCAGATAAAATCGCAAAAAAATACAAGGTAAAAATTGCAGTTGCCCCACCGCACCACCTGTTATCTGGAATCAAGAATTATTCCGGGCCGATTCTCTCTCAGCATGTGGATAATGCAAAAGTTGGAAGTACTACAGGCTTTGTCATTCCAGAACTATTAAGAAAATCAAACATTAGTGGATCTCTAATCAACCACAGCGAACACAGGATCCCAGAGAAGGACATCATAGAACTAGTACAAAGACTACAAAAACTAAAAATGATCACAGTTGTCTGCGTCAAAGATGTAGAAGAGGCCACAAAATATGCAAAGCTAAATCCAACATACATCGCAATAGAGCCTCCAGAGCTGATTGGATCTGGAAAGGCAGTATCGACTGAAAAACCAGAACTCATCACAAAGGCAGTGCAGGCAGTAAAGAATGCAAAAAACAGCACAAAGCTACTGTGTGGCGCAGGAATTGTCAGCGGTCATGATGTCAGAAAGGCAATGGATCTTGGATCAAAGGGAATACTTGTGGCAAGCGGCATAGTAAAGGCAAAGAACTGGAATGTGATCGTCGAGGAATTTGCAAAGGGAATGCTTAAAACACGTTCAAAGTGATAGAAAAATCCGGTGATAAAATAATGAAGATGGTTTATTTCTTTGACGAAGGAGACGGCAAGAACAAGAAACTTCTTGGCGGAAAAGGCGCAGGGCTAGCAGAAATGACAAGACTAAAGCTTCCAGTGCCGCCAGGATTTACGATCACCACAGACGTTTGCAAATTATACTATCAAAACAACAAAACTCTTCCAAAGAGTCTTTGGGCAGAAATAAAAAAGAACATTTCAAGACTGGAAAAGAAAACTGGAAAAAAATGGAATTCCAGTATCAACCCGCTACTGGTATCAGTCCGCTCAGGCGCCGCACTATCCATGCCAGGCATGATGGATACCATTCTAAACCTAGGACTAAACGACGTTGCAGTCGAGGCACTATCCAAAAAGACAAACAACCCAAGATTTGCGTGGGACTCGTATCGCAGATTCATCCAGTTGTTTGGCAAAGTAGTGTTCGGCGTAAATGACAAAAAGTTTGACGAAATCCTAGAGGAGGCAAAGAAAAAGCAGGGAGTTCATCTGGATAGCGACCTAAACGAGCAGTCGCTAAGACAGGTTGTTTCACAATACAAGGAAACCTGCCAAAAACACACGGGAAGTCCATTCCCAACAAGTGCAGACGAGCAATTAGAATTGTCAGTAAAGGCAGTCTTTAACAGCTGGATGGGCGAGCGCGCAATAGTGTATAGAGAAAAGAACCACATCACACGAGACATTGCAGACGGGACTGCAGTAAATGTTGTCACAATGGTATTTGGAAACATGGGAAATGACAGTGCAACAGGCGTTGTCTTTACGAGAAACCCGGGCGACGGTACAAACAAGATTTTTGGCGAATATCTGGTAAATGCGCAAGGCGAAGATGTGGTGGCAGGCGTCAGAACTGGAAAACCAGTTGATGAAATGAAAACAGAAATGCCAAAAAGCTACAAACTGCTTGCAGATACTTGCAAAAAACTAGAAAAACACTACAAAGAACCGCAGGATATCGAGTTTACAATAGAGCAGGGAAAATTCTATTTGCTTCAGACAAGATCTGCAAAGATGAATGCTGCAGGGATGATCAAGACATCAGTAGACATGGTAAAAGAAAAATTAATCAATAAAGACAGAGCATTATTACGATTACAGCCTGATCAATTAGAACAGTTACTCCACAAGACAATCAATTACGAAAAGGCAAAGGAATTCAAAAAAGTGGTCAGGGGAATTGCAGCATCACCTGGTGCGGCAAGCGGCATCGCAGTATTTGACGTAAAGCATGCAGTTGCGATGGGTGAGAACGGTGCCAAGGTAATTTTGGTCAGAGAAGAGACAAAGCCGGAGGACGTTCCGGCATTTTTTGCATCAGTTGGAATTCTAACAAGCAGGGGCGGAAAAACTTCTCATGCTGCAGTTGTAGCACGTGGGATGGGAAAGCCATGCATCGTAGGATGCTCTGATTTGAAAATAAACTTGGAAACAAAGCAGGCAAGTGTCGGTAATTTGGTGATTCATGACGGAGATGCAATTACAATTGACGGAAGCATTGGCGACGTATATCTTGGAGAGGTGCCAACAATCGAGCCGCAAATCACTGACGATTTTAGAACAGTTCTGGAGTGGGCGCAAAATACAAAGAAAATTGGAATTCGCGCAAATGCAGATACTCCAGAAGGCGCTGAGCTTGCAAGAAAATATGGGGCAAAAGGAATTGGGCTGTGCAGAACGGAAAGAATGTTCAACGCAGCAGACAGACTCGGATTATTTGTAAAACTAATCATGGCAAAGTCGTTAGAGGAGAGAAAAGAGCACCTGCTCAAACTGCAGGAGTTGCAAAAAAGCGATTTCATGCAAATTCTAAAAACGATGGAAGGCTACAAGGTAACAATCAGACTGCTTGACCCGCCACTCCACGAATTCCTCCCAAACCCAGAAGAATTAATCAACAGAATCCACAAATTGGAAAAACTTGGAAACTCGCCAGAACTTGAAGAGACAAGAGTAATTTTGGCCCGCGCACATGAACTAGCAGAGATAAACCCAATGATGGGACACAGGGGAGTCAGAGTAGGCATAACATATCCAGAAATATATGAAATGCAGATAAGATCAGTCTTTGAGGCAGCGGCAGAACTTGCAAAGCAAAAGGTAAACGCCTATCCACAAATCATGATTCCACAGGTAGGCAGCATTGCAGAACTAAACTACATCAAGAGAATCTATGACAGGGTAAAAGCAGAATCAGAATCAAAGCACGGAGTTAAACTTACAATAAACTTTGGAACGATGCTAGAAGTAGTTCGAGGTTGCCTTACATCAAACGAGCTTGCCAATACTGCAGAGTTTTTCAGCTTTGGAACAAACGACCTAACACAGGCAGTGTTTAGCTTTTCAAGAGAAGATGCAGAGGGCAAATTCCTTCCAGAATACATAGAAAAAGAGGTCCTTGAAAGAAACCCGTTCCAGACAATTGATGTAAACGGAGTCGGGAGCCTTGTGAAAATTGCGATTGCAAACGGAAAAACAGTAAAACCAAATATCGAAATCGGAGTTTGTGGGGAGCATGGCGGGGATCCAAACTCTGTCAAGTTCTTCCACAGCATCGGGGTTTCATATGTCAGCGCATCACCGCATAGAATTCCCATTGCGATTGTCGCAGCAGCCCAGGCCGAAATCCTAGGCAAAAGCGCACCAAGACCATCAAAAAAGAAGCCACAAATCAAGAAAAAAACGCTTAAGAAAAAATCACGTAAGTGATTCTACTTTTCGTTCAAGCTGCGATAGCGTAAACGGCTTTTCCAAAACTACTATCTTATCCACAAGATCATCTGTTTCATCCTCTAGTGCCCATCTCTGATACCCGGTAATGAACAGAATTTTTTGCTTTGGGTTTTTTGCCAAAATTTCCTTCGCTGCCTTTGCACCCGTCTTTTTTGGCATGTTGTGATCCAAGAGAACCAAGTCAAACGGGTTTTCATCCAAGGAGTCAAACTCTGTTTTTTTGAGCTTTTCCTTGTATTTCTTTAGGCATTCCAGCCCATCAGGCGTAGTGATTACCGTGTGACCCTTTTTTTCAAGCAGTATCTTGTACTGATTTGCAACAAACTTGTTGTCTTCAGCAACTAGGATGATCAATTCAGCTAGTGTGATTTTTTGTTGTGCTTGAAGATTAGTATGTTTTATTTGAACAACGTACTGATGAATTCTACGCAAGCCTTTTTTTACTAAAAGCCGGTTTTATACTAGGTTCATTCGGCAAACCGAGATTAGGACCACCAAGACCACAACCAAATCAGTGAGGATATCTCAAGTCGGCCATGTCTTCGATATCCTCACTTTCTTAATTACCTAAAATTTTTAATCTGATCACTAATAATTCAGTGCAAATTATAAAACAAGAAAAGATCACTACTTTACAATTTTTACGCCGTTCCAAAACGCCACGTAATTTTTAATCTGTTTTGCAGCATTGGACGGCTCTGGATAGTACCAGGCACAGTCATTGTTTGTCTTTCCGTTTACTATTACAGAATAATAGCTTGCTATGCCTTTCCAACTGCAAGTTGTTTTTGTGCCTGATTGTTTGAAAAACTCTTTTTTTATCGCATCGTGAGGAAAATATTGGTTTCCTTCAACAACTATGGTGTTTTCACTTTCTGCCAAGAGCGCATCATTCCACATCGCTTTCATGGATTAATTTTAGGCTTGAAGAGTAAATTTCTATCGTTTTACAATTGGCGTCGAGTTCTCACATTCAGAAGATCTCAGCCAGCGAACTAATCAGTTTATAGAGAATAAGATCAATGCAAAGTATTTTTGTTTGTCTTGCCAAATCTTGTTTATTTTGAATCCACTTGCATTTGCAATTTGTTTTATCTGGCGTATGGTGTATTTGTACGAGTATTCTGTGCGAATCAACTCTCCTTTTTCAAGATTTATTTGCAAATCCACATTCTCAAGATACACTTGCTGTGAAACTTTTGATTCCAAGTGCATTTCGATTCTGTTTTCCTGCTCATTAAAAAATGCACGATGCTCAAATTTTTCTAAATTAAAATTACCGCCCAGTTCGGCGTTTATCCTTTTTAGCAGATTGAGATTGAAGTTTTTTGTAACACCCTTGGAATCATCATATGCTCTTTCTAAAACGTGCGTATCCTTTACCAAGTCTATGCCAAGAAGGAACAGGTCGTCTTTTTTCATACAGTTCCTTATGCTGTTTAGAAACTTCAATCCTGCAGTATGATCAAAATTGCCAAAGCTTGATCCAAAAAACACGATAATTTTTGCATCATCTAGGTTTTTTAGTAATTTCAATCCAGCCTCATACTGATCAATTATTCCAGTGATGTGAAGATTGACAAATTCATCTTGAAGTCGCTCAGAACTTTCTAGCACAATGTCAGAGATATCTATTGGATAGTATCTTACGTGACTGTGATTTTCAAGTAATGATTCAAACAGATGCCTAGTCTTAATTGAAGAGCCACTTCCAAGCTCCACAACGGAGCTATGCCGTGAGAAATATTTTGGCATTTCATCTTTTATTGTAGATAAGATTTCAAGTTCTTTTTTTGTCAGATAGTATTCCTCAAGATCACATATTTCTTCAAAAAGCCTAGAGCCGTTAGCATCATAGAAGTATTTTGATGGAATAAATTTTTCCTTTCTTGTAAGACCATACGAAATTTCAGTGGCAAAGTCATCTTGTTTTGGATTTAACGATTTTATCAGAACACAGTTTGGCCCAACAGATTTTTTCTCATAATTATTTGAATTAATATTAATCGTATTTTTCATTTTTAATGAGTCTATTGCGTTGTCTATGTCACAACGACTTTTGAATGCTTCGTATCAAAACTCTTTTGTAAAACAAACATTGAAAATGAATCATCAGACACAACTTGAATTGGCATGTTTTTGAAATAATGATTGCTTTGGAATTAAGGATAAGAATAAATGATTAGAACCTAAAGAAATTACACAAAAATGCTGTCTACCATTTCACTTGTTGATGAATTTAGGGAAATGCGAAAAAACACCTTGGATATGGTAGAAACATTAGAGTACGATGATTTTATCGTTCAAACAGCGCCATATGTAAGCCCGCCAAAATGGCACTTGGGCCATGTTAGCTGGCTTTTTGAAGTGCTCCTAAAGCAGACAGATGAAAAATACGAGTATTATTCAGAAGAGTTTTTGCGCTATCTCAATTCCTATTACAACCGATTTGGAGAACAGTTAGACAAGGCAAGCAGAGGCACAGTCTCAAGACCAACAGTAAAACAGATTTTAGAATACTATGATTTTATCACTCAGAAAATCACCGGTTTAATTCAAAATAGCTCGCTTTCAGTAGATGACAGGAAGCGATTTGAGCTTGGAATTAATCACGAATACCAACATCAGGAACTTTTGGTGTACGATTTGCAGCACATTCTGGCAGATCAGTACAAACCTAAAATAAAAAATCTCCCCCCAAAAAAAGCGCAGGTAAAACAAGAACAGATCCACATCAACGGAGGATTATACAATTTAGGATATGGCGGAAAAGACTTTTGCTATGATGTAGAATTGCCAGAACACAAAGTTTACCTAAATGATTTTAAAATCGACTCTCATCCTGTTACTGCAGGACAGTATCTTGAATTTGTCGAGTCTGGAGGATATTCCGAATACAAATACTGGCTTTCAGATGGATGGAAAACAGTCAAGCAAAACAGTTGGAAGGCACCAATGTACTGGCAAAAAATTGACGACGCATGGCATGTGAGCGATTTTATCGGAACGCGAAAAATAAATCCAAATGAGCCGGTTTGCAATGTCAGTTTTTACGAGTCTGACGCATATTGCAGGTGGGCTGGAAAAAGGCTACCAACAGAGGCAGAATGGGAAAAAGCCGCTTGTTGGAATGAGGAAAAAAAGGTAAAAACAATTTTCCCGTGGGGAGACAACATGCCTACTGGCGAGCATGCAAATCTATTGGAATCACATCTGTGGAGTGTAAGCGAGATAGGCGCATATCCAATGGGTAGGAGCCATTACGGCTGTCATCAAATGATCGGAGACGTTTGGGAGTGGACATCATCTGAATTTGTCGGATATCCAGGATTCAAATCAGGATTTGAAGAATATAACGACAAGTGGTTTACAAATCAAAAAGTTTTGCGCGGTGGCTCTTTTGCCACTCCAAAGAGATCAATTCGTGCCAGCTACAGGAATTTCTTTCATCTAGATGAAAGATGGATGTTTTCAGGCTTTAGATGTGCCGAAGACATTTAGAATTTAAAAATAAATCGGAGATTACAACAGATTATTGTAAGATTTCTGAGTAAAATTCATAGCACAACCCAGATTATACACAGTATGCTTCCACGTCTGGATAACATCAAACAACAACGAGCCAAGCTTGGCATAACCCAAAAAGAGCTTGCAAAGATGACAGGGGTCAGCACATCCATGATAAACCAAATAGAGTCAGGTCGAAGTCAGCCAAGCTATGAGACTGCAAAAAGAATGTTTGACAGTTTGGCAACAT
>DATBQZ010000057.1:0-1987 GCA_036560565.1 Candidatus Nitrosotenuis sp.
CCAGTTAAACGGCATAGAGAACTCGATCGTCATTGTCTCCGGGTCATAGCTGGAACTATCGATTGCGCCGTAATAGTTCCGGATCTTGACCTGCTGGCCTTCCGAGACGTCTATTAGCTCTTCCCGGCCAGGAGTCACCCAGATGTCGTACTTTAGTATCGGATCGACCTGGGTTCTCGTAGTCCCAGCTGTGTGTATTTCGACAAACAGGTTGTACAGTCCCGGGTCGGTAAAGATCGGCCCTTCAACAATTATCGGCTGGCCCATGTTCCATATGCCGCCGTACTGGATTTCTTCTACACCCTTGGCAGTCGCCACAGGCGCGTCCTTTGGAACTACTTTGATCTCTAGGTCGCCCTGCGGGTCGTAAAAGAGGCCCTGTCCGCCGTACGCGCCCCCGCCTTCAGTCTGGATCGGGATTTCCTTGCCGTCCTTTTCAAAGAATATCCTGTACGTGACTTCCTTGAAGTTCTCGTTGGTGTTTTCGTCAAAGAACCTTGCCGAGATGAATATCGGCTGATTGACGTCGGTCACAACAACAGGGTCGATCTTGACGGAGAGACTCGCCTTTTTATCCCCAAAGTCGGCGGCCGGCGGCTGCATGCCGCCATGCGCAAACGCGCTTGGGAGATTGGGGATGGCAGCTAATATAGCGAAACAGATAACCAATCCTCCGGCGAATAGAGAAAGTGTCAGCTTTTTTGTGGGGATTTTTTCGATACTCACATCGATCATGTGCTTAAGTAGACTTATGACAAATAAGTTGTAAGAATGCAGTGCATTGCAGAGTTTACTGCTCGTAGATATACTAGTCGGATGGATCAGTCTCCATGTCTTCCTCATCATTATCTTTAGTAGGAACTACAAGCGAGGGGGTCCCGATAATGCTCTTGAAAGAGGGCACATCGCAGACAAAGGGGATGGATGCCCTCAAGAACAATGTACAAGCGGCAAAGATTGTAGCAACAATGCTAAAGTCTGTTCTTGGGCCTCGCGGGATGGATAAGATGCTTGTGAGCGGTACAGGCGATGTAACGATTACGAATGACGGTGCCACCATCCTGAAGGAAATGGATGTCCAGCATCCTGCCGCAAAGATGATGGTGGAAGTCGCGAAAGCGGTGGATGCCGAAGTAGGCGATGGAACAACATCTTCAGTAATTATTGCCGGTGCATTGTTAGAAAAGGCAGAAGAGCTGATCAAGCAGGGGATTCATCCGACAGTCATAGTCGATGGCTATCGCAAGGCGATGAGACAGGCCATTGAAATCTTGAACAAGATAGCGGAAGAGGTGAACATAGAAGATCATTCGGTCTTGGCAAACATTGCCAAAACTAGCATGGAATCAAAAATCGTGTCAGTAGACAGTGATGTTCTTGCTGACCTTGCAGTGAGAGCCATATTTGCAGTAGCCGAAAAGCCGGCAACAGAAGAAAAAAGCAGTAAAAATCACCAATACCTAGTCGCGGACCTAGACAATGTAAAAGTGCAAAAGAAACCAGGCGGTGCAATGCGTGATTCAAGCCTGATTGAAGGCATCATTGTCGACAAAGAAGTAGCCCACTCTGAGATGCCAAAGAGGTTCCATGATGCAAAGATTCTATTGCTAAACTCCTCTTTAGAGATCGAAAAGACAGAGTTTGATGCAAAGATAAGCATTGATAGACCGGAGCAAATGACAATGTTTCTCGAAGAGGAGAGCAACATGATTAGCGGGATGACGGCAAAAATAGTTTCGGTGGGAGCCAATATCGTATTCTGCCAGAAAGGAATTGATGATATTGCTCTAGACTACTTGGCAAAGGCTGGAATCTCAGCTGTAAAGAGGATAAAGGAATCTGATTTGAATGCATTGGCAAAGGCGACAGGGGCGAGGGTTGTCACAAATCTAGATGATTTATCGCCAAGGGATCTTGGATATGCCCAGAATGTTGAAGAAAGAAAGGTGGAGACTGACAAATGGGTCTTTGTCGAAAAGTGCAAGAA
>DATBQZ010000058.1:0-2876 GCA_036560565.1 Candidatus Nitrosotenuis sp.
ATATACATAGGCGCACCAAAGTACAGAATAACTGTAAAAGGTCAAGACTTTAAAACTGCAGAAAGAATGCTAAAACCCATACTAGACAAACTGCAAAAAACCGTTGAAAAAAACCATGGTACGTTTAATTTCACAAGAGAAGAATCAAAGAAAACAAGAGAAGGGTAATATTGAAATTTCAGATTCGCAAATGCTCAAATTGTAAAAAATATACTTTAAAAGATACATGTTCGCACTGCGATTCTAAGACAAATACTGTTCATCCGGCAAAGTTTTCTCCTGACGATAAATATGCAAGATATCGTATAGCAGACAAGTTCAAAGAAGAATCATCTAGCGAGATATAGCTAAGAAATTCTTATACTTTTGATTCGTGCTTGATCAACATCTACTGGTTGTTCAGCAGAATTTGTTTTTAGGGATCCCAATCTATCTACTATATCTTTACCCTCTACTAATTTACAAAAAATGGTGTATTTGCCATCCAAGAATGGTGCGTCGCCAAGTACGATGAAAAATTGCGAACCTCCACTGTTGATATCCCCCCCTCTTGCCATTGATACAACATATTTTGTGTGTTTTAGGCTGCTAAATTCGGCTGGAATCATATATCCGGGTCCTCCCGTTCCCCAAGTTTGAGGCGGGCCAGAAATAGTATTTGGATCACCTCCTTGTATTACAAATCCAGGTATGATTCTATGGAATAATGTCCCGTCATAGAAATGTGAATCTGCAAGTTTTTTGAAATTATCAACTGTTTTTGGCGCCACATCTTTGTTAAATTGGATTACAATATTACCCAATGTTGTCTCTATTGTAGCAAACTCCCCAGATGTCTTGGTGATTGATTCGCTAGGAGTTTTAGTATCTGATTCTGTAGTTGTAGCTGCCTCTGTTTTTGGTTTGTAATCTTTGTTCACCTCATAAATTAAAACGCCGTTAATAGGTCCAGAGTCTTTTCGCAAAAAGCCAGAAGACGTGTAGACTAGTTTTAATGGTCCGTCACCGTCACTAGGGAATTTAATATCGTTTATGTAAATTGGAGTAAAACCTGACACGTATGTTTGTGACTGTTGCTGAGTGTTAAGATCTACATAGAACATTGGAGAAAATGGGATCATTTTACCTAGTAATGTGTCATTCCAGAACTCATTTGTTGCACTTAATCCGTCATCATAGATGTATTTGTCAACTGAGATGCCTGCAATTCTCATAAACCATTGTTTTTTACTTTCGTCTCCACCACCTTGAACAAGGTATAATGATGGATCTTCGCTGTTTACTCTTTGTGCAGCCACATAGATCAAGACATAATCTGCATCTAGTCCCTCAGAGGGTTTGTCGCTTGTTAGTATTTTCCATGCTTCTTCTGGTGAGCTAAGCAGCATTTTTGCAATCAGCTTTATTTGCCAGTCTATCAAGGTGGCGTTATCCGCTAGTGTTTTTCTTTCACCAAGCGTTGTAATCCAGTATCCATAGTCCCACCAAGACGCAATAACTGCATCCTTTGGAGTATTGTTCTTGATCCAGTTCATTGCATCAAGCCAATCAGTAGTAGCTATGTTGTAGTTACTTCCACCATTTAGGATAGTTGGAGGCGCTTTTACACTATTTACCCAATTGGAGCTTGCCGGAAGCATAATTGGTATGATCAACAGAATCGTAATGACTATAGTAAAAGAAATTTTGAGTGCTGCTGGGTGAGGCTTGATAATTTTTTTATTTTCTTGTCCGTTATGTTTGAAAATTTCTTTAGTGAGAAGTGATAGGCCTATTGAACCCAAAATTATAAGGGAGAGTGAAGAATAGAGCTCCAATCGTATGAATGCAGAGCTGATATAAACTCCAAACAGTCCAATAATCAATGCAAAAATCTGAACGTCGCGGTTATTGTTTGAATTACTTAGAAGATTTTTAAAAATTAGCCAAACTCCTAATGCTCCAAATATCATAAAGACAGAATTGAACAAAAATGATTGAAAAATAGTAGTAGTTGCATGTTCTGCTACTGAATCAACCAAAGGATCCGTTGTAGTCAGGAATGGGTTAATTGCATTCAGATATCTAAAACTTGGAAGCCCAAACACATTTGCTGACAATATGAAAATGCCAAGCACAGTTACGGCTGCCAACAATAATGCGCAGTTACGCCTTTTGTGTTCAACCTTGCTTATTTTTTGAATAAAATAACAAGTAATGAGAAAGATCGTCGGGCCAATCAGCATAAAGCCACTTGCCTTTGTAAAAAATTGAAGTCCAGGTCTTTCTAGTGGTGTAATAGCGATTGCAATACCAAGAAGGAATGCCGGAATTGCCCACATGAGAAAGCGATTGTCTTGTCTGACAAACGGTAACGACATTATAAAAAGACCAATAGGTAAAACGAAAAACTCGCTCCCTCCCCACGCCGAAAAAGAAAAGCCGAGAAATATCCCCCCACCTATTAATTTGGCAAGAGCAATTTTATGCGAATGTGATTTTATACCACTCAAGAGTAGATAAATTGCAAGTAGCCCAAAAAACAATCCGAGGGGTTCTGACTTGAACCAACCAAGTGTACCTCTAACTATTATCGGTAAAGATACAGAATACATTAATGCGGCAAACAGACCTGCAGTAGTTCCACCAATCACCCTAACTAGAGCGAACACAACAACTGCTGTCAAGGAGCCAAGAACTACTGGGAATACAATTGTAAAGCCATAAAGATCAGTGCCCCCACCGAAAACTTGGTAGAGTAAGGCAGTAGTTACATGCAGTATGACTTGAGAAGTTCCTGCAACATCCCTCCCATGAGGATACCAACTCATATTATCATACCAGTTCAGATAAGCATCTAGACCGTTCTCTACAATGAATTTTGTTGCCCTGTAATT
>DATBQZ010000059.1:0-1635 GCA_036560565.1 Candidatus Nitrosotenuis sp.
GGGCGCAAAGGAAATCTCTTGCAAGGAAATCAAAACAGACGCAGGCTCAATGCTGATTGTCGAACTGTTAATTGATGTTGGCGACGCAATGGGGGCAAATGTGACAAACACAATGTGCGAGGGGATAGCACCACTCATAGAAAAAATCACAAATGGCAAAGTAATCCTTCGAATTCTCTCAAACTATTCCACAAGGAGAATGGTAAGAGGCACTGCAACATTTGAAAAGGAAGCAGTTGGCGGGCAAGAGACAGTTGACAACATTGTTCTGGCATACCAGTTTGCAGCATATGATGAATATCGTGCGGTAACACACAACAAGGGAGTGATGAACGGAATCATTGCAGTCGCAAACGCAACAGGACAAGATACTCGCGCAATCGAGGCAGCTGCACACGCATACGCTTCAAAGAATGGAAGATACACATCACTTACACAGTGGTACAAAGACAGTGATGGAAACTTGGTTGGCAAAATCGAGATTCCAATGTCTGTTGGAATAGTAGGGGGAATCATCAACGTGCATCCGACTGCAAAAATATGTACAAAAATACTTGGAGTACAATCTGCAAGCGAACTTGCCTGTATACTTGGTGCTGCGGGTCTGGCGCAAAACTTTAGTGCCCTGCGAGCCCTTGCATCTGAGGGAATCCAAAAAGGCCACATGCGACTACATGCAAGAAACATTGCAGTCGCAGCAGGTGCAACACATGATCAAATCGACACGCTTGTCAAGAAAATGACCTCAGAAGGCAATATTTCGATTAATCGGGCGCGTGAGATTTTAGGGGAACTTTGAACAACAAAATATAGAGGTTCTTTTCTCAAGAATTAAAGATGACCAAAGTAAAATTTGCCATTCCAAAGGGAAGCCTTGAGGATGCCACCTTTGCCATTTTAGAAAGATCTTGGACCAAGGTTCAGCGAAAAAGCCGCACATACAGAGTAACCCTGGATGATCCTGACATTGCCGTAAAAATGCTAAGGCCGCAGGAAATTCCGACATTTGTCTCTGATGGCTTGTATGACGTTGGAATTACTGGAAAGGACTGGATTGGCGAAACAAAGTCTGACGTGGAGCCACTTTTGGATCTGGAATATGGGAAAATAAAACTAGTAATAGCAATTCCCGACACTTATAGATTCAAGTCGCTAGATGAAATGATTGCAGCATATGCAAAACAAAAAAAAATATTGCGAATATCCTCAGAATATCTTACAACTGCTTCAAAATTCATAAAACAACTAAAATCGTATAAAAAATACTATGGAAACAAAGACCCACAAATTGTCACACCCTGGCTCCGAATTGGAACAAACAAGAGCGTACAAATTCATCTATCGTTTGGCGCAACAGAAGCAAAGCCGCCAGACGACGTAGATGCGATAATGGATGTCACTGAGACTGGAACCACACTTGAACAAAATCAACTAAAGATAGTTGATACTGTTTTACAATCAAGTGCTCACCTGATCGCAAACAAGAACTCATTGCGTGATAAAACAAAGAGGGAAAAAATCTTTGATATAATTACAGTCATGAGAGGCGCAGTTGAGGGAAGAAAGTATCTCCACATTTACCTAAATGTGGAAGAAAAGAACATGTCAAAATTGCTAAGCAGCTTGCCATCACTC
>DATBQZ010000060.1:0-7354 GCA_036560565.1 Candidatus Nitrosotenuis sp.
TGCTACTCAAAATGTATAGCTTGAATCAAAACAGCTATCTATGGTCGCTAATATACAAACTGTCAGTATATCTGATGAAGCGAATATCAAAGAAAATCAATCTGCTTGATTATGATGTTTCGCCATTAAAGAATAGAAATATTGTCGATATGCTCAGAATGGCTGTCTGATTATTTGCACAAACCTAATCTGGAATGCATCTCTGATCTGCGATATCATGACTCTGCTGAAATGAAACTCCAATGCCGACTGGTGTGATTCCTTGCTCCTTTTAATAGAACGGATGACTCGATATACTTAATTTACATGAAAATGATGAATCAATGAAAAATCATGATCCCGTCGAGCTCTTCTCAAACTTTATCATCAATTTTTAAAGATTTCAGTACGATTTATTCATACCAAGTTCTACTGAAATACATCTAATCAAACGATAACAATGGTATTTTTGATCATTCGTTCACAATAAAATTATTCTACAATTTATCAGAATTCTGCAAATTTTACTATGAAATGAGTGTTTGTCGCTTATTGTATTACTAAATTGACAAAAAGAAACAAATTTCTTTTCACTAGCAATTAATCCAAGCTAATTTTGTTAGTATTCCATCACTACATACTAAAATAGATTTTAATATGACAAATGAGCCTCTGACAAATATCGATGAGTGCAACAACAAAAAAACTAGATGCGCGTGGATTATTCTGCCCAGAGCCTGTATTTAGAACAAAAATCGAGGTTGAAAAAATGCAAGTGGGCGAAACATTAACGGTTCTTGCAGATGATCCAAATGCTGAAGAAGACATATCGCGCTGGGTCAAACGAACCGGACATGAACTCCTGTCTCTTCAAAAAAGAGATACTGAATTAGAATTTTCAATTAAAAAGGTGAAATAGTTAGTGGCAACCAAAGTCCTGACTGATGCAGACATCCTAAACAGAATTGGGAATACCCCACTTGTAAAACTAGACTCGTTATCAAATGGTAAAGTAAATTATTACGCGAAACTGGAAAGCCACAATCCGTTTGGTTCGGTAAAGGATAGGGCGGCATACTGGATGATTAAGGATGCTGAAGAAAAGGGCAGATTAAAACGCGGCGAGACAATAATCATAGAGCCGACATCTGGAAACACTGGAATCGCCCTTACTGGAATTGCAAGCATACTTGGATACAAAGTTGAAATCGTAATCCCAGAAAAGGCAAGCGAAGAAACAAAAAAGATAATCTCGGATCTCGGTGCCACAATACACCAAACAAGCGATGATCTCTGTCCAAAGGTTGGTGCGGGGACTGATCAAAGCATTGCACTTGCTACATCCATTGCATCATCAAGACCTGACAAGTATTTCTCACCAAACCAGTATTCGAACGAGGCAAATTACATGGGACACTACAAGGGAACCGGACCAGAAATCTGGAAACAAACAGAAGGAAAGATAACTCATTTTTTCACAGGGGTAGGAACCGGCGGAACCGTCACTGGAATTTCCGCTTTTCTTAAAGAACAAAACCCCAAAGTTAAAACAATCGCAGTTCAACCTCAACAAAATCACCTGATTCAGGGGCTGCGTAACTTTCAAGAGTCTGCAAAGCCTGATTTGTTCCTAAGACGAGAAAATGTAGTTGATGATTGGATAACAATAACAAACGAGCAAGCATTTGCAGCTGTCAAAGAAATATTCCAAAAAGAAAAACTGCTCGTTAGCCCGTCATCTGCCGCAGTTTATGCTGGAATGAAGAATTACCCAATCGCCGAAGGACACGTAGTCGGCATTTTTGCAGACGATGGAAGAAAATTCAAGAGTCTTTATGCACAGCAAAAGATTTTCACAGAAATGGATTTTGATCATGCCCTTAAAGAGGCAAAACACCTATCAAATATTGTCTATCTGTAATCTATGCCTGGATTTTACTGATCATCGTATTTAGTGAAAACGGTTTTTCAAGAATTTCGACAGACTCTGGTATTATTCCTGGTGCTTTGAGCAGAGAATTGATGTCATAGGCAGAAGCAAAAATGATTCTTTGGTTTGGTCTTTTGTCCAGGATCTCCTTTGCTACTTCGACTCCGCTTTTTTTAGGCATGTTGTTGTCTAGTAATACTACGTCAAACGGGTTTTTGTCTAGTGATTCAAATTCTGTTTTTGAAAGTTCCTGCGCGTATTTTTCTAGGCACTCTTGACCGTCTCTTGCAACTGTTACACTATGACCGTTTTTTTCAAGTATTTTTGTATACTGGGTAACAGTAAACGCATTGTCTTCCGCAACCAATATGTTTAGAGTCATTTTCAATTTTTCATTCGTGGTTTAGCACATTAAGTTGAGTTTGTCTAAACCAGACGAACAATGCATTAATTGGCCAGCGAATCGACGGTTTTTCTTTGCAGTAATGGCAATGAAAACTCAAATGTTGCTCCACCGTCTTTGTTATTTCGTGCAGTGATTCTGCCACCATGTGCAGAGACTATTCCTTTACACAAAAATAATCCAAGTCCATTGCCACCTTGGTTTTCACTCTCATGACCCTTTGTCACAAACTTGCCAAAAATATTCGGCAAGACATCCTCTGGTATGCCAAGACCAGTATCGCTTACCGTGATGATCAGTTCGTCTGCTTTTTTATTAACCAAAGTCTTTATCCTGATTGTACCATTTTCCGTAAATTTGATTGAATTGTTGATGATGTTTCGAAGCACTTGCTCAATTCGTGTCCGATCTAGCATTATTTCAATATCCTCGTCTAATTCTTCTATGATTCTGACATTCTTGGCAAGTCCTGTCTTTAGCATTCTAGTTGTCTCTAAAATTAATTCGTTAATTCTTAATTTTTCTTGATACAATGTTAGGCGGTTGCTCTCAATTCTAGTTACATCGAGCACATCGTTTGCCAAGTCTTGTAATTTTTTTGCAAGTATGGTTACCCCATCCCATGCCTCTTTCTGGTCAATGTCTCCTGATTGGGCAAGCTCTGCAAAGCCGAAGATTGGCTGAATTGGGCTTTTCAGCTCATGAGATGCTATGCTTATGAAGTCATCTTTTAGCTTGTCAAGATCCCGGAGTTTTTTGTTTGCCTCTTGCAGTTCTAGAGTTTTCGATTCTATCTCTTTTTTTAGCTCAGCGTTATTCTCATGCATAAAATGCCTAAGTGAAATTGCAATTATTCCTACAACTATCATGATTCCAATTTGTACTGTGAGCCATTCGCGCTCATGGTCCTCAATTGCATTAATTGATTGTTCGTTGAGCCTATTGATCTCATTTGACGCGTAATCAATTTTTTCTTTAAACTGGGTTTCTTTTAATGCGATTTGTCTTAGCAGAACATCACTTTGAGCAGAACCTAGCGAGTCCTTTGTCAGGTCTTCGAACTCATCATGAGTCTGTCCAATATCTGAAAACATTTTGTGAATCTGTTTAAAGTCGTTGCCTACCGCGTCTGTTAGTGCCATGTCGTATCCTGTTTCGGCCAGCTTTTTTCCTTGTACTATGTTTGATTTTATTATGGTGTTGCTTGACCAGAATTCTTCCTTTGCAATATCTGAATCCGTCTCTGATAGCTGCCCTGTTTTGATCTTTTCAAAATTTGCAACCTGGTTTGCCTGATGATATTTGATTTCACCAAGAGTATTTTGCAGCGGCTCATATTCCTGTGATATGTTTATGATTTCCTTACTGACTTTGGACATTTGATACGTGCCAAATAGGATGGTAATTCCTAGCAGTAGGATGATTATTCCAACCATGCCGCTAATCTTAAAGCTAGTCTTTCCGGCAAACATGCTATCGCCTTGAAAAACTGTTCATGATATTGGTTATTTTCTGGATTCTTTCTGTGAATGTTTGTTCGAATCGAACAGACCGACTAGACTTTGTTTTCAGTTAGGTATCTGTCAACATCAATTGCGGCCATGCATCCGTAGCCTGCAGCGGTAACTGCCTGCCTGTATCTGTGGTCGTGGACGTCTCCTGCAGCAAACACTCCTTCCACGTTTGTCTTGGTGTGGTCTTTTAGAACAATATATCCTTGGGAGTCAAGCTCCACCTGGTTTTGAAAAATCTTGGTGTTTGGAGTATGACCAATTGCGACAAATATTCCGCCAGCTGTAAGCGACGTGATCTCCCCGGTTTTTACGTTTTTTAATATCGCTTTTTGGACTTTTTGATCACCTTGTATGTCTGTTACTTCGCTGTTCCAATGAAACTGTATTTTTGGATTGGACATGGCTCTTTCTTGCATCACCTTACTTGCTTTGAGCTGATCCCGTCGGTGTATCATGTGGACCTTGCTGCCAAATTTTGTCAAAAACGTACCCTCTTCAATGGCAGAGTCGCCTCCTCCCACTACAACTATTTCCTGATTTCTGAAAAACGGCCCGTCACATGTGGCACAATATGATACGCCCTTGCCTCCAAAGGTGGTCTCTCCAGGCAATCCTAATTTTCTTGGCGATGCACCAGTTGCGATAATCACGGCCTTGCATTCGTATTCTTCTGATGCAGTTAGTATCTTAAACGGCCTGTGTCTAAAGTCTACGTCGATAACCTCATCGTCGATTATGGTAGTCCCCATTCTTTCTGTTTGCTTTCTCATGGTAATCATAAGATCAGGACCCATTATCCCGTCTGCAAATCCTGGATAATTCTCAACATCTGTTGTATTCATTAGCTGGCCACCTGGCAGAATTCCAGTTATTATCAAAGTATCACGTCGCGCACGAGAGCAGTAAATCCCCGCAGTATATCCTGCTGGACCTGCCCCAATTATGACTACGTCGTATTTTGTTTTCTTTTTTTCTGGTTTATTTGGATTCTCTCTTTCAACTAGTACTGAAGAGCCAGCATCTGACATCATAAATATGAGTAAAAAATGTCAACAATTTAAGTCATTCAAGGCGACCCAGTTTTTTAGTGTCTCCGAATGCTTGCTGCAAAGTTTTCCAAATTCAAGCTGTGAGTACAAAAGATCGCGTTGCCAGTGGGCGTTGTTCAATCTACAATCTAAAAGATCACAAAATGATTCGCCCGTAATGTAATAGAATAATGCCTGCAGGCAGTACCCCTCAATTATTTTTCCAAGGCGCAAATCATGATATTCCAAGTACGTTCCTTGATACTTTTTTTTGATTGACTCGACGTTTAGACCTTGCCCGTAATTTGCCATTAATTCCATATAGTATTCTCGCGGTTTTGCCGGCGCCTCAATTATTCCAGTAGTTGAAACTATGGATGGGTTTGCTCCAATTAGCGCCCTTCCGTGGTATCTGTAATCATCGGAATCAAAAGTGCAGGTAAGCTTGTTTGTGAAAACAAGATGAAAGTCCTCTGTGGTCATCTCATCGCTTGGTATCAAACTTGAAACTGTTCTCTGAAACTCAAAACCGTCGTACAATACGATGTTTTCAATTTTGGACGTGTTCTGGAACGTTTGTTTTTCAAATTCTATTTCTTCATTGGTTGGTGCATGTCTTTGAAATTGTTGGCGCATATTGAAAATCCTTGATGATGCAAGATCATGTGCTATGTCCTCTGTCGCGTTTTTGAAAATATTTTCTCGTTTTATTGTCTTGACATGAAATGTATTTTGTAAAAAATCTGCCAAGTTGCTGATGGCTATTTCTGGGATGGAAGGTTCGTCGTATAGGAAAATTCTAGATATTCTCACAGGGTTATTAGCTTCTGTTTAGCTCTTTTAGTTTTGCAGCCGTAATCTCAGCTGCTCTTTTTCCAGAAAACAACATTGAGCCAAAGGTAGGCCCCATTCTTGGAAGGCCATGTGTCTCGGTAACTGACATTCCGGCAATTACCAGTCCTGGGTAAATCTCGCCCGTATACTCTACCACTTTGTCCTCGCCGTCTTCTACCCACATCGGATTCATTCCTTTCCACTCTACAAGCTTTCTATCTACTAGCCTTTTTACTGCGACAGAGTCGTGACCTGATGCATCAATTACCATTTTTGATTCAAGCGCCACTGGGTCTACACACGTGATGTTTCTTGGCAGGGCAGAAACTGGCATCCAGTTGACAACTAATCCTGATACTCTTCCGTATTTTAGAACCAGATCATCAAATTTAGTTAGATTGAGGAACTTTACTCCGGCGTCACACGTGGCCGCTATTAGCTTTGATACTGCATGAGGGCCTGCTGTGATGTATAGCCCGTCTGCAACTTTTTTGTATGGAATTCCCAACTCATCCCATACCTTCTGTGCAGGTGCGCGCACTGTGACTGGGTTCATCATGTACCCTCCAAGCCAGTAGCCGCCGCCAAGGTAGTTGTTCTGCTCGATAATCAAAACCTTGTAACCCATAAGTGAAAGCTCGCGTCCTGCTGTAAGGCCTGCCGGACCTGCCCCAATAATTATTACGTCTGAGATAATGTGATCTGTAAACACAGAAAAGAACTCTTCTGCAATCGCTCTTGTTATTTGAGCTTCGCTGACATCTGTGAAAATTTTTGCCTTTTCTGCAACTGACGTACTTTGCATGAATTTAGACTTGTGAGAACCAATTAATAGTTTATTGTCAAAAACACGATTTCAGTATATGGTGAGAGAACCCACCATATACTGCCGGTATGGTTACTTTGCTATACATTTGGTTGAAAATTCCAAGAAAAAAAGCTTTTGCAGATCTGATTAGGCGACACTAATCTCAATAAATCCAATAAAGTGGAAAATTATGACCGACATTTCGCGTATTGTGACGAAAATACCTTCTTTCAAAAATTTATATCTAAATTTAAAAAAGCTTATGTGAATTTGAGCAGTACTGTAGTAAAACCTGCACGGGACAGCAAAGCACCCAAAATCAATTGGGCAAGAATGGAGGAGGCTGAAAATTTCGCAAAAACAGTCAAACTCTTCAGGCAGGGCAAAATCGATTCTGACTCCTTTAGGAGATTCCGTTTACAGCATGGTGCGTATGGCACTAGAATGACTGATGATTATGCGATGGTTAGAATTAAACTCCCTGCAGGGGAAATTTATCCAAACCAGTTAGAAAAACTGGCACATCTTAGCGAGGCATTTTCAATTGGAAGCGCGCATGTATCGACAAGACAAAACGTTCAGCTCCACTGGGTGGTATTAGAAGACGTATCTGAAATAATGCGTGGCCTTACAGATGTCGGTCTTACCTCAAGGGAGGCATGCGGAAACGCAGTGCGAAACGTAATGTGTAGCCCGCTTGCTGGAGTTTGTGATGCAGAGGAGTTTGATGCAACTCCATATGCAATTGCAACTGCAAAATTTTTCCTTAGAAACCCATTGAACCAGGCATTGCCGAGAAAATTCAAATTCAATTTCACGTGCTGTGAAAAACATGGAATGGTAAGAATGACCGACGTT
>DATBQZ010000061.1:0-2316 GCA_036560565.1 Candidatus Nitrosotenuis sp.
CTTCCCAGAAAAGTAATCCGTGCACGATTTTTATCTTTCAATATTTGAAATAAAACATGTTTGAAGGATTTTTCCCGCCGCTTGCAAAGGCGCCTGAGTTCCCAGAAAATTTTGAGTGGATTAATACTGATGAACCGCTAACTCTTTCAAAACTAAAGGGGAGCGTAGTTGTTTTGGACTTTTGGACTTATTGCTGCATTAACTGCATGCACACACTGCCTACCCTTGCACAACTTGAGGAAAAATACCGCGACAAACCAGTAGTGTTTATCGGCGTGCACTCTGGCAAGTTCTTTACAGAACAGGAAGCAAGCAATGTGAAAAGTGCAGTAGCACGATATGAAATCAAGCATCCCGTTCTGGTGGACAAGGAAATGCAAGTGTGGCGCAAATTCGAAGTCAACGCATGGCCTACCATCCTAATCATTGATCCTACTGGAACAATCATCTACAGGCAGTCAGGGGAGGGCCAAAAAGACGAAATTGATGACACCGTTGAGGTTTTGCTGCAGGCTCATGCCAAGAAAGGAACACTTGCTAAAAGCCCGCTTCAAATCAGGAACTCTTGGAAAATCCCAAGCCATCTGCTTTCGTTTCCAGGCAAAATCTCGATTTCGAAAACAGGCAAAATTGCACTGAGTGACTCTAACCATAATAGAATCTTGGTTACTGACATTTCAGGAAAAATCCTACATGTCATTGGGAGTGGAAACGCTGGACTTGAGGACGGAGATCTTATGTCTGCCAAGTTTTTCAGGCCGCAGGGTGTGGTCTGGATGGAAAACGAAATTTTTGTTGCAGACACTGAAAACCACGCGTTAAGGAAAATCAACTTTGAGCAAAATCATGTGGAAACTCTAGTGGGTACTGGAAAGCAGGGCCCGTGGATTTCAGCTGGGGGAAAAGGAAAATCTGTCTCAATTACCTCGCCGTGGGATGTGGCAGTAAAAGACAATCTGATTTATGTTGCAATGGCAGGAAATCACCAAATCTGGACGTATGATGTAGAATCCCAAATTGTACTGCCGTATGCTGGCTCTGGCCATGAAAACATAATTGACGGGCCAGTGCGCAGCGCGCAGCTTGCACAGCCAAGCGGGCTTGCAATATTTGGGGATAATCTGTATTTTGCAGACAGCGAAGTTTCAGCAATCCGGAAAATCGATCTTGCATCAAAACAGGTACAAACAATCGTGGGCCACGGGCTCTTTGAATTTGGGTATCAGGATGGGAGTATTGACGATGCGTTATTGCAACATCCACTTGGGCTGTGCGCAGTCTCTGATACCGTATTTGTGGCAGATACCTACAACTCTGCAATACGAATCATTGACTTGAAAAGCGCTCAGATGGCAACGCTGATTGGCAAGACTGAAAAAAACCTAGTGTGCCTTCCAGGCAATCCACAATGCGACATGTTGCCGCTCTATGAGCCCAGCGACGTGGAATTCCACGACAACAAACTCTACATTACAGATACAAACAATCACTTGATTCGAACATTTGATCTCAATACCAACGTACTTGGTACACTTGATGTCAGAATCTAAATCGCAAAATGTATAGTTCCATGTTACTGGCGCCTTGAGAGAAATATTCCAAATCCGCCAACTATGATTCCAGATACGATGATTATCATTCCGTGGGAAATCCAGTCCTTGTTGTAATACATGAATGATGACTCTGGTCCCAACTGCCCTCTTCCCTGAAACTGGAAAATTACTCCAAAGCAAATTAGGACTATGCCGATTATGATTACTGGCCTTCCAATTCTCAATGACTTACTTTGGTGCTCTTGTTGATAAACGTAAAATAGGATTTAATCGAAAAGTATGGTTAAACTAGTGCCGTTTAGATCATGTGGGAAAACCATGTTTGGAATTTTAGCAGACGTGCCCGGTCTGAAGGAATGCAAATCCTACTGTCTGAATGTATCGCCAAAATGGATTCAAAAAAAGAGGCAAATCTAGTCTCAAAACAACACCCCAGTTGTTGTATCGATGTTACTAGGGATGAAAAAAGTAGTCAGCATTATAACCTCATCTGCGTAATTATATCCGTTGAAAATAATAGTACTGAGTTCTTCACTTTTGATTCTCCTATCGATTGGTCTGTCTTACGGTGTGGTCTCACCAGTTTCTGATTTTAATTTTGGCATCTCTGGTTCGGGAAATGGTCAGTTAAATGCGCCTGAAGATACCGCGATTGACTCTGCAGGCAACATCTATGTCGCAGACACCGCCAATAACCGAATCCAAAAATTCAACTCCGCCGGCGTATATGTGTCAAAGTTTGGTACTTTTGGAACTTCAAACG
>DATBQZ010000062.1:0-1883 GCA_036560565.1 Candidatus Nitrosotenuis sp.
TGGTTTTTCAGGGAATTGGAGAAAACGCACCATATGCAGGTCCGATTGGAGAGACCCTAGAGGTTACAGTCGTTCCTGAATTTGGCAGCATGGTAGCCATGATTTTGACTTTGGCAATAATAGCAACAATGGTTTTACACAGAGTCAGAAAAGTAGGCTAGAAAAAAGGGGTTTTATTTTTTAGGTGGCTCTACTTTTTCAGGATGAAATGTAATCTCAACTGGAGTCTTTTTTATTTTTCCAACCACATGCACCAAGGGCTGGCCTTCGGCATTAGGTGTAAATGCGCCGTGATAAGTTCCCTTGTTCTTTTTATCTTCAACTAGTTTGAGAAATGTCTTTTTGCCATCAAGTGTGACATCCACCTCTAGTGTTTTGCTCAACCCAGATATTCCAACTGGTTTTTTTTCATGACTGTGTTTGGCAGTTGTTTTTTCTGCGTGCTTGTGTTCTTTTGTTTCCTTGGTTGATTTTGAGTCAGTTTTGGTGTCTTTGGTTTTTGAGTCCATGGAATCATGATCTGCGTGATTGTCCTTTGCGTTCTTTTTGTCAGGAGACACTTGTGTGATTGTGACTTCTATTGCGTTTTTCTTGCCAACTATTGGTGGTTCTGTCTTCCAGCCAACTTCCATGTTGTAATCGCCAACAGTCTGGGCCTTGTGCGCGTACGCATTACCAATTAACCCCACAGACAGTACAATGACTGCCAGCACTGCAAGTTTGTTGTTCATCATAGAACAATGCATAATTTTATTAAATAATACTTGTGGTAGAACCGTCAAACAAAAATAAAAAAAGAAAATTTCCCTAAGGGAATGTGTATGAACTTGGGGCACCGCTATTGGTACTGTTTCTTGGCACGTGATCCTGAACTGAGCCAAATCCAGTCACAGTTCTAAGTGCATCTGTTATCTCTTCTAGAACGTTCCAGATGTCAAAGGTATTGTCACGTATTGAGCCAATTGCTTTTCGAATGTTGCTTGGATGCGTATTTTCAGTTGCCGTGTCTGGCCAGTAAATATCGGTTCTATTGGCAAGCCCAAACCCGCCGCTTACACTTCCTGGAAGTGTTTTGTTGTATGTTGCATCCCCTCCCATACATGCGGCTTTATTGGCAGCTAATCCCTCACACCATGAAGCCCTTTTGATATTGGCGCCGTCAGTCCAAATGTTGATTGGGACCGGTCCTATGCCAGTATCATTAAAGTAGTTCAATTCACCATAGATATGAAACAGAGTTCTACCCTGCTCAGTGTATAGTTGTCGGGTAGCTTGCTTGTATTGCCCAGTTGTACCGCCCTCATTAACACTTATTGTGGAGAGGTTCATTCTGATCCTGCTGTCAGTGTGTCCAGTTCCTGGAACGCAGTTGAATGGATCCCCCGCATCTGATCCGTTACAGCCAGTCATGGCAGGTACGCCACCAGTTATTGATGGAACGCCTCCGCTAGTAACTAGAACGCTGGAAGGATAGAAGTATGTATCTACAAACATTTTTTGTGTAGTCGGATTTGTCTGACTCAAATGGGCATTTCCTACTCGAAGATTTGTGAGTCTATGAGTAAGAGTTGTTTCCAGATTATGTTCTTCGTCAACATATGCAGGTTCTTTTGTTTCGCCAAGTGTGATACGAACAGTATGATTTCCATTGGTGCCGGGTTTGATGTCAAAACTAAAGTGTGCATATGCACTATGAGCTGTCGTAACAAGAAAAATCACACCGATGACTACTATTACTATAAACAGTACGGGATTATCTTTTTGTGTCATTATTGCTAAATGAGAAATTTTTCACCTATTAAAAAAAATTGGTAGAACGAAAAAAGTGGTTTTACATTTCTACTAGAACTATTATAAACAAAAGAAAGATGGATTTCCTAAAT
>DATBQZ010000063.1:0-5023 GCA_036560565.1 Candidatus Nitrosotenuis sp.
TACTGGAAAACCACTCATGGACAGAACAGTTCTTGTTGCAAACACAAGCAACATGCCAGTAGCTGCAAGAGAAGCAAGCATCTACACCGGGGTTACAATTGCAGAATATTATAGAGACATGGGAAAAGACGTAGTCCTAGTGGCAGATTCTACAAGCAGATGGGCAGAAGCACTAAGAGAAATGAGCGGAAGGCTAGAAGAAATGCCAGCAGAAGAAGGCTATCCGTCATATTTGGCGTCTAGATTGGCAGAATTTTATGAAAGAGCAGGACGAGTCAGAGCACTTGGAAGCCCAGATCGTGACGGCTCTGTGACACTTATTGGCGCAGTTTCCCCATCCGGCGGAGACTTTACCGAACCAGTCACAACGCACACCATGAGATTTATCAAAACCTTCTGGGCATTAGATGCAAAATTAGCATATTCAAGACACTATCCGTCAATTAACTGGATGAACAGCTATTCTGGCTATCTGGCAGATATCGGCAAGTGGTGGGGAGACAATGTAAGCAAGGAATGGTTTGAGCTAAGGAGTGAGGCATATGGAATTTTACAAAGAGAAGACACACTAAAGGAAATTGTCAGACTGCTAGGACCTGAGGCACTTCCAGACGAGGAAAAACTGATTCTTGAAGTAGCAAGAATGATCAAAATTGGAATCTTACAGCAGAATTCTTTTGACGATGTAGACACATACTGCAGCCCACAAAAACAACTTAAACTGCTGAAATTACTTGTTGAATTCTACAGACAGGGACAAAAAGCACTAAAGGACGGTGTATCACTTGCAGACATTAGAGCAATGCCAGTAATCGCAACACTACTAAAAGCAAGAATGGAAATTCCTGACGATCAAATTGCAAAACTAGACCAGATTGAAACAACAATCATAGACGAGTTCAAAAGAATTGGAGTTAAAGTTACAAATTGAGCACACAAGGCGGAGTACAATACAGCAAAATTGCAGAAATCAAGGGTCCACTAGTAGTAGTAGACGGAGTAGACACTGCAGCATTTGACGAACTAGTTGAAATTCAAACCACTGAAGGAGAAAGAAGACTAGGTAAGGTACTAGAAGTAGGTAACGGCAAAGCAATTGTTCAAGTATTTGAGGGAACAACAGGCCTTTCAGTTTCTGGCACAAGTGCCAAGTTCATGGGAAAAGTAATGGAAATGCCAGTATCAGAAGAAGTTTTAGGAAGAGTATTTGATGGCCTTGGCAGACCAATTGACGGATTACCCGATCCTATCGCTTCTAAATTTTTAGACATAAACGGAGAACCAATGAACCCAGAACAGCGAGAATATCCAAGGGACTTTATCCAAACTGGCGTTTCCGTCATCGATGGAATGTTAACACTAGTCAGAGGACAAAAACTTCCAATATTTTCCGGCTCTGGCATGTCACATAACATTTTGGCAGCACAAATTGCAAGGCAAGCATCTGTTGTTGGAACCACAGATGAATTTGCAGTTGTGTTTGCAGCAATTGGAGTGCAGTACTCTGAGGCGGAGTATTTCAAGCGAAGCCTTGAGGAATCAGGTGCACTAAAGCGAAGCGTTTTGTTTTTGAATCTGGCAGACGATCCTGCAATCGAAAGAATAATCACGCCGCGTGTCGCACTAACAGTAGCAGAATATCTTGCATATGACCTTGGCATGCATGTACTGGTAATTCTTACAGACATGACAAACTATGCAGAGGCATTAAGAGAAATTAGTGCAGCAAGAGAAGAAGTGCCAGGAAGGAAGGGATATCCTGGATACCTGTACACTGACCTCTCAACAATTTACGAAAGAGCAGGAAGACTGCATGGAAGAAAGGGAAGCGTAACACAAATGCCTATTTTGACAATGCCGTCAGACGATATCACTCATCCAATTCCTGATCTTACCGGATACATCACCGAAGGACAAATTGTCCTTGGAAGAGATCTGTTTAGGCAAGGAGTCTATCCACCAGTTAACATTCTCATGAGCCTTAGCAGAATCATGAAGGACGGTATTGGTGAGGGAAGAACAAGGGCGGATCACCAGGAAGTCTCAAACCAGAACTATGACGCTTATTCAAGATCACAAGAAGTTCGTGCACTGGCAGGAATTGTCGGAAAGGCAGGCCTTACTGGAGTTGACCTGAAATATCTTGAGGTGGGAGATTCATTTGAAAAAGACTTTCTGACTCAAGCAGTAGATGAAAACAGAACAATTGAGGAAACACTTTCACTGCAATGGAAGGTCGTATCGTTATTGCCAAAGAACGAACTAACCAAAGTAAAAGACAAGTTTATCGACCAATACTACAAGGAACGATAACTAAATGTCGTTTGGACAAAACGTCGCGGCAACAAAGATTGAACTACTAAAATACAAACGCTCAAGCCAAGTAGCCGTAATGGTACAAAAAATTCTTGACGATAAAAGAAAAGTCTTGCTCAAAAACATTGAAGAAATGATTACCGAGGCAAACAAGGCAAGAGGCGGAATCTGGGATCCACTCCAAGACGTCTACAAATCTGTAAACGACGCATATCTCTCACTAGGAACATCTACTGTCGATTCTGTTGCACAATCAACACCAGCAGTGATGGAAGTTGACACAAAAATAAAGCGAATTGTTGACGTATCAATTCCAACACTAAATGTTACAGAAAAGGACACAAAATCAATGCCTTATGGTTTTGCCGATACCAACTCCTCAATAGATAGAGCAGCAAAGCAAATCAAGGCTCTACTCCCAAAGATATGCAAGGCCGCAGAATACGAAAATTCCATTTTTGCTTTAGCGAAGGCACTTGAAAAGACACAGAAACTACTAAACGCTCTAGAAAATGTCATCATTCCACAGTACAGATTACGCATAAAATTCATCTTATCTACGCTTGAGGAAAGAGAAAGAGAAGAATTCGCAAGATTAAAAAAAGTAAAGGCTTCAATGGAGAAGAGGAAATAATGGCAAAACAAGATATCAAAAAATTGATCGACGATGCAAGCAGATCACTTGAAGCAGAATATGACAATCAAGTTGTATCAGTAAAAAATGAATTGAAATCATTCAAAAGTAAAACTTTGGAAAAAATCCAAAAAAGTACGCCATGATTTAAATAATGGAAATTTTGGAGCTTAATTGAAAATGAAACCTTTTGCATTATTGCTTTTGACGGCAATAGTCTCACTTTCAGCAGTTACAGGTTTTGCGTTTGCACAAGAAGCTACTACTACATCAAGTGATTCCAGCTCAATGAAATTAGTAGGCGCAGGCCTTGCCTTTGGTCTTGCAGCATGTGGCGCCGGAATTGGACTTGGATACGTGGGCTCTGCAGGTTTAGCCGTAATTAGCGAAAATCCAGCATTACAGTCAAAAGTATTCATATTCATAGGTATGGTCGAGTCAATCGCAATCTATGGAATAGTCATGATGTTCATTATACTGGGACAATAAATCCCAAAAAAATTTGTTTTAAATTTTTTAACAGTACTTTAGCTGGTTTACATCAAGAATTCTTGTGCAATACTTGCATCGCAAAACGAGGCCTGTCTTATCTATCACATCCATGGTTGACTCGATGTCTTCATTGCTGTTTGTTATGCAGTCGGGATTTGAGCAACGGAAAATCTTTTCAATCTTATTTGGTAAAAAGACACGCCGTTTTTCTACCAATTTATAGTCCTTGATAATGTTGATTGTAGCCTTTGGGGATATGACTGCAAGCTTGTTTGTATCAAAGTCTTGCAAGAATTTGTTTTCCACTTTTATAATGTCTTTTTTACTGAATTTTCCGCTTGGAACATTTAGTGCTATTGTGATTACATTACCGTCCTTTCCGTCTATGCCAAGCGCCTCGAGCACTTTTAGGCCTCTTCCGCCTTCAACGTGATCAATTACAGTACCGTCTTTTATGCGTCTAACAATCAGGTTTGACTCCTGCATCAGAATACTTTGTATACTAACCAGTATATATCATTGAAAGAAATGAACGAATTTTATCAGAAAGATATCATTTCCGTGAAGGACCTGGAAAAACCACAGTTTGAAAAAATCTTTGCCGCAACAGACAGGATTATTCAAATGGACCCAAACGAAAGGAGAGAACTTGGAAGGGGCAAAACCTTGGGCTATCTGTTCTTTGAGCCAAGCACCCGTACAACACTAAGTTTTCAGGCTGCAATGGCACTAATTGGAGGAACCTCGATTGGAATCTCTGACGTTTCATCATCATCAACAAAAAAGGGGGAAAGCCTTGCAGACACCCTACGAATGATGTCGATATACTCTGATATTTTGGCACTAAGGCATTCCCTTGATGGCTCTAGCAGATTTGCTGCAGAAATTTCCTCAAAACCAGTCATTAATGCAGGCAGTGGAACAGAAGAGCATCCGACTCAGGCAATACAAGATCTTTACACAATTAAAAAAGAAAAAAACAAAATTGACGGCCTTAAAATCGGAATAATTGGAGATCTCAAATATGGAAGAACCGTCTATTCATTGCTGTATGCACTTGCAAACTATGATGTCGATATAAGACTGATATCTCCGGAATCTCTAAAAATCAGATCCGATTCTATTTACGAAATCCAGAAAAAACTCTCACTAAAAGAATCAACCAATCTGGAAGAATACATCGACGAGCTTGATGTTATCTATGTTACCAGAATTCAAAAAGAAAGATTTCCTGACGAGGAGGAGTACCAAAAGGTACGGGGAAGCTACAAGATTGGTCTGGATGTGATTCACAAAATGAAAGAAAATGCAATCATAATGCATCCGTTGCCAAGAATAGATGAAATTTCCACCGATGTGGATGATACACCACAGGCAAAATACTTCAAGCAGGCAGAATACGGCAAGTTCACGCGTGCTGCGCTACTTGGCCTAATACTAAACGAAAACGGATTCTAATTATTTTTCACAGACAGTTTGCTTGCCTTCATTTGCGTTATACAAATCAGCTATTGCGTCCACATTACATTCAGAAATGTATGGAATTGTCATATCTATTGTAGGTGCCATAAGATCCTCAGT
>DATBQZ010000064.1:0-1632 GCA_036560565.1 Candidatus Nitrosotenuis sp.
CGCCAAACCGACTGGGATGAGTGCTGGCTCTGTATCGAGTTTTCAGCTAATTATCGAAATTAAAGGCAAATCCAAGCTAACCTGT
This sequence comes from Candidatus Nitrosotenuis sp., assembly GCA_036560565.1. Lineage (GTDB taxonomy): Archaea > Thermoproteota > Nitrososphaeria > Nitrososphaerales > Nitrosopumilaceae > Nitrosotenuis. The sequence continues at coordinate 86 of DATBQZ010000064.1, forward strand.
GAGCTAAAACGTCACCTATCGCCAAAAACTGTTAGCTCGATACTGCGATCATTACCACTTGAAGGCAATGCCCATTTTCTTGGGAAAAACATCGTGTATCTTGAGACGTTGATCAACTCGGGAGTGGAAAGACAGAGAAAGGAATTCAAAAAAGGTGACATTGCGTTTTCTCCAGCTGGTGGCAGCATTTGCTTTTTCTTAGCTGATGTTGTACTGACAAAATCCATGACGCCAATTGGGAAAATCACTTCTGAAATAGACATGCTAAGTGATGTAAAAGCAGGAGATGTGATTGCGGTTTCTCAGGCAGTTAGCTGATAAATCCAGTGGCCACTAAATCCGCCAACTCTTTTGAGTGTGCCTTTTTTTGTCAATCCTACAAGGCATGCGTTTGCGGCAGAAATTTTTACGCCTGTTTGCTTTGCAAGCTCTTGAACTGTGAGGTAGTTGTTTGTTTTGATTAATTTTAGTGCTTGATCCTCATTTACTATGACTGTAATTTCTGCTTTCTTCTCTGTCTTTTCTTGTTTTTTGTCTTTCTTGCCTTTAGAATCCTTCTTATCGTCAGTTTGAGACTTGTCCATCTGTGCTGGAGATTTCTTCTTTGACCCACCCATGTTTTAGTGCAAAATTATTCCATTTATAAACGAATGATGCTAGGCGATTACTCAGCATCATGAGCAAAAAACTGTTCGCGTTTATTTTACAAACGCTACTTAGTATACGACAATTATGAAATACACGTATTGGCCAGACGGTATTTGGATCGTAAAACAAAGGAGCGATTTAAACGGCTAGCTCGTGCCGGAGAATTCGATACTCACATTACTGAGAGAGGGCCAAAAATCCCCGAATTTGAGGACACATTATCATCAAAGAGAATAATCTTTCTGCAAGATCTGTATGCCGATCCAAAGGCTGTCAGTGATATCGTTAACGAGCAAATGGGTGAACTATGTCGCACGGCAGAGGAAACAAGCGCATACATTAAACTTGTTAATGATCATCTTGGCAAACAACAATTACGTGTAGAGGATCTAAAGAAAATGCAAAAAACCTTTGAAACTCAACTACGTGCCTTGACATCCAAAGAGTCATCAGAAAAAAAGAAAACCAGTTAGAAAAGACCAGAAAACTAATGTCCTAACTGTGATTTGATTAAACTCTTGCGTATCTGCTAAGAATTAGGCTCATTCTTGCATGATCAAATGGTTTTAAGATATAGTCTAATGCGCCGAGCTTCATTGCATCCTGAACTATGTAGCTTTTTCCGCTTGACGAAATCATGATTACCTTGGCTTCTGGATCAATTTTTTTTATGGCACGTAATGCCTGTATTCCGTCCGCTTTTGGCATTAACACATCCATCGTCACAAGATGTGGCCGATATTCTTTGTATTTCATTACGGCCTCTATCCCGTCAGCAGCTTCAATAATTTTGGTGGTGATCTTTGTTGATTCAATTATTTTTCTTAAAGCTGTTCTCATAAAAGATGCGTCATCTACGATCATTATGATGGGTTCATAATCTTCATCGCTCATTACTA
>DATBQZ010000065.1:0-1601 GCA_036560565.1 Candidatus Nitrosotenuis sp.
CAACCAAGGTGTTTAGCATGATTTCAATTCCACGCTGAATCAGCTTGTTCTTTGTAAATTGTGCAAGCCTTTCGCTAAACCCAGGAAGTATTGAAGGTAGTGCCTCTAAAATAATCACCTTGATTTCATTTTCATGAATGTGCGGATAGTGTTTTTTTGCATCGTGCATAAAGTCAAGTAGTTCCCCCGCAGTTTCTATTCCTGCAAAACCGCCGCCAACTATGACAAATGTCAGCAAGCTCTGCCGCAAAATTGGATCGGTTTCGTTTTCAGCCTGCTCTAGCATGTCTATTACCCTGTTTCGCAAGACAACTGCGTCGTTGAGTGTCTTCATTGTGTATGCATAAATTTCAACACTCTTGTTTCCAAAGAAATTCGTCTGGCTTCCAAGTGCCACTACCAGATAATCATAGTCAAGTGAAATTCCCCTTTTTTCATTGGTTCCGTATAGGGTGACCCGTTTTCCGTATGGGTCTATATTTTTGACCTTGCCCTCATAGAATCTCGCCTTTTTGCAAAGCTGCCTTGTCGGCATTACAATGTGCCTAGTCTCAATCATTCCTGATGCCACCTGCGGCAGCATGGGCGTAAAAAGTAGAAAATTGTCCTCAGAAACTAGTGTAATTTCAGCCTCCTTGTCCTTTTTAAAATTGGATTCAAGTGCTCTTGTGCAGTCTATTCCCGCAAATCCCCCGCCCAAGACCAAGATACGCTTGTTTGTCATCTTTATTCTTCCAAATCAATCGATATAATGGTTGATTCACTAAATTCATCAACTTTTTCTATAATTTTTGCTATCCAGTGCTGAAGCGCATAAATATTGCACGTGAAATCACATACTTGTGAAGAAAGAATACGTCGTAGTCAGAATTGACGCAGCACCAGATGGCGCACCATATGTCATACTGTCATTGTCACTAACCAAGGATTTCAAGGAAAACAATCAGCCACTCCAGTCTCCATTTGGGGGGGGAGTAATGGGATTTACAAACATGGACGACATGATGAAAAACCTAAACAAAATGCTATCTGGTGGGGCATTAGGAGGACAAAGTGGCCTTACGTCACTCAAAGTCGACATGCGCGAATACAAGGATCTTGGCATATCAGTTGGCGACAAGGTTTATCTGGAAATCTCTAAAGCTGAATTATCCGGCGTATAGTATCATCTAGAAATTTCTGTTCTCAAAATTTCGTATCCCTTTGATGCATCCTCTTCCTTTAGGACCAAAATGATATCATCCTGGGAGAAAAATGCATTTTCAAGCTCGATTCCGTTGCTGTGGAGTAGTTCTGCAACATATGACACCACATCGGAGCGGTTCTGCTCTGGTGATATTCTGATTTTGATTTTTGCAAGTCCCGTACTAAACAGCTCCTTTTCGTGTGGGATTGCTTCGAAGAGTTTTCTGACATCGACTAGATCCTCCGTTAGGACCCTAAACGAATCAGCCAGTCTGAAGAACTCGTAATCGGAATTCATCTCTGAAAACTTGTTCATAAGAGATGCTGTCCCGCTTGCATCAAGTTCGTCTGCTGAGAATCGTATGTTAAGTATTCCATCAGTCAAAGAAAGCCTTGCGTTTTTCAGTATCGAGTCT
>DATBQZ010000066.1:0-2896 GCA_036560565.1 Candidatus Nitrosotenuis sp.
TAAGCCTAAAAAGATCATTCCATAAAACAAGGATCTAATCTAGTTAAGATTTCACAAAAGCCTTTGATGCAAGCTTGACATCCTCACCGCGTATTGTTTTTCTTCCCGCATGGTTTGACATGTCAACTGCGCTGGATGCAATCGTGGTTGCAATGTCCTCAAGGACGCGCCTTAGCTCGTCTGCGGACTCGTCGCTCACCCTTTCGGCTCCCGCCTTTTTTAGAATTCTATACATTGCCGATAATCCTAATTCTGATGACTTCATAATCGGATCTCAAGAATCCTTCTGATAAAAGACTATAGCTAAAAAGTTCCACACACTAATTGATTTTCACAAACTTAAGTATACAGTACATTTCATCAAAAACATGGCCATGCTTGATGCGCACATTCACCTGTCTGATCCGCAATATCAGAAAGACATGGAAATCATACTGGCCTCCATGAAAAAACTTGGCATTCGTGCATGCGCAGTATCAATGGATAATGATTCCTCAAGAACAACACTAGACCTTGCAACTAAAAGCAATCTGATATTGCCATTTGTCGGGATACACCCGGAAAAGTTTGCAGACAATTTGGATTCGATGGTCCATCTAATTGAGGCAAACTCTAGCGTGATATCAGGGATTGGCGAAATCGGGCTGGACACAACATATGCCAAAACTGACGGCGACTTCAAAAGGCAAAAAGACGTCTTTACAAGACTCTTGGGGCTGGCAGAGAATCTCAAAAAGCCAGTCTCTGTCCATTCCAGAAGGACGCTTGACGAAATACTTGAGATAATTCCGTCATACCACATCTCTGGATTTTTGTTGCACTGGTTTGACGGCAGCAAAAAGCAGCTAAGCCGTGCAATGGATCTTGGATGTTTTGTCTCGTACGGACCAGTAATGGTGTATTCTCAGGACAAGCAAGTATTGCTTGCCAGCACAAACCGCGACAGGATTCTAGTTGAAACAGACGGTCCTGTGAGATTCTCACACTGTTTTGGTATGAAATCGGCGCAAATCAGCTTCATCCCAAGTGTTGTATTTTGTCTATCCAAAGTACTGGGACAAAATTACGACGAGTCCATATCGATGCTTGAAGAAAATTCCAAGCGCTATCTGGAAGCATAGTATAAAAAACCCCCCAAAGCAACTTTGAGAGTGGATAGAATAAAGCGACTTTCAATGCAAGCCATAGAGCGATATGGCGGAACGTTCACAATCAATTTTGCCGAGAACAAAAAAATCCTAGAACAAATCGCTATCGTCCGCTCAAAAGGCCTGAAAAATGAAATCGCAGGTTACATTACAAAATTTATCAAACGCGAAAAATCCTCAAAAGAACTGCCAACTGAGGACGAAGTCGAGGTAGAATCAGAAGAACTAGTAGACGAAGCCGAAGATTCCGTAGTAGAAGACATGGCAGAGACTCCAGACGAAATCGAGATAGTCGAAGAGCCAATCAAAGAATCAAGTTAATCTAGCCAGTCATCTAAAATCAATTCAAGTTGCTTTCAATCAAATTACTCGGTGGCGCCAAAAAGTCGTTTGGAGCGGATTTTCTGCCAGTAGACCTTGAGAACATTCCAATCAAAACTTTGCTGGAACATCTCTTGTCGATAAAGCCAAAGGACACCATTACACTTGATACAAAAAACATTCTTGTCGCAGTAAACGGCGTGGACTCGTCTGCACTGGACGGGTATGACACCATCCTGCACCAAAATGACGTGGTAACAATAATTCCTATAATCCACGGCGGCGCTTACGCCAGGAACAGGTTCCAGGTCTGCAAAAAATCCGCAGAACTATTCCACGTGAAAGACGTGCCTGGAAAAAACTATGACTTTTTAAATTCTGCGAGAAAAAACTTTCCCACTGTGCTCCTTGAGGGCATATCGTCAAAGCATATTCTTGGAGTGCAGCACGCAAAAAAGATAATTGGAATTTCGCTTTTTGCGCAAAAGCACAACTCGTTATTGTCAAAAAAGCTTGAAACAGACATCTTGCTGCGATTTGGGGTGACCACCCAGATATCTGACGCAATCAAAACAGTCGGAATTGCAAACTCGGATGGGTTCACAATAATTGCAATAGGAAAAAAACCCGAACTTGATAAACTATACCATTCTCTTGAATCATTTCTGAATCAGAACGTTTCGTTTGAAAACAATTCCAAACTAATCCAAAAACAGTTCAAAATAACAAAAAAGCACCTGGGCTCTGTAGATTCCAAAAATCCGCTTGAAGACCTGCTTGCAGAAAAGGCCGCAGTGCTGATTTAGATTATTCGCTTTTCTTTTTCCACAGACAGTATGTCTTTGTCTTTGAGAATGGATACGCCTGATATCTTGCCTACCACCTGAACCAGAATTACCCAGTCGTATTTCTCAAGCGATACTTTGTTTTTTACCTGGTCTGCAATCTGTGTTATTATTTGACTTGACGAAATATCCGAATGCCTTTTTTCAATTGTGATTCGGTACGTATCGTCTGGTTTCATTTTGTGACTTTGTTCCATCACTGCCTTTGAAATGGATTCAGCATCCGTGTTCACAGTTGCAAAAATTGGAATCGCCCTCAATGTGTATCGCATTGCCCACGGCTCGTCTTCAATTTTTTCGTGAATTTTTTTTACTATGTCATTTGGATTGATCTTGGTCTTTACAGTCAGAATTCCAGACATTTCTGTGATTGTTATCTGAGGATCCGAGTCTCCCATCTCTCCTAGGATTGTACTGATCTCCTCTCTTGTCTCTCCCTCAAAGTGTCTTGCGCATGTAACCATCAGGTCCAATTGTGATTTGGGATTTCATTCATTCAGTATTATACTGTTTGAAAATTTCTAAAAACTAAATAACTGATCATATCATTATTCCGTAGTTGAGTACAAAACCAGATTTGGA
>DATBQZ010000067.1:0-4949 GCA_036560565.1 Candidatus Nitrosotenuis sp.
CCTTCTTTTGCCACCTTGCTTGACTACTTCAGTTACGGTATTGATTATGTTCATGAAGGAAACTGGGCCTGATGCTACACCTGATGTGGATGCAACAATGTCTCCTTCATGTCTTAGGTCTGAATAGTTGATTCCGACGCCTCATCCTGATTTGAATATGAGGGCTGCATCAGACGTTGACTTCATTAACTCGCCCATGTCATCAGGCATTCCAAGCACAAAGCATGCAGATAGTTGTCCTAGACGTCCGCCCGCATTCATCATAGTTGGCGAGTTTGGCAAAAACTCTTGCTCTGTCATCAGAGAATAGTATTCTTGTATTCTGTCCGCATAGTTGTCAAACTTTTTGGCTGCAAGCAACGTGAGTACTTCTTTGAAGCTCTTCTTCATTTGTCCTCTGCTTGCAAGATAGACATAGTGGTTGATGAGTCCCCTAAAGTGCCACTTGTTCAGGTAATAGTTTCCAATCTTGAACTTGTAATCAAAGTCATCAAGCTTTGTGAGATATTTTTTAGCTTCTTCTGTGTCCTGTGTTATTCCGCCTTCTCTTGAGAATATCTCGTTATCATACATGATGTCTCCAAGTGCAACAAGTACTGCCACTCTCTCAAACATTTGGCCTGGGCTTTCAGTGATTTCACTTTTGTTGTTTCTCATCAGATATCTTGATGCCAAAACTCGGAGGCAGTTAAGATCAAATGCCTTTGAAACATTGTCAAGCGATTTAGTGTTTAGAACTTTCATCTTGTCCTCTCTTACCTTTCTTCGCTCATGTCGGTACAAAATGTAGGACTTGGCAATTTCTCCATAGCCTTTTTCAATCAAGGTAGATTCAACCATGTCCTGCACATCCTCTACTGATGGCGGATGTGATGCTGAGAATCCTTGCTGTATTAGCTTGTTTAATACACCATTTGTAAGATCCTCCGCAATTTTGCGGTCTGCCTTACCTGTTGCGACTAGTGCTTTATAGATCGCATTTGTAATTTTTTCTTTGTTAAAGTTGGTTATTCGGCCATCTCTCTTCTTAACATCAATGATCGAACTCTCTATTTGTGAAAAATCTGTTGTCATATCGTCTCCCCTCACTAGGTAATAGTGAATTGAATATAACTGTGATTACCAAAAAATTCAGATTTTAGCTCAACAATGTTTACACCGTTACGAGAAATCTCACAATAGTCAGTCGTGGATCTGAAAACGAAATCAGTTAATTTCATACAAGATCGTTTTGCCAACTATGATTAGCTTTTATCTCATAAAGATAGGTCTTGCGAATTTCGGATTCAGCTTACTATGTACGGAGACTTGCACAAAGGACACTTGTCAAAGAGTTTTTCGTCTTTGAACCCACAGTTTCCGCAGATTGGGACCTCTTTGAGCGGTCTAAACGAACCTACCAGATCGGCTGCTTTTTCTATTGACTTTTTGATCTCTTCTATTTTGGCATCCTTTTCAAATTTGAGCTGTATGAGCAGACCACCATTTAGGATTTTTGCCATCTTGTTGGCCTCAACGATCTTGTCGGTTTTTGCGCTCATAGAACCAAGTTCTGAGGCGTTAAGGACAACTCCTTCTGAGTAATTCTCCCCGTCAAGGGATCTGTTAACTGACATCTTGCCGTATTTTTCACCGTCAAGTGATCCAAATCTCGGAGTTCCGTCACTTTCAGTCATTGTGACTACGACTAGATCTCCCATTTCTTTGCCCTTCTTTTCTGCCACGTCTACTGCAGTTTGGATGACTTTGTAGATTATTTCTTGGCCTTCCTTTTGATCGTTGTGTCCAAGTATGTTGAATACAGCCTCGTGCAATCCCACTAAATTCACAACTAGGCACACAGAGCTTCTCTGCATGTATTGTGTATTTGCTGCAAGTACGGGATTTAGTCCGCGTCTGGTAAGATCAGAAATGTCTTTTTTACGAAGCGACATTGCAGAAAGTGCAGGCTTCATCATCAGTGCAAGGCGTGCCCTAAAGTAAGTCTCGTCTTTGTTTGATTCAAACGCAAGTCTTGGCAGGTTGATCGTAAGGGATTGCAAGTTGATCGATGACGTGCTGTTTTTTGCTTTGACTCTTATTATTCCGCTGTATGAAGTTTCATCCTTTGAGAATTGTACTTTGCCTCCAAGAGAGATTATTTCTGCAACTATATCTGAAACGTCTGCGACTTTGTTGTTCGTATAATCAATTATGAGACCGATCTGCGGAACCGGCGTCATCTTGATATAATTTTTGTATGCTGAAAGAATCGCTTGCACGATTTTTGGTTCCAGGCCAAGCTGAATCCTAAATGATACCAGAGTTGGCTCTTTTGTATACTTGGAAGAAACTGACGATGTTGCAAATGCGCCGACTAGTTTTTCTTCAAGTTCGGTTATGTTTTTTGCATGCTTTAGGCAAATTTGCACTAGGCCATCCATGATTACCTCCCGTGAGGCCTCCTTTGATGCAAGAGACAGCATCATGGATAAAGACGACATGAGATTGTCCAGCGTCTTGATTGTGGCTATTCTTGTCACGCCTAGGAATTTTCCTTTGAGGTCAATTCCGTCCTCAATTAGCTCTTTTAAGTTAAAGAATATTGTATCTGGAAGTAACGACCAGATTCCAGGATTTGATATGTGTATGTCGCCAGAAAGGTGAGAATCCGCAACATCCTTTGGCAGCGTGTTTAGGATTAGGTTTTCTGCAAATACCGTCTGCCCTGCTTTGAAGAACAGTCCCTGCGCGCCGTTGTCTACGTTATCCACATTGGTAATCATCTCTTGCGCATCAAAAACAGGCACCCCAAGCCTTGCAAGCTTGTTTCGGTATTCTTCATGGCCATGCTCAAGCAGCACAGAGTTGACCATTTCACGGATAAGTGAGCCTGTAAGATAGGTAGTTTGGTACTTGTAAATTCTATTTTCTACCTCCTCGGTGATTTTTTGTGCCAGCTCTAATGGAAGACTTCCTTCTCGGACTAGCGATTGAATGATCTTATGTGAATTAAATTCCTCAATTGAGTCGTGTGAGGTTCGGACATACATTTTACCACTTTCTATAATGGAGCGTTCTTCGATTTGCCTTGCAAGACTTAGGACAAGTTTTCCCAGATTAGTTATGGTGTATCGTCTTTCAGATTTATTGAGTGCAACAAGTGATTGCCTTAGTAATTTTCTTAGATGGTAAGCAAATTTGCCGCTTTCTTTTTTTGATTTGAATCCGGCAAGCGATTTTAATTCTGAATATGTCAGTGGACCCTTTGAGTTTAAGATTCTCAAAATGTCAATTCTGTTAGGACTTGCCATAACAGAGAAAATCATTCTTACGCGCTTTGATGTAGATTGTAAAATTCCGCCACCCTTCTTTGGATCCATTATACCGGTGGTTAGCTCTATGCTCATGACTATGGCTAGAGATCGGGACTAATAAGATTTATGACTGGATCCTCACTAAACTTTTTGATCAGTTTTTCTGGACATCCATGGAAAACTCTGATGTTGAAAGTGTTTGGCCACATGAAGGGCACTTGTTGTTGTAGTGTTTCATAACGTCTTTGATCGATTTGAGCATTTTCATATTAGAGATCTTGTTTCCACACTTACCACATATTACATCAACTGACAATGAAAGACAAGTTTTTTTGAAGCTATTAAGAATCCTTTTTGAAATTTGTTAATTACTCGGTAAATTTGATTTACTGCTTTTCTAGAAGAATTCCACGATCGTCGTATCCGACAATCTTTACTTTTGATCCAATTGGAAGCTGAGACGGTGAGGCAATTCCCCCCAAAAACCCTGAAATTCTAAGATCATAGTTGTCTATGTTCATTACAACCCATGCATATGGTGTATATTTTTCAAAGCCTGCGGGTGGAACCGTGATTATAGTGTACGTTGCAACTGTGCCTATCCCATCAAGTAGCTTGTTTTCAAACTCCTTGTGCCCGCACTGTTGGCAGAAATAGACTGTTGCCAAATGCAGATTGCCGCATTTTGCACATTTTCTTGTAAGTACTTTGCCTGAGTTTACTGCGTCTATGAATTCTTGCTTGTTTGACAAGATCTTACACACTTTTGAACAAGTGAACGGCACAGCTTGCTCCGGTAGCACCAAAATTATGAGTTAATCCTATATGTGCATCTTTAACTGTGCGCTCTCCTGCTTTTCCTGTCAATTGTTCAAAAGCCTCAACTACCTGACCTACGCCAGTAGCGCCAATTGGATGGCCTTTTGACTTTAGTCCGCCAGATGGGTTAATTGAAATCTCGCCATTAAGCGATGTTCTGCCCTCGCGAATTGCTTGTACTCCTTGGCCTTTCTCAAAGAATCCAAGATCCTCAGTATCTACAATTTCAGCAATGGTAAAGCAGTCGTGTACCTCAGCAAAGTCAACATCCTTTGGGGTTATTCCTGCCATCTTGTATGCTGCCTGTGCTGCTATTTTTGTACTTGGAATAGTAGTCATATGTTCACGACCTTGCAGGGTTGCAGGTGAACCACCTCTACCTGATCCTATCACCTCTACATAATTTTTTGAGTGAGCCTTTGCGAATTTTTCATTGCATATTATTACTGAACTTGCGCCGTCAGAAAACGGGCAGCAGTCATACAGCTTGAGTGGACTTGCAACTACTGCTGACTTCATTACATCATCAATCGTTATTTTCTTTCGGAGATGAGCCTTTGGGTTTAAAAAACCGTTAGCGTGGTTCTTTACTGCAACCATTGCAAAGTCTTCTTCTGTTGCCTTGAATTCTGTAAGATAAGCTCTGGCCATTGACGCAAATAATCCAGGGAATGATGCACCGGCACCACCCTCATAAAAGAAATCAGAACAATATGAAAAGTAAGTAGTAGTCCATTCAGTGCCAGTGTGGGTTACTTTTTCTACTCCGGTAACTAGAACTGCATCGTAAAATCCTGCAGCGACGTTTGCAAATGCTTCTCGAAATGATACAGA
>DATBQZ010000068.1:0-26844 GCA_036560565.1 Candidatus Nitrosotenuis sp.
ACCGTGCATGCCTATTGGGCCTACAGATAACGCATGAGTCTCTGGGAATGCCCCTTTTCCTTTGAATGTTGTGACAACTGGAATCATTAGCATTTCTGCAAGAGACTGTAACTCTGCAAATGCTCCTGAAATTATTACTCCTCCACCTGCCAAAATAACAGGCTTGCTTGACGATAACAATAAGGTAATCGCTTTTTCTATCGCAATAACGTCTGGGTCAGTCCATGGGTGATAACCACGTATTTTGATCTCCTCTGGAAATTCCATCGGTGCCTCATTTTGTTGCACGTCTTTTGGAATGTCAATTAATACGGCACCTGGACGTCCTGTCTCTGCAATGTAAAACCCTTTTTTGATGACAGTTGGGATTTCAGACGCATGCCTTGGTTGAAAAGAATACTTTACCACAGGATTTGCAATTCCGATAATGTCGCTTTCTTGAAACGCATCGCGTCCAATCATGTTGACTGGAACCTGACCAGTGATTGCGACCATTGGTGAGGAGTCTGCCTGCGCTGTCGCAAGTCCTGTTATGATGTTAGTTGCTCCAGGTCCTGAAGTTGCAAAGCACACACCCGGCTTTCTGCTAACCCTGCCAAACCCGTCTGCCATGTGCGCAGCTGATTGCTCGTGTCTGACAAGTATGTGGCGGATGTTACTTTTGTACAACTCGTCATACATCGGTAGGTTTGCACCTCCCGGTAGGCCGAAGACTTCCTTAACACCTTCCTTTTCCAATGCTTTCATTAATGCGCGAGCGCCAGAGATTGTTTCCATAAATTATTCACCTGAAAAATTCGCTGTAGTATAAATTTACAGCACCAGCTCGACTAGCAGCAGAACGGTAGGGGCAGTCGAACTGTAAATTGTCATATTCAGTAGTTAACACTGATTTTAGTATTATAAACATTACCTTAACAGGCGTGCAAAAACTCCGTTGACTTTTCAGTTTAGAATATCTACATAGGCATAATGCTTAAACTGTGTTTGCCCCAAGCAAAAGCGATTTTGTCAGACAGGGAAGAAATCATCAAAATAATTGAAACTTTTTTTGAAGTTGGGAAAACAAAAGACTTGACACCGTTAAGGGAGATTCAGCTTGATGACAATAGTTTTTCTAGCTTTAGTGATGTTCCGCCATATGATCTTAAGGACTTTAAGACCACCATATCGCTAGAGGAGCTGCGATTTATCAGCATATCAGACTATGACCACCAAATAAGAAATCCAAAGATAAGTGTCTTTGGAGACGTTGCAGTGGTCGCCTTTGAGCTAACGCAGAAAGGAATGCTCGTAGACAACAAGGCATACACTGGGGAACATATCTTAATTGACGGCAGAGCCACATTTGTCATGATAAAAAAGCCAACGTGGAAGATAGTTCACATCCACCTTTCAAGAGTACCGTAAAGAAAGAAAATTTAGAAAAACTTATTGTGTTTTTGCCGCAGCTGGTGTTGGTTGTTTTTTTGTTTCTGATTTTTGTGGTTTTGGTTTAGACTGTTGAGGCTTTGGTTGTTGTGGATTTGATTGTGGTGGACGTTGTTGTTGCGGCCTTACTTGGGAACTCTGTGAGTTGTTTCTTACAGGGTATTCCTTGCAGAGTTTTTGGAATAATTCGTACGCTTGGTTGAGGTTATAGTTAGAGTGAACTATTGCACGCACCGCACGAATCATTGGGATTGGATATTGGGATTGCCAAATGTTTCTGCCCATGTCAACTCCTGCTGCGCCTGCCTTGATTCCATTGTATGTTAATGCCAATGCGTCACGCTCTGGAATTTTTGGTCCCCCTGCAATTATTACAGGTACTGGACAGCTGTTTACGACTTTCTCAAAGTTATCGCAATAGTATGTCTTGACTATGTGTGCGCCAAATTCTGCTGCAATTCTGCATGATAGTGAAAGATATCTTGCGTCTCTTTTTCCAAGTTCTTTTCCTACGGCAGTAACTGCCAAAACCGGTAGTCCGTATTCTTCTGCTTCGTTTACCAAATTCCCAAGACTAACTAAAGAATTGTGTTCGTATTTTGCACCGACAAAAATTGACATTGCGAGTGCGCTTGCGTTAATTCTAACTGCATCTTTTACGCTTGTTGTAATTTTTTCATTTGAGAGATCCTCTCCAATTATGCTAGAGCCGCCTGAAACGCGCAGCACTATTGGAACCGGAAAGTTAGGATCAACGGATGTTCTAACAATTCCCCTTGTTACCATCAACGAATCGCAATACTTCAGTAAAGGACTAATTGTTCGCTTTGGAACTTCAAGATTTTCTGTCGGTCCTAAAAAATAACCATGATCTATGGCAAGCATTACACCCCTGTTATTGGTTGGCTTGATTATGCTTGCAATTCTGTTTTTTAAACCCCAATCCATTTCTATTCACTCTCAAAAATTTTGATCCCTTCTTAATCTTTTCTAGCTGTGAATGATTATCTTCATTGCATTTTCGCCGGTGTGGGCGTGCTCAAAGGCCTTTTGCGATTCAGATAGGGCATAGCGATGTGTGATTAGTTTTTTCACATCTACCTTGCCTGACGCGATTAGATCAAGCGACTGTTTTGTGTCATGATCTGACGCAGCATAGCTTGGAACCAGTGTCAATTCTTTAGAATAGATCACACTCATGTCAATATCCATCGTAGCGCCCTTTGATGGAACCCCAAAGAGGACGATTGTCCCGCCTTTTCGCGTACACGATATAGCGTCAGACACGGCACGTAGGCTTCCTGTTGCCACGATCGAAACATCGACTCCTCGGTTTTGCGTATCAGACAAAAGTTGAGGAATCGAGTTTTGGTTTCCAGATGTCAGCGTAGTCACACCAAAGGTTTTTGCAAAATTTAGCCTAAAATCATTTACGTCAAAGCAGAAAACCTTGCTAAACTCATTTGCTTGTGCAAGCATCATGTGCATTATGCCGGTAGGCCCGGTTCCAAAGATTGCCGCAGTGTCGCCTTTTTTGAATTGAAATTTGTTCCATGCCCTAACACAGCACGCCAGCGGCTCTATCAACGCAGCCTCGTCAAATGACATAGTGTCTGGAATTTTCAAGATGCCTCCATGGGTTACGTTCCATTCAGGAACCACATATTCTTCAGATAATCCGCATGGAGAAAGATTTGTCTCATAATATTTTGCACACATTGTTTCATTTCCATGTGTACAAAAATGACAAGAATAGCAAGGTACGTGATGGTGAGTAAAGACACGGTCTCCTTTTTTGAATTCCTTAACATCAGATCCCACATCCAGTATTATTCCAGCAGGCTCGTGCCCAAGGCGCATTGAAGGTTGTCCATATTTTCCAAACACTTTTTCAACGTCAGATCCGCATATCCCACAAGATTTCATTTTGATCAAAACATCTCCCGATCCAAGTGCTGGGTTTTGTACGTCGTCAACTTCTACTTTGGATGGGCCTTTTACAAATGCCGCTTTCATTGTGTTTTTTACAACATTTTTAGGTATAAGTACATTCACGAATTTGAAAAATTTGTGGAGAGTTTTCAAACAATGTGTTCGATTCGAACATAAAATCAATTATTACAAAAATCAAACCCACAATAGTAATGTCGCGATGGGACGAACCAGATAGGTTTGAAGACGAAGAAGAATCAAGGCTATTGAAAAAGTTCTACAACTATGTGGAGATTGAAAAAAAGGAAACTGAGCGGAGAAAATTCCTCGAGGTGTCAGACAAAAAACGCCCAAGTGTTTGGGGCAACAGGTTTGTACTCTCTGCAATAATTCAAGGCGCAGTAATCACAGGGCTTACTGTTGCATTGATCCTAATTCAAGCGATCTTTGCAGACGTAAGCCTAATTGAATTCTTGTCATTGTCAATTGATGGTCCAGCCAAGTGGTTCTTTTTCGGTTATTTCATGTACATAACGCTAGTTGTTGCAATTGCAATTACTGCGATATTTTACAATCATCTTGAGACAAATTTGAATCGTCAGGTACGTGGAAACAAAAAACAACTTGCATGGATACAGTTCGTCGGAATGAATGTCGGAGGGGCGGCAACGACAATACTCATGATGCTTGCAGGGCTAGTAGGAGCAGGGTTTGTTGACTTTGCCATTGGAAACGAAACCGCAAGCTCTGAAATTATGAGCGCAGTAGAAATTCCGATAACTGGATTTGCACTGGTCTTTGCAGGTGGCATAATTGCCGGAGGTATTGCATATATTGGCACATACATGCAGGGACCAAAGACAAGCAAACTATCTTTTGCAGACGATAGAAAATATGAAAGACTCTAGACTCCAAGAATTGTCTTGAGCATTTTTCTGTAATCTACTTCCTTTTTAGCGCTGCCAGCGGCAGGCAATGAAAATACGAGCGGTTTTGATTTTGTAGCACGTAGTTTTGTCAGGTCAGTGTTGATTGGTGCAGAGATATCATCGCTTATCAAAACTAGGCCCACGTCGGGATCATTGGCTAGTTTTTTGATTTCTGAAAATGCCTCAGATGGGTTTTCCACAACGATTCCCTGCACTCCAGCTAATTGAAAACTTGTAACAAAAATTCTGCTACCAATAGTTACAATCTTCATAGTTAGCAGTCTTTTTAATACCAATTTAACTTTTTTTGAGCCCAGATTGTAGGAAACCTTGATTTACCTTTACAATTCAGAACATACATGTCAGAAATAGATACAACGAAAGACGTTTACCTTTTTACACATGGAAGAATGGATTTGCAAACCAAGTCAGTGGAAGCACTTGTAGCAAAAGGATTCTCAAAGGACAAAATACTTTCTGCATCGCCAAACAAAGTAGGTAGTGTAGGCGACTACATGGCAATGCTTTGGATGCCACCAAACCCGGATCACATCAAAATTCAAAAAATTACCAAAGTCGAACCGGTAGAGCCAGTAGGCATGATTGGATTGTGGAAAGGAGTCTCAAAGGACGACATATCTACCATCCAACTCTAATTTCCATTTTTGAAAGCACCATTTCACAACTCGATAGTTAACATTGTGAAACAAAGGTTATAAGTAAAAAGCCGCGGTTTTCAAATGATGACAATAAAATTGATATGCGGTGAATACGGTTTTGAGTGTGATTTTGTTTTAGAAGGCAAAAAAAGTCTCTCTTTGATTAAAAAACTGCGAGACCACATGGAAGCTGAGCACGGTATCGAGTATTCAGTTGATGCAGTTATTCAGATGATAGTAAACAAGGGCCACTCACGAGATTCCATCAGAAACGAATAGTCGCCTATAACTCAGATATCAGACCAGACAAAAAGTCAGAATACTCGTCATCAGAAAATGTCACAATTTCAATATTGTTTTCGCTCTGAGCTAGTTTGGCAGATTCCAGATGATAGCAGTGCTTTTTTCCCTTTAGTTTCCCAAAATAATATCCCTCACATGAACAAAAGTCAAACTCTGGAGAAATCCAATGTTCTTTCCCCTTTCCAACTACGGTCCAAATTTGTCTTCGGCTAGGCTCAAACAGGTGCAGTTTTACTCGTTTTTCTGAAACAATCACGCCAGTTTTATTTTCCATTTTATCCACAAGAATTTAATCTCAAGCGAGTCGTATATTTTTGGTGGTACTAACAAAGATAGTTCCTTCCCAGCCAGCCATGATACTTGAAGGTCAAAAACGTCATCTGGTAGTAACTGACCTGCACATCGGATTTGAAAGCAATCTGGCATCAAATCAAATTTTTGTTGGAAAAAATAGCAGCGTCAATGAATCCATTGAACAGATATCAGCAATGATTGATTCTGAAAAACCAGACGACTTGATTCTGTTAGGCGATGTAAAATCAAGCATAAAGACAATCTCAAGGAGCGAGTGGAACGAGATCCCGTTGTTTTTTAAAAAACTGCAAGAAAAAATAAACGTCATACTGATTCCTGGAAATCATGACTCTAACATACAAAAACTTGCACCAGACGGAATAACTCTGATTGGTTCAATTGGTCTCGTAATTGAAAATGCTTTACTCACACATGGACACACAATGCCAACCGAGAATTTTTCTCATGTAGATAAGATAATTATGGGACATGTCCATCCTGTGTTTTTTGAAGAAGATTCGGTGTTAAACGGGCAACGAGTGTGGGTTTCGTTAAAGGCCGAAAAAGAAAAACTGTTTCCATCAACTTCTGGAGAAATAGAAATAACAATAGTCCCATCATTTAACAGGTATTTTTACGCGACAAAGAAAAAGACATACAAAAAATCAATATCCCCAATTTTAGAAAGGATTAAGGATTTTTCTTCTGCAAAAATTGCCACGCTGGATGGCACAATAATTGGCGATGAGTCGCTTTTGTCTCACGTAATTTAGAACGGGTCGTACGGCTCTAGCGCTCTTTTGGTAGTTTCGTTGGTGTGAAGCCACTCTAGCGTTTTGACAAAGGACTCTGCAAGTTCAGTCGTGGTAAGAACGGGGATCCCAAGCTCAGTTGCCTTTCTGCGAATTTGGAATTCATCATAAAGCATGCCTACATATTTTTCCAGTGTTGACGTAGACGGAATATTGATTATAAAGTTGATTTTACGCTCATAAAGCAAATCAGAGATGTTTGGCTTTCGGTGAGGCTCGCTGATTTTATAGACAATCTCAACGTCTTGAATGTTTTTTTCAGACAGAAATTCCGCAGTGTGCTCTGTTGCAAGTATTTTAAATCCAAGATGTTTTAGAATCGCCATAGTCTGTAGCATTTTCTCCTTGTTTTCGGCTCCACCGATTGTGATTAGGGCGGTTCCCTGTTTTGGCAAATTATACCCAACGGAAATCAATCCTTTTGCAAGTGCATCGTAAAAGCTATCGCCAAAGCATGCAGCCTCACCGGTTGACTGCATTTCTACTCCCAACACAATGTCTGCACCATCAAGCTGCATAAATGAAAACTGGGGCACTTTGATCCCATGGATTAGTGTTTTCTTCCATTTGTCTGGAGGAATGTGCGGTAACGGTTTTCCCAGAACTGCACGAGCTGCAAGGCTGATAAGATTCGTCTTTATCAATTTAGAGACAAACGGCATTGAACGGGACGCCCTGATGTTTAGCTCAATTACGTAAACTTGATCATTGTGAATTAGGAATTGCAGATTGAATGGGCCTTTGATGTTAAATGATTTTGCAATCTTGTTAGAATAATCAGTTATGGTCTCAACTTGTTTGTTGTTAAGACGCCACGGTGGAATGACCATCATTGCATCGCCGGAATGAACACCTGCAGCATCAATGTGTTCTACTATTGCACCTATTATGACGGTCTTGCCATCAGAAACGCCATCCACGTCAACTTCAAGCGAATTTAACATGAATTTTGTAATCACGACTGGATGATCAGGTGAGAGAGTAGTTGCCTCCCCGACATATCTTGCAAGCTCTTCTTGTGACCACACCACCTTCATTGCGGCGCCGCTTAGCACGTAAGACGGCCTTACCAAAACAGGATATCCTACCTTTATTGCAAATGATTTTGCCTCAGAAAAGCTTGAAAACGCCTGCCAGTGAGGCTGCTTTATGTGTAATTTATCAAGGATTTTGCTAAATTTGGAGCGGTCTTCGGCCATGTCAACGTCTTCTGCAGACGTCCCCAAGAGATGAATTCCTGCCTTTGCGAGTTGCGGTGTGAGATTGTTTGCAGTTTGCCCCCCAACTGATGTGACCATGCCCTTTGGATTTTCAAAATCCGCAATGTCCAAAATTCGCTCAAGCGTCAGTTCTTCAAAGTACAGCCTACTGCAGATATCATAGTCTGTCGAAACAGTTTCTGGATTACAGTTTACAACAATTACATTTTGTTCGCCATTTTCTTGCAAGCCCCAAACCATGTTGACTGTCCCCCAGTCAAACTCCACACTACTTCCAATACGATATGGTCCTGCACCCAATACAACCACACCCCTCTGATCAGAACTAACTTGGATGTCGTTTTCAGTTCCCCCGTATGTCATGTAAAGATAGTTTGTCTTTGCTGGCCATTCTGCTGCAAGTGTATCAATTTGTTTTACAATTGGGATAATTCCAAGGTCTTTTCGGAGTTTTCGTACTTCAAATTCATTTTTGCTTATAGCTCGCCCTATTTGCCTATCAGAGAATCCAAAGTGCTTTGCTTTCAGCATAAGTTCAGAGTTCATCGGCTTTTCCCTTGTCTGCTGCTCTACGTCAACAATGTTTCTTATTTTTTCAATAAACCACGGATCAATTGCAGATAGCTTTTGGATTTTTTCGACTGGTAGTCCTTTCTTTAGAGCTGCCGCAACATAGTACAGTATGTGATCATCTGGGTTTAAGAGATGATTTTCAATGTCTTCCACATCATATGATTTGCCATTGTCACGGTTGAGGACCAATCCATCGTTGCCGATGTCAAGCATCCTGATTGATTTTTGTAATGATTCTTCAAATGTCCTGCCAATTGCCATCACCTCACCTACGGATTTCATGGTAGGCCCAAGTTTGCGGTTTGCAAGCTCGAATTTAGCAAAATCCCAGCGCGGATGCTTGCATACAATATAGTCCAAAGAAGGCTCAAAGCAAGCAGTTGTTGTTTTAGTGATGCGGTTTACAAGTTCCGGTAGCGAGTGCCCAAGCCCTATTTTTGCAGACATGTATGCAAGCGGATAGCCAGTTGCCTTGCTTGCAAGAGCAGATGATCTTGATAGTCTTGGGTTGATTTCGATTGCAACATACCTATCAGAGGTCGGCTCTAGTGCAAACTGGATATTGCATTCCCCTACAATTCCAACATGTTTTGTTGCACGCAGTCCTGCAGAGCGCAGCATGTGATATTCATGGTTGTTAATTGTTTGTGACGGTGCGACAACAATGTTATCGCCAGTATGCACTCTCATGGAGAGGACATTTTCCATGTTACACACTATGACGTTGTTTCCCTCATAGTCTTGCATTACTTCGTATTCAATTTGTTTCCAGTGTCCAATGTATTCTTCAATGAGTACTTGCCTTACAAGACTTGCATTGAGCCCTCGTTCAACGATTTCATGTAATTCGTATTCATTGTATGCCACGCCCCCTCCCTTTCCCCCAAGGGTATAGGCAACTCTAATTATCACAGGATAGCCAAGATCTTCTGCAGCATTTTTTGCATCATCAAACGTGTTGACAGTTTTACTTTTGAGTACTGGAACCCCGCACTCTTTCATTGAATCTTTGAATAGTTGCCTGTCTTCTGTTTTCTGGATTCCTGGAATTTGCGTTCCAAGCACTTTGACCCCATATTTTGTCAAGACTCCCTGCTCGCCAAGATTTACACCGCAGTTAAGCGCAGTCTGGCCGCCATACCCTAGCATGATGCCGTCTGGTCGCTCTGATTCGATTATCGATGAGACATACTCGGGAGTAACTGGTAGCAAATACACCTTATCGGCAAAACGAGTATCTGTCTGAATTGTAGCGATGTTTGGATTAATCAGTACGCTTTTCAGACCGTCCTCCCGTATGGCCTTGAGGCACTGACTGCCGGAGTAGTCGAATTAGCGGTCGTTTTTGCGACTTTCGCCTGCTTCTCCGATCTTTATTGCCCCACTACCAAGAACTAGAATTTTTTTCAGGTTCTCATTTCGTATTAGAATCTCCCCCCTTGATCAAACTTTTCAGCTCTTCAAAGACGTATTTACAGTCATATGGCCCAGGCGATGCTTCCGGATGAAACTGGACTGCGATGACTTTTTTTTGTTTGTGCTTTATGCCTTCGACTGTATTATCGTCTGTATTTGTAAACCATAATTCAAAATCAGTTTTTCCCAATGAATCAGGATCAATCCCATAGCCATGATTTTGGCTTGTGACATAGACTTGGTTATTTTGTAAATTAAGACATGACTTGTTTTGTCCCCGATGGCCATACTTTAGTTTGTAAGTTTCTGCACCGCCTGCAAGTCCGATTATTTGTGCCCCAAGACAAATGCCAAGCGTTGGAATGTTTTTCTCAATTAGCTGTTTTGCAGTTTGAATTGTTTGAGGACATTTTTCAGGATCACCTGGGCCATTGCTTAGCACCACGCCTTTTGGGTTATACGATAAGACCTTTTCAATCGTCGCATTCCAAGGAAGTTTTACCACCTTGTATCCCAAGTCTCGAATGTTCCTTATGATTGCGTTTTTCACTCCAGTGTCAATCACTACGATTGAGTCGCTTTCGTTTCCATAGGTTTGAGCTTCTTTTGTCGAAACCTGGTCCATGAATTCCTCTGACGAGTATGATTTAGTTTCTGCGAGTTGTTTTTTGATAGACCCTACATCGATTTCAGAATCAGACACCACAAGTGCTGCCATCATGACGCCGCCTATCCTAAGTTTTTTTGTAAGCTCCCTTGTGTCAATCCCAGAAATTCCTGGGACTTTTTCATTGTACAGCCATTCATCCAAAGTCATGGTAAGATTCCAATGGCTTGCGACCTCAGATAGTTCATGAACCACCAATCCTCGTGCCTGAATTTTATCAGATTCAAAGAATTGCGATATTCCAGATGTGTCAATTAGTGAGGGGTCTGGAACGCCATAATTGCCAATCAGTGGATAAGTCAGGGTTAGGATTTGGCCGGCATATGACGGATCAGTCAGAGTCTCAGTGTATCCCACCATTCCAGTGTTGAATACCAGTTCGCCAAAAACAGTCTTTTGGTACCCAAAGCCCTTGCCATCAAGAACCGTACCGTCAGATAAAATCAGTTTTCCGTATTTGTTTGCAAACTGGGCTTTTTTTATCGAAATTGTGACCCTCAAAAAGTGGATTTCTAAGCTGATTTAAGTTTTATGAGGCCTGATCGCAAACAAAAAGTCAGAGTGCTCTGAACTGCTCGCTCCACTTGTAGTAAGCTCGGATCATGTCCATCGAAACGCTTGGCTTTCTTCTTGCCATCATTTCCTTAAAGTCACCAGTTGTCAGATCGCGTGGTTGTGGAGGAATTTCACCTGCAACTGGCTCATGATAGTCAGGTGCGCTAAACAACTCGTTTACAATCATCAATTGTGCAGACTGGCAAATGTCCTTAATGTCACTTGCGCTGTATCCGTCAAATATTTTTGCAAGATCAACTGACTTGACCTTGTCGTCTTTTTTGAGCGGGTGAGTATACAAATCAAATAATTTCTCTCGTGCCTCAAGTGTTGGCAGTGGGACGTAGACTCTTTTTTGGAATCTTCTTAGGAATGGCCAGTCAAGACTCCATGGCTTGTTTGTTGCGCCAATCACGTACAGCTGAATGTCCTTGCCTTTGCCGTTGATTCCGTCCATTTCAGTTAGGAATTGGTTCTTTGTTCTAACCTCGCCTCCAACTTCGCTGTTTCTATTTCCCAAAAGGGAATCGATTTCATCTATGAATAATATTACTGGTTTGTGCTCGCGCTCGGCATATCCTCGTGCCATTTTGAATACTTTGGAGACGTTCTTCTCTGCCTCGCCTAGCCACTTGCTCATCATTGATGCTGCGTCAACTACTATGAAATAGCCGTCAATTTCGTTTGCAGTTGCTGCTGCAAGAACGGTTTTACCACACCCTGGTGGGCCATAAAGCAAAATTCCGCGAGGCCAGCCAAGTGGAAACAGGTCAGACCTTTGTGTAGGATATACGATTGATTCACGTAGTGCGCTTTTTGCGTCATCTAGTCCAACTACTTCTTTCCAGCTAACGTCTGGTTTTTCTTTCATTATCAGGTCATCAAAATCATCTTCGTCCTTTTTCTTCTCAAGTGATGCTTTCTGCTCTGCAGGAGTTGCGTTTGGATCAACTGCAGGCTCAATATCCACACCGCGTGTCATTTGGAGTGCCTTTATTCGGTTCTCATAAGCGCGGCATCTTTCAGTGTAAACCTTGTTTAGTTTGTTATCTGGATACAAATGGATTAACTTTACAAGAGAGTCGATTGCTTTTTGGTAGCTTGCAATTGCCATTCCCCTTGCGCCTTGGGAATCAAGCTTTATTGCATCAGAGGCATACTTGCTTGCATTATTTTCTAATTCTTGCGGGGCTAGACTCATCTCAAATCACCTGTTCGTACTGGACTGGAGGACTTTGTTGGTATTCTGGTGTGTAAACAGGTGTAGCAGGTTTTGTTAAATTTATTCTACCTTCTCTTGAGATGGTCTCCGGTTTTACCTTATCGTCAAAGAACAGACTTGATGAGACATCGCCTTGCGCGGTCTTTATTTCAGAGACTGAGGATTGAGCAGAGATTATCAGTTCTTGGATTTGGTCGTTTATTTCCCCCAGTGAAAAAGTAGAGTTTCTAATCAGGTCCGTAAACTCTTTCAAAATAGCATACGCGTCATGTTTGTGGTGGTATTTTATGAGCACTTGTTCTGCCAATCCAAGTATCATATCCAAGTCTTCTAGCTCCTCGCGAGACATCTTTGCTATTTTTTGCTCGTATTTTGGGTTTGATTCTAGGAGTTTCTTTTTAACTATTGCAGATATGCCCCTTACCTTTTCTATATCCCGGTCTAAACTGCTCGATTCGAATGACTTCATAAGTATCACAGGCTTGCTAGAAATTTAGATTAGGGTACTGCTTGCGGATTTTAGATTCTGCTATCAAATTTACTTCATCTAGGATTTGCTTGGATTCGAGGTTTGTTTGCTTAAAGTCAAATTTGGCCTCAATCAAACTCCCCGAATCCATAACAATGCTGCCCAAAATCCCGGAAAGTTCAATGAAATCCTGACCAATATCAGGCGACGTAAGATAGATGTTAGAATTAACAGTTCTTAGAATAGATATCATTGGAGACACAGTTTCTGTAATGTTGCTAATTTGGGATATTGATTCGAGTCTTTTTTGAATCATTTTGATTGCAGTTATTGCAGAGGTTAGGGTTCCTTCGTATTCTACCTGTTTATTGAACTCGTAGTTCTCTGCAAGCGCGCCTTCGTTTTGGAGATAGAATTTCAGATTGGATTTCCTTGCCAACACCCACTGCTTTTGTAATTTATCAAATATGCTCTGTGTCAGATACGCAGAATATTCCAGTCTTGGCTTTATTGTAAGGGCGTACGGGTTTGGAAGGACCCTAACCACATCATTTACAAATACTGAACTTGCAACCATGTCTCGATCATCAACCAAGATTTGTGTTTATTAGAGCGGTGTCACAAATTTTGGTTTAACCGCAGTTACAGTAGGCAAGAGATACAATCTAGAGTTTTTTTTCTAGCATTTGTTCAATGAATTTGACAATGGATCTTACCTAACAATACTAAAACACAAGCCATGGTAAAAGAACACGAGCTAACCATAAGTTTAGAGGAGTTTGGCCTCTCAAAATATGAGGCTCGTGCCTACGTAACAATAGTCACAAAGGGTACAATTTCTGCAAGCGAAGTTGCCTATTATTCTGAACTCCCAAGAACCAAGGTTTATCCAGTTTTGTTAAAGCTCCAACAGAAAAAACTCGCAATTTTATCAAAGAGTAAACCAGTAATGTGCACAGCCATTGCGCCAGAGGACGCATTTGACGAAATAGTACACGAGCAGATAAACAAAGTAGACGCCATGAATACGCTGGTTTCCAATCTAAAGAAAATTAGCGAAGAAAGTAAGAAGGCTCGTGGCGCCGAAGAAAAAAGATATTTTCACCTCCATCCAAATTATGTTGTAAAACAGTTACGCACCATGATTGACGGTGCAAAATCATCAGTTCATGTAATGGCAGACTCGTGGGGCCTAAGCATTCTGGCAGAATGCAAGGAGGAACTACTTTCAGTATTGAGAAGGAATCTGGATGTCAAACTAATTGTGCCATCGCAGGTAATTGGAGGAGAATCATTTAGGGCAATTCCAGACGGAGTGAAAATCAAGTCTTCTGAAATTATTCAGAATTGTTTCATCTTTGATGACACTGAGCTTCTCTTAATTGACAGCACAAACGGAAAGGGGGCAATATTTACTGCAACTGACATCCTAGGAGGAAATCAGACCAAAGTTTTCGGACAAATTTGGAAGATTGCATTCAAAATAGACAATCTTTCAGACATGTCAAAGGCTCGTGCACTTGAGGTGTGCAAGATAATCAACGTGATTAATGAAAACGGCCTTGGCTTTGTTCTCAATTCCATCATGAATTCAAAGAACAAACTTGTGGATTTTGTGAAATTTTTGGACAAAAACGGCGTATCGCTAAAGGACAGGCCATTAGAAGAAATTCTAGACATCGTAAACTCGACACTAGAGATTACATGCGCAGGTAAGATTCAGTATGATTCAAAGACAAACAATATCACGCTAGAGTCAAAGATAAACAGCGGTCATTCCTTGCCATGGGCAATGCTAATTGGAAGCTATCTTGAGCAAAAGGGCCAAAGCACCAAAATGACTTATCACACAGACTCGCACAAGGGCGAGATGGTCCATCTTAAGATAAACAGCTAAATTCAAAGAATTAAAAAACCAAGACAAAAACTAATCTTTGTGATCGACGAGAAATTAAAGTCACTTGGCATAACACTGCCAATTCCACCAAAACCTGCAGGCTCGTACATACCAGTGGTGATATCAGGAAATTTGGCATTTGTTTCAGGACAAATTCCAATGCAAGATGGCAAAGTCGCATTCACAGGCAAGGTTCCAACCGAAAAGACCATAGAAGATGCACAGGGTGCGGCAAGGATTTGTGCAATCAACATCTTGGCGCAGCTAAAGGCAAACCTTGGCAGCCTAGACAGAATAACAAAAATTGTTCGAGTGTCAGGATTTGTAAATTCGGCAAGTGATTTTGCAGAACACCCCAAAATAATAAACGCGGCATCGGATTTGTTCTTTGAAATTTTTGGCGAAAAAGGCAAGCACTCAAGAATTGCAGTAGGAGTATCAAGTCTTCCCCTAAATTCCACTGTCGAAATAGATATGATTGCAGAATTTACTTCTGATTGAGCCTTGAGTTTAGTTCCTTGACAAATGCAAGAATTTTTGCTTTTGGAATAACTGCGCCGCATGCCTTGTCATGTCCTCCGCCAGAGCCTCCAAATTCTGCTGCAAGCGAGTTTACCAGCCTTCCAAGATGTACCTTGCATGACTTGGAACCGCGGATTGATACCGCATAGATGCCATGATCAACTCGTTCCTTGTATGCCACACCGACTTCCTTTCCTGAAAGTCCTAAAACAAAATTAACTGCACCACTTGCACCTGCATCCAAAATTTCCATGTACCCGAGGTTCTTCATTGTTTTTAGCGATTTTTTGACCTTTGCAATCATCCCTGCAAGTTTTTCAACTTGGATTTGTGCAAACTCAAACGAGTTTGGAATCTCGTGCGGGTATTTCGACTCGCTTAGAACCTCTACTAAATACAGCAAGTAATCGGGATCCTTTTGGTGCCCAACTATGTTGTATGTAAGAACGGTTGCAGAGATCAGAGCAAACTGTCTGTCATAGATTTGCAAAAGCTTTGCACCCTTTGGTCTATCCTCCATGTAATCAGTTATTGCCGCACATGCCGCGATAAACGATGAGTGATCTGATAACTTTGATTTGTATGCATCATACACCTGGACTGTTGTGCACTCGTTTGTATCGTGAATTACTTTGACTTTTGCCTTCTCTAGCCTTTTTACTATTTCGGGGTCAATGTCATGATGATCAATGTAGGTAATTGAGATTCGTTTTTTTCTAAGACTAGAGAGAATATCAACAAATTTGTCCTGATTGTTTTTGGCAAGTCCCACATCACAGATAACCAAAGTTTTTAGTTTTTCATCTTGTACGAGCAGTTCTAATGCATTCATCATTCCAGGATAATCAACTAGGACAGATTCGCCTCCATATGCTTCACGTACAAGTGCTGCAGCACATATGCCGTCTGCATCTTCCATGTGAGAAAGACAAACTACTTTGGTTCGTAGTTTTTTTACAGTTTTTGTCTTTTTTACAGCAGTCACATTCGCACTCTTTAGCTACCTTATTTAAATCAAAAAGGAAAACTAGTCTTTTTTGTTTTGGATGTTTCTAACCAAAATTTGTTTTCTGTCTTCATCAGAGAGTGCAGAATACACATCATAAAACGTCAATCCCTCGAGTTGAGTTTTTTTATCAATTTCTGCCAACTTTGAAAGAGTTTCTGGCGAGGCACCCAGTATAAAATCATCTACCTGCTGCATGAATTTGCGCTCGACTTGTGTCATGAGCAGTATCAAAAAATATGCCTATAGTGGTAAGCTTTACCATATTAGACTAATTGCTAAATTTAGCGCAGCACTAAAAAATCAGATTAGACTCAATTTAGCCACAAATCAGACGTCATCCACAGGCTCATTGTTCTTTTTATTTTAAGAAATTAACCAGAGTGGTTTTTTTAAAACATTTAGAATCAAGAGTTTAAAAGAAGATTTTTTTGCGCATCATGATACTCGGAGAATTTTGGAAGCGTTATTGTAAAAGTAGTACCGTTGCCAACAACACTTGAAACGGCAATCGTGCCGCCGTGATGGTCTATGATGTTCTTGCAACTGGAAAGACCAAGCCCGGTACCAGTCTGCTTTGTTGTAAATAACGGCTCAAATATCTTTTGTAAACCATCTTGAGTAATACCAAGCCCAGAGTCAATTACTTTGATTACAACAAAATTGTTGTTTATAGGGTCATCAAATATTTCCACATTTATGATCCCTTTTCTTGGTTCTATTGCCTGAATCGCATTGACCAATAAATTAACAAACACGATTTCCATTTTTTCAGGATCGCAAAAAGCCGTCAAGTCATTATGCGGAATATTGATTGTGACGTTTGATGGAACTTCAATTCGCCCTATGACGTCTTGTAAAATCGCAGAAAGTGAGCAGTCTTTCTTTTTTAGTTGGGGAATTCTGACACAATCTAAAACATCTTCAAGCTGATGCGCCATTCTGTAAATGGCACGATCAAGCCGTGCCAAATGCTCTTGTTCCTTGGCATCAAGACGTTTTGCAAATTTGACTTGAAGTAGACGCGAGGTATTTTGTATGACGGTGAGTGGGTTGCGCAGGTCGTGTGCAATTCGCGCTGCTAGCTGACCTATTGCAGAAAGACGTTCGGCTTTGAGTAATTCTTCGGTTTTTTGTCTTATCTCGTCTCTTAGTTGATCACGCTGTTGCTCCAACTCATACTGGGCTTCCTCAAGTTTGACCATGTTGTCTTGTAGTTTGGCATTTAGATCCTCGGTTCTGGCTTTTTCAGACTTTAATGCAACATTATGCAGCAGTATTTCCTGATTCTTTATTTCTAAAGACTTGTTGTTATCAGAAATTCTTCCCACCATAGAGTTTATGGCGTTTGAAATATCCTTTATTTCGTCATTTACGGAAATCTCAATTGGTTTTGGGTCGTGTATGTTTTGTTCTGAGCACGCCTTGATAAGTCGCCTTATCGGATCGGATAGCTTTGCTGAGATGAAAAACATCGCGACAAAAGCAGTAAGGATTATTGCTATTCCTACAACTAGGATTGTAGATTTCAAATTATCGAGAGTTTCATCACCACTTAAAATCAATGAGTGTGGGATTTCATACACCAATATCCAGTCAAATGTAGGCAGTTTTTCATACACAACGTGATATAATTCACCATTTTTGTAATAAGAGCCAGCACCGTTTTCTTTGATTTTGATCTCATCTACTAAATTATTAAATTCGTCAGAGTCGGATATAGCGAGTACCGGCGGGAAATAGTTTTCCGGAACCATCGATACATCGTCTGTTTTAAACTGATAGTCAGAGTCTGCAACAAGAAACTCTTTTGGATCAATTACATACATTCGTCCATCTGATACTTTGATCAGATCTTGAAAAATTGACATTGGCATTTCAAAGTGAAATATTGCTGGCTTTTGTCCATCACCTAGAACGACAGGAGAGGCATATGCAAAAACCCACCTGTTTGTGTCAGGAGAAACATATGGATATTGCACGTGTACTTGATATTTTTCCATTTGAAAAGAGGGGGTGAAAAACGATGCACCTGACTCCTCAGACGAGAGATCCCCATCAGGGGCAGTCTTTGTCAATACCAGTCTTGCGTGCTCTTGGCCAGAAGTGTCAATCAGACAAGTCTCATCAACTTGGAATTTTTCCTGAAAATTATAAATCGCATGTTCTAGTTTTTCTTTTAGATCTCTTTGCTTTTGTGTATGCTGTAAAACGCCATCTTTGTAGACATCGCCTGATTTTGTTTCCGGAAGATCAAAATATTCTTCAAACAGCGGATTTTTGAGCGTATAGACAAGATCCTCTGTTGCCCTTGCATGTAATGTTTCCACCTGGTTTTTCTTTTCTTGTAGTGTGGCAGTCATTTTTTGCATTGCAGAATGAGTGATGGCTTCTTCAGTATATTGGAAGGTAAAGTAAGATGTCAGCCCCACAGATAAAATTACCAATATAGACGAAATCAGAAGAATACTAGTCCTTATTTTCACATTCAGTATCCGTTGGCAACTATTCATTATTTTTTGTTCATATTATAAGCACAAACAACTTTTTACAGCACACGCCTGATTTTGCAGTTCCGCAGATTGTCATAAGGTAGTGCAAAACTTAATAGGCAATTTTCAAGCAAAAAATACCAAATTGGAGACAAAAAACATAGGGTTAAGAGATGTCGAGATTGCAGACACCAAGATTTCAGACATTGATGGCGATAGGGGCAAGCTGATTTATCGTGGATATGACATTTTAGATTTAACAAAAAATTCAACGTTTGAAGAAACTGCTTATTTGCTGTTAAATGACGATCTGCCAACAAAGGCAGATTTTGACGAGTTTGTGCAAAGACTAGTTGATGCGCGCGACATGCCAAGACAAATGCAGTCAAACATGAGAAACTGGAGAAAAAACGCAGATCCAATGGTAATGTTGCAGGCATTTGTGATTGCACTTGCAGGATACTATGACGACCAGGGAGAAAGTGAAGAAGAGATTAACTATCAAAGCGCAGTCAATCTGATTACAAAGATACCAACCATCGTTGCAAGCTGGGAGCGAGTCAGGACAGGTAAAGACATTGTGGATCCAGACCCAAGACTGAGTCATGCTGGAAACTTTTTGAACATGCTAGTTGGCGAAAAGCCCGATCAGGAAACTGAGAGAATTTTCGACATTTGCCTGATATTGCATGCGGATCACACCTTTAACGCATCGACGTTTGCTGCACGCGAGGTTGCATCGACTGGAGCCCACATGTACTCGGCAGTCAGTGCGGCGATTGGAGCACTGAGTGGTCCCCTCCACGGAGGAGCAAATCACGAGGTCATGAAGATGCTTCTAGATATCAAAACATCTGACAACGCAGAGTCATGGGTAAAAGAAAGACTAGCTAAAAGCGAAAAAATCATGGGAATGGGCCATGCAGTTTACAAAACATACGATCCACGCGCCCAAGTGCTTAAAGAACTCTCAAAGAAATTAGCAAAGAAAACAGGACAGCCATGGTACGACATAACGGAGAAAGTAGAAGAAGTGACTATCAGAGAAATGAAAAAGCAGAAAGGAATCGACATCTATCCAAATGTGGACTTGTATAGTGCATCACTGTACTATATGCTCAAAATACCGCCTGATCTTAACACACCTATTTTTGCCATATCGCGAGTTGCAGGATGGGCATCACATGTAATTGAGGAAAAGTTTGCACGAGCTGCGCCAAAACCAGTATTATACAGGCCAAAGGCAAACTATGTCGGAAAATACTGCGGCCCACAAGGCTGTGAGTATAAATCGTTTGATTTGAGACAGTGAAAAATCATTAATTCTAGTTTTCAAATAGAGTAATCGTTGGTCTGGATCAAGTGGGATGACTACGGCAAAAAAACAAAAAAACGTAATCAAACAAAAAAGAAAAAAAAGTCGTCAAAACCAAGAATCGAGCCACGCAGTAAAATTATCCCAGGAAAACACAAAGTGGAATTCAGAAAGGCAAGCGAACTGCTAAAAGATTAGTTCCTAGAGTTAAGCCACTGTTGTGCTCTTGCATTAATGTCGTGTTTGTAAAGCACTTGGAATACCATTTCATAAAACGTGATTCCTTTCTTTTGTGCTTGCGTGTCAAGCCACTTTATGCCTTCTGCAAGTTCAGGGTCAGTGTCAGAAAACTCCACTAGCTCATCGACCATTTTCGTAAAGAAGGCAAAGGATCTTTGCATCAAGACTTTATTTTCAGATTGATTATTCAGACCTAAATTCAAATTATATAGACTAAAAACACCTTTTTGATTGACCATGGAACATCTTTTGTATTCGGATGGAAACGCAAAGAGGATCTCATGGGCAATCAAAACAGAAAATGATCTAAAAGAACAATTTCGAGATCATGCAGATATCTTTCTTGACAAGGTTACAGATATGCAATCAAAGTATATTGCATTGCATGTTGGGCTGTTTTGGTCAATCGGAGTTTTCATAATAAAAAAAGACGACATTGTAAAAATCATGCTTGATTCAGACGAAATGATTCACCATCTTTCTTCAGATGTAAAGTCAGACGATCAGATATTAGAACACAGAAAGAGATTCATAAATCAGCTTGGCACGCAAAGAAACCTCAAGTTTACCTATGAAAAGATCAATGCTATTGAAAACAACGCCTCCAAGTTTTTATGATCTCATGATCAGTCCAACATCCATTAGATTTGTGTGAGTTGGACCAGTCAGAATCAGCCGGTGGTGTTTTTTGAAAAACGCATTAGAGTCATTATCACTCAAGTATCTGTTTATTTCATCGCAATCTGGAATAAAATCAGAAATTGCTCCAGCATATTTTGTGTTGCCATCAATCCCATCGGTTCCAATTGATGTCACTATGACAGCGGGGTCTTTCAAATTTTTCAATATCCATAAAACCAATTCCTGATTTCGTCCACCCCTACCACCGCCTGTTACTTTGACAGTCGGTTCCCCTCCAAATACAAGGCAAGATTTTTTTGCATTTGAAAAGTTTTGCAAGATTCTTTTTGCTGCAGTTTTTACGTCGCCAGAAATCGGAGTGAGTGTTTTTGTTTTATAACCAAGACGTATTGCTTTCTTTGCCATCGTATCGACACAGTCTTTGTTTGTTGCAACGATAAAATTTGGAATTACTGACTTTTTTGGAGTCTCATTTATTTCCCCCATCACGCCAAGCCGTAATCGCTTCAAAACAGATGATGACGTTTTCCTTTCTAATCCATATTTTCGAATAATTCTCATGCAATCAGAAAACGTCGAGTCGTCAAAATGCGTAAGGCCAGATGCAATAGAGGCAAGATCATCCCCTACCACGTCGGACATCACCAACGAAATTGCAGAACAGGGTAAATTTTGAACCAGTTTCCCTCCCTTTATCGAGGAGAGATGCTTCCGAACGCTGTTGATTTCGTCAATTGTTGCACCACATTTGAGAAGGAGTTTAGTAATTTGCTGTTTTTGAGCCAAAGTAATTCCATCAGGCAGGCAAACCAGGGCAGATGCGCCCCCAGAAATTAGGAAAATTACAAAGTCATTTTTTTCGGCGTTTTTTAACAAGTTTAAGATAGATTTTGCTGCAGATACGCTTGATTTGTTTGGTATCGGGTGGCCTGCGCGATGAATTTTAAATTTTTTGTTACAAAATACAGGATTGTAATTTTGTGGGATTACAATTATCCCTTGCTCTAGGTTTATCTTGGAGTTGACTAGTTTTGCCATC
This sequence comes from Candidatus Nitrosotenuis sp., assembly GCA_036560565.1. GTDB lineage: Archaea > Thermoproteota > Nitrososphaeria > Nitrososphaerales > Nitrosopumilaceae > Nitrosotenuis. The sequence continues at coordinate 21,636 of DATBQZ010000068.1, forward strand.
GAGTCGGCAGCCTTGCCTACTGCCACTACGTAGATTTTCTCATACTTTGACAAAGAGTATGTTTTGTTTCCAACACGTAGTTTATTTTTCGTAATCATGCCAGCAAGCAAGTTTTGCGGTAGGGCAGCTTGCAGTCCGGCATCTATAATATCAAGGGCATTTTGCGTCTTTGTGTTATAGATTTGCCGTTTGTTTTGGATCAAACATCTTTGAGTCGGCATTAGATCATTTAAGATCACCTGTGACAGTCTACATCTAATGAAGGAATTTGTAGAAAGAGTTATTTTCTAACTCCCAATATGCACAATGCAACCAAAGTTGGACAATAAAACAAAAAAGGCAGTCAAGAAAATCTGTTGGGCAAACACATCAGGCTTTGACGAGTCAGATATTGTCATATTAGGAATACCCGATGAGACGGGGTCTCACTCGGTATGGTCAGGCGCCTCAAAGGCACCAGACAGGATACGAAAGATTTCAAATGAGCGAGATATCTACTATGAAAAAAAACTCCAGTGTCTTGCCCTGCCAACAGACGGCATTCAGAGCGCAAGAATTTACGATTATGGAAACATCAAAAAACGGCAGATTCCAAAAACAATTGATAAAATCTTATCATCCTCAAAAATCCCAATCTCAATTGGCGGGGATCACTCCAACACTACACCAATTTTAAAGGCAATGGCAAAAAAATACGGTCCTGTTTCCCTGGTTTATTTTGATGCTCATCCAGACTTTGTGTCCCATACTAGGAACTATTACGGCTCAGTCATTACGGATTCTTTGGACTATATCGACGTAAAATCAAGCATACAGATTGGCATTAGAAGTCCCGAAATAGAGGAGATTACCAACATAAAAAAACACGGTCTCAAGGGAATTACGCCATTTGATATAGTCGAACAAGGCATGAGGGAAATATCAAAAACTGTTCTAGACACAATAAAGGAAAACGTCTACATATCATTTGACATGGATTGCCTAGATCCAGCATATGCGCCAGGAGTCTCGGTTCCAGTGCCAATTGGGATGGAAAGCCAAGATGCCATGCATCTAGTTAAAAAAATAGCCCAAAGGGGAATTACAGGATTTGACATCATGGAGGTCTGCCCAAAACACGATCTGAATAATCAAACGTCGCACCTGGCATCAAGGATGATTGGGGAAATCGTTTCCTCCTGTAAGGTATAATTAGTATTTCATCACACCACAAAATATGCACACAGTAAAAATTCCAAAAATTATTCAGTTTGGCAAAGACGCGCTATCAGAAGCAGAATATCCAAAAAATGCACTTGTGATTACGACTGCCCCTCCACCAATATCAACAAAGTGGCTGGCAAAGATGGGGATTCAAGATTACATGTTGTATGACAAGGTAGAGCCAGAACCATCAATTGAGACGGTAAACCAAGTCGTCTCAGAATACAAGGCAAAGAATCCGTCTTGTGTAATTGGACTGGGCGGCGGAAGCTCACTAGATGTTGCAAAATACTCTGCAGCTGAAATGAAACTTGAAAAAACTCTCATTCCAACGACATTTGGAACCGGTGCTGAAATGACAACATATTGCGTTCTAAAGTTTGACGGGAAAAAGAAGCTCTTGCGAGAAGACAGATTCCTTGCAGATAGAGCAATAGTAGACGCATACTTTATGGATGGAACTCCAGAACAAATTGTCAAAAATTCCGTTTGTGATGCATGTGCACAGGCAACCGAAGGATATGACAGCAAGCTTGGAAACGAGTTAACACGAACGATGTGCAAGCAGGCCTTTGAGGTTTTGTACGACGCGATAATCAACAACAAGCCAGAAAACTACCCGTACGGCTCGATGTTATCCGGAATAGGATTTGGTAATTGCTCCACAACACTAGGGCATGCGTTGTCATACGTCTTTTCAAATGAGGGCGTGGCTCACGGTTATTCTCTTTCGTCATGCACCACAGTAGCGCACAAGTTCAACAAGTCAATCTTTTACGAGCAGTTCAAAGAGGTAATTGAAAAGCTAAAGTTTGACAGAATGTCTCTAAAGGCGCCACTTGACCAAGCGGCAGACACAGTCATGACAGACAAAGGCCATTTGGATCCAAATCCAAGACCAGTAACAAAACAAGACGTCATCCAGTGTCTAAAGGACATAGTCGAAGGAAGACTCTAGAATCTTTTTCTTTATTTTCTCTTTTGTGGGGCACAGAAATCGCACATTTTACTAAACTTAAATACCGCAAAATCTGACCAGAAAAAAGATGCTGAAGTTCGGAATTCAAAACGGGCTGAATGTGGCAAGAGCTGGATTTAGTGAAGACCAAATCCTAACTGCGTGTTTACTTGCAGACAGAACAGGTTATGATTCTATTTGGTACATGGACCATTCCAATGTACCCCAGTGGACAAAGGCAATAGTAAACGATCCATGGGTTATGCTTTCTGCAATAGCTGCAACAACAAGACATGTAGAGCTTGGCACGTGTGTTACTGACGCAATCAGAAGACACCCATCAAATATCGCACTTGCATCAATTACACTTGACAGAGTATCAAAGGGAAGAGCAACACTTGGAATCGGTGCAGGCGAAGCTCAAAATTTAAAGGAATTTAACATACCATTTGACAACCCAGTAAGCAAGTGGGAAGAACAGTTGCAAGTAATCAAGCTCTTGTTTGGTTCAAGTCCTGAAAACACAGTAGACTTTAACGGCAAGTACTATCAATTATCCAAAGCGTGCCTTCAAGCAAAACCAATCAGAAAACCACATCCACCAATATACATGGCAGCAGGTGGGCAGCGAACACTAAAGATGACAGGAAAATACGGCGACGGATGGCTACCCATAGGATACACACCTGAGCTCTTCGAAGATCATGCAAAGACCATCAAGGACTCCATGAAAGAAAACAACAGAAGCAAAGAAGATCAAGATAATTTCCAATATGCGCTAGACATTGATGTCTACTTTTCAGATGACGCAGAAGAGTCGTGGGCAAAAATGAAAGAGGCAGTCAAAGTAAGCTTGTTCAAACCAGAGGTGCTGCGAGTTCACGGATTAAAAGAAATAGAGGGATTTGATTTTAAGAAATATTTCACGGAATACTCCATGTCAAACCAAGACTGGATTGTAAAGATGCGAGAGGGTGCAACTACAATTCCAGACTCTGTTGCGCGCTCATCAGTTGCAGTTGGAACGCCGGACGATGTAATTCCAGTCTTTGAGCGATTCCTAAAGGCAGGAGTAAATCACTTTGTGATACGATTCTGGGGCTCCAACTATTTTGGCTCTATTGACAAGTTTGCATCAAAAGTGATGCCATACTTTAAAGAAAAACACAACAAGTAATGCCAGAAACCCCAAAGGCAATAGAGTCCACAGTTTGGAACGATGTCAAAAAGTGCTGGGATGTGTTTATGGTTCCAGTTGATGAATATCACGGATTTACAGAATGCAGGCATTGCCAAAAGCCCATATCCCACAATGTAAAATCTGAAGGAAAGTTCAAAATAGTATGGGTCAGGTGTGCCTGCACAAGACAATGAGCCTAATAGAATCAGCAGAAGCCTTTGCAAGGGCCAAAAATTCTGACATCAATTTTTGCAAAAGCATCGTGTTTAGGCTAAAGTCAATTGGGGTAAACGACGAGCAGATACTTTGCTGCGCCTTTCTGTGCTATGCAAATTCTAGCTTTGATGATATACATACAAGATTTGGGCGCGAGATAGCAACAATTGTCACCTCAATTTCAAAGGACGTGACATTACCAAGACAAAAGCAAGAGGAACAATACATCAAGCAGCTACAAGATGCCCCATGGGAATCAGTTTTGATCAAACTGTGCGAAATATCTGCAACTCTTAAAATCCTAAAGGATTCAGTACTGTCAAAAACCAAGAGAGGTAAGATCCTCAAGCAAAACGTACACCACCTAAACGTGTTAAAAAAGAAGATTTCTGAAAACAAGGACAAGACCCCAGGGATAGAAAAACTGCTTGACGGTGCAAATGAAACTCTGATTCACTTTAAGCAAAGGCCGATCAGTTTTTAGAACTTTGGCCCTAATAATTCAAAAAGACAAGCTTTTGAATCAGATTTTGTTTGCAGGATTGGCTTAAATTCAGACAAAATTCAGGAGTACCATGAAAGGAGACATATTGTTACAGAATGTTCAGGTAAGAGGCTTTGTTCCCGCAACTGCCGGCAAAAATGCAAAGGAAGGAAAAAAGAAGATTCGCGATACAGTCGAGACGAAGCTTGGAAAAAACATTGGCAATGTCAGGGAGCGATGCAAGGGAAAACCGCTCTCAGTGAATGTCGTATTTTATCTGCAAAAAGATACTGCACACGCAAAAAAAGATCTAGATAGTCTCTCAAATGTGTTGCTCGATGTGCTCTCAAAGGAAATGTCAAGCAAAGAATCAGAGCCCGGCCTTAACATAATAAATGACGATAGTGCAGTTTACAAAATTGTCTTTGAAAAGAAAATAGTAGAATCAGCAGAAGAAGAAGGGTTGGCCTTTTCAATTTATGAGTGGGCATACTCATAGTCTTAGAATTTGTTTTAAAACCCAAGATTAGAGTTTTTCAGGCTCAAATTTGGCGCCTTTTTCATAACCAATGCATAAAACGATTGTATATAATCACAATAAATCATAGTTTTTCCTATGCAGTTATTGGGAAGGCTTGAGATAAAATCAAAACAAAAGATAGCCGAGTTTCTAAACCAAGAGCATGTAGGACGAGTCTGCTCAATAGACAAAGACGGGTTTCCCCAAATAATCCCGATGAACTTTATCTTTCTAAACGACGCAATCTACATGCATTCTCATACGAGAGGTGAAAAGCTTGAAAACATAAAGTCAAACGACAAGGTAGGCTTTGAGGTAGACAGAGAACTAGAGTTTTTGCCATCATACTTTACACACCAAACTGACGCGTCACAGGCAGACACTCTATACATCAGCGTAGTGATCAAGGGAAACGGAGTAATCGTTTCAGACAAAAGCGAAAAAACCTTGGCGCTAAATGGGCTGATGGAGAAATACCAGCCAGAGGGAAAATACGAGAAACTTACGCAAGACATGGAGGTAGTAAACGAGGTTGCAATAATCAAGATAATCCCACGTACCATGCGTGGAAAATACAAAATTGGCCAGCATATGGACAAAGGCACGCGAGGCCAGATTGCAAAAAAAATACTAGAGCGAAATTCTGCC
>DATBQZ010000069.1:0-26851 GCA_036560565.1 Candidatus Nitrosotenuis sp.
GGATATACGATTCCTGGTGAGTTTAACACAATTAAACACAAACGGGGAATTGTCTCAATGGCACGCGGCTTTGATCCAGATAGTGCAAGCTCACAGTTTTTCGTTGTTCATGGGGACTCGTTCTTTTTAGATCAAAATTATGCCGCCTTTGGGCGTTTAGTAACAAACACTAGCTACGAAACACTTGACAAAATTGCCAACCTGACAACGGGGGGAGAACAAATGAATAATCGCCCACTTGACTTTGAAAAAGCTGAAATCCTAAAGGCTGAGGTAAAAAAACGTGCAGAAATTCCAGATCTACTTGATTTGGGAGATCCGGAAAGGACGGAATCATTTACAAATCAAGACACACAGGAATATTCCACTGAAAAATTCGACGTTTCATTTCTTGCACCTGCTGGCTGGCTAGTGCAGGAACCAACTCAAAAAACTCCAAACTCTCCAGATATAGTTGCAGTAGGTCCAAAAATTGCTGGCTTTACCCCAGCTATTTCCATATCTGTAAAAGCTACCAATGGAACATCACTTGATGATTATTCAAATGAAATCAAAAATTCCCTACAAAAGACAATAGATGCAGGCAATCTCTCAATTTTATCGGAAGATAAAACAACAATTAATGGAAATGAGGCTCTTACCAAAATCATGCTGGCAAAATTCAACACAGCTGATGGGCAAATCCATGTAAAATTCAAAGAGACAATAATTCAGGCCAAAGATAAATTCTATATCCTTACGTACACAAACAGCGAAAGAAACTTTGACAGCACTCTTGACAAATTCAGCCAGGTTGTTGATTCCTTCAAGACGACTGCAACAAAAGCAACAAACACCGATAATTCGGAAAAATCTGGATGCCTTATTGCAACTGCAGCGTATGGTTCTGAACTTGCGCCACAGGTGCAGTTGCTAAGGGAGGTAAGAGACAACGTTCTAGGTACAAACTCTGGGGCTTCATTCATGACCACATTTAATGCAGTTTACTATTCCTTCAGCCCAACCATATCTGATTGGGAAAGACAAAGCCCAATATTCAAGGAGGCAGTAAAGATTACCATATCTCCACTTTTGTCAACACTTTCAGTTTTGAACTATGTTGACATAAACTCCGAGCAAGAGATGCTTGGATATGGCATTGGTGTAATTTTACTTAACATAGGAATCTACTTTGTGACACCTGCAATTATTATCGTAAAATCAAAAAATAAAATTCAGAGTTTTATTGCAAAAATCTAGGTACTCTCTTTAGTACATGGGAGAGGGATACCCGACCAGGGCCTATTGCAATTATTGCCAAGTTTCCTGCTAGTAAGATCAAGTCGATCTCAAACCCGCGCTCGCCAGTCAAGCTTGCAGCTTGTTTTACTAGGAAAATCGCCCCAAGCATAACTATGGATAGTAATGCAGAAGAAATTCTAGTCAAAACCCCAATAATTAATAGAATTCCTGGCACAAACTCTGCAAGTGCAATAGGAATTTGCATTTCTGCTGGAATGCCAAGGCTTGTCAAAAACCCAACAAATCCCGGATTGAATTTCTGTGAACCATGAGTAAGGAAAATTACGCCTATTGCAGCTCTTATTCCAAAATGAGTAATGTCATGTAATTTGCCTTGACGAATTGCTGCATCCATTGATTGTACGTGCTCTGACGATATAATAAAAGGTGTTGCCATAAACTACAGAGAATTGATAAGATCAAAAAAACTCGCTAATTCGGAATACAAAAAACGATTAATCAAAATCTGGAACGAAGTTGCCCCAAGATATCATAAGAGATGGGCAAAAAACAGTATTGGCCCGTTCAGGAGTAGCTCAGAGCTAGTCAAACTAGCGAACATTCAAGCTGGTTATGCTGTTCTAGATTTAGCCTGCGGGACTGGCGCCATCACAAAAAGAATCGCCGCAAAGGTAGGCCCATTTGGGAAAGTTGTGGGAGTTGACAGCTCCATATCTGCAATTAAAATTGCCAAAAAAGAAAATAACAAAACTAATCTGGACTTTGTTTTATCGGATGTAGAATTTATCAAGTTTAATAAAAAATTTGACGTGGTTACATGCCAATACGCATTGTTCTTTTTTCCAAATGCAAACAAAGTTTTACAAAACATCAAACAATATTTGAAAAAAGACGGAACCTTGGCATTAACGCTGCATGGGAGTGGAGACACGGTTCCATATTTTAGCAGTGTTCTGGATGTAGTGGAAAAATTCATACCTGATTACATCCCACAGGGAACCCCTGACCTTGATAGATTTGGAACTAGGGATCAACTGAAAAAAATCATTTCAAAAGCTGGCTTTGCTAATATTAGAATACAGGAATACATCTTCACCTACTGTCCTGGAACATTTTCTGACTATTGGCAAAACTATCTCAAATATCTTACAAAACCACTAAAAGAAAAAATTAAAACGTTATCTGCAACGCAAAAGAAAAAAATGAAAAATCAAATTAAACAAAATACTATCCCCTTTACAAAAAAGAACGGACAAATCGTATTCCCCTGGAAAATACTCATACTAATTGCAAAAAAACCTTAAAAAAATTGTTGGGGCTCCAATGAATTCTTTGGAAGCACACTCCAACAACTGACTCCACTTGATACTGCTGCAACAAATTTCTAATTAGATTCCTGTATGTACAAAATGAACAGCATACGTGTTCCGGCATTCTAGATAATCACTAAATCTTTTGTAAATTTATGCAAAATCAGTGGTTTGTCTTTCACAATAACAGAATCTTCTATTCTCACGCCAAATTTTTTTGGAATGTAGATGCCTGGCTCTACGGTTATTGCCATGTCTTTTTGTAAAACAGTCTGGCTTTTTTGGCTTATCGTTGGAAACTCGTGCACATCAAGACCAATCCCATGTCCAGTGGAGTGAATAAAATATTGGCCGTAATTTTTTTTGTCGATGTGATCTCTACATGCATCGTCAACTGATTTGCAAGAAGCTCCTATTCTTACAGCTTTTAATCCAGCCTTCTGCGATTCCTTTACTACTTCATAGATTTCTTTTGCATTATCACTTAGAGTTCCTAAACCAAATGTTCTTGTTGCATCACTAACGTATCCTTTGTAACGTAATGTGAGATCAACTACTATCAAGTCTCCCCTTGCAAATTTTCTTCTAGTTACCTGTGCATGGGGCAATGCACCATTTGGTCCACCTGCAATTATCAGCGGATTCAAAGTTGATCTATATCCTGTACTAAACATCTCGCGCTCCATGGCAAAAGACATTAAAATAGTCTGTAGCTCAGACTCTCGTAATTCCGGTTTTATTTTTTTAACACACAACTCGTACATTTCATCAATTATTTGGGATGCCTTTTTTAGGATGGCAATTTCCTCAGAGTCTTTTATTTCACGTGCTCGATAAAACGGATCAGTCGAATATTTTATGTTGGGAATAGATTTTTTGAGCGATTCCATAGTGGGATAACTCTGACAATCTGTACACACTTTGCTGTTTTTTACTCTGGACGCCAAGCTAGAAATCAGACCAATACCGCGCTCTGCCGTAACGACATCGCAGTCGATAGATTCTTCCTTGGCTCTTCCCACTTCAAGCTCGGGAGAAATTATGGTAGCATGACCGTTTTTTTCCAATATGCCAATTGCCTCACCCCAAAAACCAGTCATGTAATAGAGGTTTTCAGGCTCAAAAGATACCAGAACATCGCAATCTAGATTGCGGGCATATTTGAGGAGCTTTTTTCGTCGTTCTTCCAATTTGAAATGATAATGAGTTAGTGGATTTATGTTTGTTGCAAAGTTTGTATATTGGAAACTAGGATTTTCTAGTGTTGGAAGAAAATCAGGGAAAAAGAAAAGTTGTAGCATTACTTTCAGGCGGTTTAGATAGTCAACTTGCGGTAAAAATGATGCAGAGCCAGGGCTTTGAAGTATCTGCAGTTGCGATCAAGACTCCATTTTGTGATTTTGATTGTGGGAGGGGATGTGGTTTTGAAATTAGAGAAAGAGCAGACACACTTGGCGTCAATCTAAAAACTGTTTATCTTGGAGACGAATACATTGAGATGTTAAAGAATCCAAAACATGGATTTGGATCTGGTATGAACCCATGTATTGACTGCAGATCGATGATGTTCAAGGCTGCAAAAAAACACATGGATGAGATCGGAGCTGATTTTATCATTTCAGGGGAGGTACTAGGGCAAAGACCGATGAGTCAACATGGACCTGCACTGAAAACCATAGAGAAGGAATCAGAATTGGAAGGATACATAGTAAGACCACTCTCTGGAGCATTATTACCAAAGACAATACCTGAAGAAAATGGTTTGATCAAAAGAGAAAACTTGGGCATGGTTAGGGGCCGCACAAGAAGAATGCAATTACAAATGGCACAAGAATATGGAATAGAAAACCCTCCAAATGCAGGCGGGGGGTGTCTTCTTACAGATCCGGCATTTGCAATACGTGCAAAAGATCTCTTTGCACATATTGAGACTCCAACAACAAATGATATTGACTTACTAAAAATAGGAAGACACTTCCGTCTTGATAAATCAACAAAACTAATTGTTGGAAGAAATCAGGATGAAAACAACATGATCAAAGCTCTGGCCTTACCAAACGACATTGTGTTTTATGCAAAAGACCATGTTGGACCAAATACGCTTTTGCGTGGAGACCATGTTGAAGACCATAAACAAATTGCTGCCGCAATAACACTGCGTTATTCCGATGCACCAAAAGAAACGCCGGGAATCATAATAGTTGAAAAAGCTAACGACAAATCGGAAATCTCGATAATCAGAGCAGAAGAATCTGAATATCTCAAGTACAGGGTTTAGGAACAAAAATTACGCACCGTTTTACATTTGATGCGAAAGACTTTTTGAGGGAGTAGATCGCATTCATTATAGATGCAAAAGCAGGAAAGCCCAACATACCTAAAGGCAATTACGATTCGTGACCCAAGCGACATTCATTCAATAAAAGATGATATGAAAAAAAACATGATACTCATACTAAGGGTTACTCCACTTGCGCAAAAAGATGTAGAGCAATTACGAAAGCTAGTTGAGGAATTGTACAGTCTGGCAAAAAATCACGATGCTGATATTGCAAGATTGGGTGAAGAAAGAATAATCGTTACACCACCAGGTGTTAAAATCTGGAAACCGGAATACGATCTAAAATAAAATATTAAAACAAAGCGAATCATTTCTACGTCTACTTAATATCAAAACAATACCATAAATTGTAAAATTGGGAAAATCTGTTTTATTATTTGCATTATTGTCCATCTTATCGATCACATCTGGCGCACAACTAGCAGCTGCACAAACCTCTGATGACAAAGAAATAATCGGCATAATTCAAACTTGTGAAACAATTTACCCTGACTTACAAAAATTGGGCAACACCAAATTTCGTGAAAGATACCAATACTTTGCTAATTTTAGAGACTGTATCATACTGTATGGTGACTCCGCATGGGACTCTACAGTATCAGATCGCACAGATAAACTAATTTTACTTTTGGAAAAACCCATACCAACTAAAACCATACGAGATCGCTTCGAAGACGCCCAAAGTATTCCACAGTGGATAAAAGATGATGCAAAACGCTGGGATCGTGGAGACGAAAAAGACAACGTTTTCTCATATGGTATAAGATACATGATGAATTCTAAGATTATAAAATCAGCTAACACATTAGATTACAAAAACTGTGAATCTGGAAACATCTGTCTATCTCAAAATGATTTTGTAAAATATTCAATTAAAAACAATAACAACAATGACATAATCATACTTACACATACTTTTGGTGATACATACAACAACATATCTGTGATCTCGGAAGAATCTTCAAAAAATAATAAAATCATTACAAATTTTCAAATAAATAAAACATCGGGTCTTGTGAAACAGGGCGAGAAATGTTGCACCCAATATTCGTTTGTTCGTCAAATTCCTATGAATTTGGGAACAAAAATCAACCAAGAACGCTCAGCTGAGGTAGTAAGTGAGGTGATTTTCTCATTTAAAGATCTTAAAAGACCATCATTTGTTGCAAAGAGCGAGGCAGGAAAATATCTGGAAATCGTCGACAAAGAAACAGGAATAGTCTTTTTTTCAAAATATCAAGACAAAACAAAATCGTTGCAGACAGTACAGCTTATTGATACCAATATTGTCAAAAAAGACACAACAATCCGATATGATGATATGAAAATCCCGCCTTGGTTTAAAAATACCGTTAAATGGTGGACGGAAGGAAAAATTTCCGACTCTGAATACATCGCAGGGATATCATATCTGATAAAAAACGACGTCTTACGTATCTGATACTGTCAAAACAGCCTAACTGCTTCTTGGACCTGTGGGTAATGTGCGGGAACTCTGAACATTCTGCGAACCGTCATCGCAAGATTTTCACACTTTCTTCTTTCACCGTGATTCACAAGAACTCTTCTTAGTTTTGGTCTTAGTTTGTGGATGAACGAAAGTAGCTGGTTGTAGTCGCTATGACCGCTAAACCCGTCAAGCTTTATCATTGAGCAATTGATGTTTACAATCTCTACCTTGCCATCTTTTCCTAAGAGCGATACTTGCTTTGCACCGTCTAGGACTCTGCGCCCAAGTGTTCCGTTTACCTGATAGGAGACAAAAATTATTTTGTTCTTGCTTCCCGGTGCAATGTTTTTGAAATATTCTAGGACAGGGCCGCCCTCTAGCATACCTGATGTTGCAAGTATGATGCATGGTGTTCCTTCTCGTAGCGGTTCTTCTCTTGCGTCAGAGTGTTCTATGTTTGTAAAGTATTCAGAATCAAACGGATTGTCGTCAGTCTCAAGAATTTTTTGCCTAAGCTCACGTGACAGATATTCTGGATATGCTTCATGAATTGCAGTCGCTTCCGCTATCATGCCTTCCATAAACACGGGCGCTTCCATCATTTGGCCTGCCTTCATGTAATGATCAATTACCATCATTATTTCCTGTGCACGCCCAACTGCTGGAATAGGAATGAGTACCTTGCCTCCATCGACAAGCGCGTTATTGACTGCATTAATGAATGCAGATTCGACTTCTTGCCTTGTAGGCTGAATGTCTTCTTTTGCACCATATGTGCTTTCAATTAGCAGGGTTTCAACTCGTGGGTAGTTCCATGAAGCACTTTCAAACAAAATACTTTTTCCAAACTTTATGTCACCGGTGTATACGAAATTATGATCACCATTGCCAATATGGAAATGACACGTTGCAGATCCTAAAATGTGTCCTGCATTTGAAAAGACAAGTTTAATGTCAGGTGAAATGTCTGTTACGGTTCCATATGGAATTGTAATTGCCTGTTTCATGATTTGCTTGACATCTCTTTCTGCATACAATGCGGCTCGCCCCTGCGCAGCTGCTACCTTGACTGCATCTAGTTGAATCAAATTCATCATCGGTAGTGTTGGCTCTGTGCAATAGATTGGTCCCTTGTATCCGTACTTGCAGAGAACTGGCAAGAACCCAGTGTGATCCAAATGCGCATGACCTATGACAATCGCATCAATTTCATCTAGTGTGACATTTGCCCAGTCAAGTCTTGGAAACGCCTCCATCGGGCTCCTAGCTCCCGGATTGATTCCACAATCAATCAAAATTTTACTCTCAGGGGTAGTCAGTATCATGCTTGATCTTCCTACCTGGCCAAAACCGCCAAGAGTTAACAACGAAACTTCGGACTTTTGGGCCAAGCGTGGACGGAATATACTTTCGCCAATTTGTTTGAGATGCTTTGCCCTGTCTGATGCAGAAATCTTGAGATTGTAGTTTATCGCTTGAATCGTGCTTGACGGAATTGTTGTTGCCTTTCTTACGCGTATTCTCCAACCCATGCTTTCTGTCAACTGTGGGCTGTTAAAGTTAGGATTGTTGTACAGTAACCATGGTCGCTTTACCTCAATTGAGACCTCACCTGTAGTAGTGTCAAAAAAGGCACCCTGAAGTTCTGCTTCTTTAGGCAATGCTTTTGCTATAATCTGCCTTGCCTCATCTTCGGGCTTTCTGATGGACTCTTCAGTTCTCACTACAATTCTTTTCTTAATTACATTAACTAGATCAGAAATAATCTCATTGTGTTCCATCAGGTATAGCGGCGATTTTGTGTATAGTGCAATTCTTGGCCCCTCGTAATCGATTTTACTTACTTTGGCTTCTTTTGGAATACTTTGCAGTATGGTTGCCATTACATTCTGGGTTGTTGATTGTGTATCCTTTTCCTGTTGTTTTTTTTGCATGAAATCACTATAGTGCGATTATGGCTTTCTTTTGCTCTTTTGTCAAAAGGCGGAATCCATCTTTGTCGATAACTGCGACATTGATGCCGTCACCAGTTCCAATATTTCTTACGATTGCTGCCTTTACAGCACGTAATGCTATGACTTTGGCTTGCTCAACTGTAAGATTATCCTTGTATTCTTCTTCCAGTAGGCCATATGCTACAGGAGATCCACTTCCGGTGGTTACGTATTTTTTCTCCTCAACTGAGCCAAACATGTCGATATTTAGAAGTGCGGGACCGGTTTTGTCATATCCACCGATCAAAATGTCCGCAATGAACGGATAGCCTCTGTTCTGATGGAACAAAAGCGAACAAAGTCTTGCAAGGGATCTAATTGGAATGTTTTCATTCTTTTGGACTCTGTGTATGGCTGCATGATAGCGTAAGACGTCTGTAATGTTTTGTGCGTCGGCAACACCGCCTGCCAATGTCAGACCTGCATGCTTTGCCAACTGTTGAATTTTCATGGTATTATTATTGGCAATAAAGTAGCCTGCGCTTGCACGCATGTCTGCGCACAAGATTACTCCGTCAGTAGCCTTGATACCTACAGTGGTAGTTCCGTGTAAAATCTTCTCTTCTACATTAGTTGACAAATAAAATACTCCTAGATGTTCTGGAATGGCTTTGACCCTTTTAAATAACTTATTGTTGCAGGGAAGTTGATAAGGAGTGAAACTATCAGCAATTTGTGCTCAACTCCACCTCTCACACAATGGAGCTACCACGGCTAATTGTGATCGGTAACAAAAACCTTGGAAACATAGGAAAATTCCTACACTCCTTAAATGAGCCAAAAAAGGTATCTGTAATTTCCGGCAGACATGTTAAAAAAATAATTCAAACCAAATTTCAAAAATCCTTGCTCATGGCAGGAATCAAAAGTGTATGGCACAATGCCAATAACAACGATGAGACATCAATAGACAAAATTCAAAATGACGTCAAAAAAGACAGGAGCGATCTAATCATTGGGATAGGCGGCGGCAGATCAGTGGACATCGCAAAGATGATCTCATTTAATCTGGAAAAACCGTTTGTCAGCGTACCTACCGCCGCATCACACGATGGAATTGCAAGTCCTTTTGTTTCCATACGTGGCGATAAACCTCACTCTGTTGTGGCAACCGCGCCGCTTGGCGTTTTTGTTGATATTGATGTGATCAAGAGGGCGCCAAAGAAACTTTTGGCAAGTGGGTGCGGTGATCTAATTGCAAAAATCACTGCAGTTAGAGACTGGGAAATTGGGAGAGACAAAACGGGAGAGTATTTTGGAAGATACTCTGCAAATCTTGCGTCTATGAGTGCAAAAATCCTCCTAGAGGCATCTGAAAAGAAAAAAGTTCCGGACATAAGAGAAATAGTTGAGGCACTGATCAGTGCAGGAGTCGCGTCGTGTATTGCAGGAAGCAGCAGACCGTGCTCCGGGGCAGAACATCTCTTTTCTCATGCTTTAGATAAGATTGCCCCCGGAATAGGACTTCATGGGGAGAAATGCGGAATTGGAGCAATCATGATGGCAAAACTTCAGGGGCAAGATTGGAAAAAAATAACAAAGACTCTGAAAAATGTTGGCGCACCTACGACTGCAAAAGAAATCGGCTTGACACAAAACATGCTTACAAAGGCACTTGTTATTGCGCAGTCGCTGAGGCCTGAAAGGTACACCATCCTAAAAGAAATTCAAATGACTGAAAAAATGGCCTTAGATCTTGCAAAAAGCACTAATGTGCTATGATTAAGCTGCTTTGGTTTCTTTTACTTCGGCGGTTTTTGCCTCTGCCTTTTTGTTGATATAACTCTCAACAAAGTTGATCTTCTCTAGGCTTGGCACGAACTTGAATATGTCAATTTGGGCAAAGTGTTTGATTACTCGCAGGCCCTCTGCACCAAAAATTTCCTCAGGTACTGTGACATCAAGTACTTTGCCATTTAATTTTGAAACTATCTTTGAATCCTCAACTGGTAGGTGTCTCTTTAGGATTGCAGCAATTTTGTCTTCGTCAGTTTCAAGTGATTTAACACTATTCACATCGTATGTGATTGTCTTTCCGGCAAATCTGTGGTTAAAGTCAACTTGGACTCGACCAGATCCGATGAATCTTACAATTCCAACCTTTTGGTCCACCTCTATTGTATCACCAACTGTTACCTTTTCAGCATCCTCACCTAATTTTCGCAGTGGGATCATTCTGACCTTTCCTGGATCACGATCGCCAAATCCCTTGTCAGGAGTTACATCTACTGTGAGTTTGTCTCCCGCTTTGGCGCTTGCAAGCGCATCATCCAGTCCTTTGATTACCCATGATTCTCCAACAGAAACAAGCTTTGGTTGATACTTGGCATTTTCTTCAAAAATAGAGTGTTTTTTTGCCTCTTCTGCGATTGTTGTTTCAAAAACCTCGTTTGAGTCTTTTACCTTTGCAGTATAATCAATTAGGACAAGTGAACCTTTAGTGAAAGTCAACGCGATCCGTCATCGGATTTCCTTATATTAAGTTAAGGCGAATTAAAGCGGTTTTAGTTTTTCTTCAGCTACTCTAAGTGCATCTGGATTAGTTTTGTAACCCATCATGTCGAGTGTGGATGAAATGGCGGAGATTGTTCTCATGACATGGTACTTGTTTACCTCGCCCATGCAACCAACTCTGAACACTTTACCTTTTAGATTTCCAAATCCACCTGCTACTAGCACACGGAATTTTTCCGATAGCGTATTTCTGAATTTTTTATCTTCTAACCCTTCCAAGTAATTCAGTGCGACAACAACTGTTGAACGATCAGCTTCTTTTGCAAAGGGAGTAAGTCCAATTGCGCTAAGCCCTGAGTATAGCGCTTGGGAGCAAATTCTATGTCGTCTGATTCGTGCGTCTAGCCCTTCTTCTAAAATCATGCTCAGTGCTTCTCTGTATGCGTATAGCAATGGAAGTGCTGGAGTAAACGGAGTGTGCTTTGCCTCTTCGTAGTATTTGAAATATCTTGATAAATTAAAGTACATTGTATTTGGAGGATTTTCCATCATGTATTTTTTTGCCCTCTTGTTTACTACAATTGGCGAAATTCCAGGCGGTGCGGCAAATGCTTTTTGTGCACCTGTCATACAAACGTCAATTCCCCACTTGTCAACGTACAGCTCTTCTCCTCCTACAATTGAAACGCCATCAACAACATAGTAAGAGTCGTTGCGTGCAGTAAGATCCTTTATTCTGTCCAGATATTTTATCATGGTTCCTGTGGATGTTTCATTCCACACACAATAGAATGCCTTGACATCCTTGTTATTGTCAAATGCGGCCTTTACATCATCAAAAGTTGCGTTTTGCCCAGGTGTTGTCTCTAATTTCACTACGTTTGCACCTGCCCACTCTAACATTTGGGCAAGTCTGCCGCTGAATTCTCCGTTGACGGGAATTATTACCTTGTCGCCCTTTTTGATTAAATTTATGACCCCCGCCTCAACGGCGCCAGTACCAGAAGCAGATAGACAAACTGCTTCACCGTCTGTCTGAAATACTTTTTTTGTTTTCTCTACTGCGTCTTCATATAACTCAACAAAATCGTCACTTCTATGATTTATCATCGGAGTAATCATTGAACGCATTACTCTATCTGGCACATTTGTTGGACCAGGTAACATGACTAAATATTCCAAATAATTTCGCCTGAAGGGATGTTTTAGTGGCTTTATTTATAATTAAAGATTAGCCAGTCTGTTTTTGGCGTCAATCTTTAACAATACTTTCTTTGTACCCTCTGGCACCAACCCTGCCAAATCCTGATCGTCTTTGATTTTGACTCGAATATCTGTACCGGACAGAATTTCTCTTTGCTTTAGCGGAACTGAAATTACCTTGATTCCACGTTTACCAAAAAGTGTGTGTGTGAATTCATCATTTGAAAACACCACATCATACCTTGGAACTATCTCATCTACGCGGTGCGTCCATCTTTCATGATCATTTACGTCTGGAATATAGTAAATCCTTGTTCTTTTTAGTGTAGGCTCATCAAGAGATGTTTCTATCATCTTTTTTCTTTCATCTGCAGTAAATGGATTTCTTTTTTCGTTGAATCTGTTGGAGCTTCCTATTCCAATTAGTAATTCGTCCACACTTGATAATGCAAATTTGACTGCATCTAAATGGCCAAGATGAAACGGCTGAAATCTTCCTATTAGGAGGCCAATCACGTTTTCTATTTTTTCTAATTTACATAAAAACTATCATAAACAGTTAAGCTGGAGTCAATCCATGGAAATTTTGAAAATAGATGGCTCACACGGGGAAAGCGGAGGACAAATTCTCCGGAGTGCAGTTACGTTATCATCAATAACTGGAAGACCAATACAGATTGAAAATATTCGCAAAAACCGTAAAGTGCCTGGACTGAGAGCACAACATCTAACAGCTGTAAAGATACTTGCAAAAATCTGCAACGCCAAAGTGGAGGGGCTTCACATTGGCTCTTCAATTATAAAATTTTATCCAAATCAAATGCAAGATATGTCTTTACAAGAAAATGTTGGTACAGCTGGTAGCATCTCTTTGATTTTGCAAGTATTGATACCTGCAGTCGCACTTGCAAAAAAGAAACTGGAACTGACTTTAGTCGGGGGAACTGATGTGCTTTGGAGCCCAACTGCCGATTACACAAAACATGTGCTAGGGGAGGCATTTTCAAGAATAGGAATTGATTTTTCAATGATGATAAAAAAACGTGGATATTATCCAAAAGGGGGTGGGATAGTTGACGTTTTAGTACAACCGTCAAAAAAACTAAATCCAATATTTCTGACAAAACAAAATACAAAGGAAGCAAAAATACTGTGCTCGCACTCTGGAATATCTGATATTGCGTCATTTGTGGATAATGCAAATAATATTTTGAAGAAAAACGGATTTTCTGTAGAATCTCAAATTAATGAGCAGCCTGCGCAAAATCAAGGCGCGTCACTAGTTCTTTTTAGTCAGGATCCCACATCGATCAACGGCGCAGACGAATTACTAGATTTTAAAAATAAGGATATCTTTGGTAAAAAATGCCAAAACAATTTTCTAGAATCTAATCTAGGTGTTGACAACAACTTGTCCGACATGTTGGTAGCGCCGCTAAGCATGATAAACGAAACATCTGTTTTTACAGTAAGAGAAATTTCGGAGCACCTGCAAACAAATCTCTACATCACGTCAAAAATTACTGGATGTAAGTACGGTGTCGGTAAAATTGATAATGGCTATGAAATAAGAATACAGGGAAACTCAGATTCCGGCATCCAATAATGATGCCATAAATAAAATCGCAACAGAAAGACCCACAGTTACCTGGCCTACAATTATTATCTTTGTACGTAACTTTGTAATTTGAGAGTCAGACAACTGTTTTGCCATTATTCTTTGCTCTACTTCCCTTCTAATTATTCTGACGTGAACTCCAAATGCAACTAGCAAACCTATAACAAAAATTATCTTGATGACTAAAAGCACGCCATAGCTAGTTGAAAATAAAAAATCCGGCCTAATCAACATCTGATGCGCATTAAAGATTCCAGTTGCAATCATAATTACTAGTGATGGAATTGCAACTCGGTTGAATTTCCTTCCAACCTTTATCATAATTTGCAGCCTATCCTCTACTGATGAGGACATCGTCTTTAGGACTGGGGCAAAAACCATTGCAATAAACAAAGAGCCCCCAACCCAAATTGCAGAAGCTACCAAGTGAATCCATGTGATGATAGCCTGTTCTATTGCCATCACTCACAATGTATTTGTGTACAAATATTATCTATTTGACCTGAACAACATTTTTTAGTTGTAGTATTTTGGTACAAATGATTGTTTATTCAGGGAAAAGGCATAATCTATGTCGCAATAGCGGGGCTTTTAGCTATGCTGGGGGGAATCACTTGGTATGCAAGTCTTGATAATCCACAGCTCGGCATGGCAGAAATCCAACTGACCAGTGTCAAAGTTGTAAACACCAATACTATTGACAACCGAGTTACCTTGGAAGTTAGTTTTCTAGTAAAAAATCCGAGCGAAAAAACGTTTACAGTATCAAACATAGATTACGAATTATATGCAAACGGCAAACCTCTTGGAAAGGGCTCATACTCAACTGAAGACATCGCTCTTCCAGGACGCGCCGCATTCTATCCTGGCTCACAAATTGAATTGCCAACCAACTTTAACTTGTTACTTTCCGATAGCGCTGCTGACGAATACAATTCAATCATCAACGGCCAAGAGATAAAATTTAGTGCAAAGGGCAAGATGGTTGTCGAATCGGCATGGAGCCTAGTAGAAAGGGATTTTGACACCTCACAGTAAACGGAACGCAAAAACTTGTGGTTATTATTTAGTGGGCCGAGAGAGATTCGAACTCTCGATCACCGCCGTGTCGAGGCGGTATCCTAACCAGCTAGACTACCGGCCCAATGAAGTACAGAACCTGATGCCTACATTATTAATCTTTAAACGTAAAGGAGCAAACTAGATTAAAATGAGTGACAAGTTTTCAAACCAAGAAAAGTCCGGCCTATACAAGGCAATCTACACAAGAAGGGATGTTCGCTCCCATTTTAACTCAAAACCAATAGATAATGAAACTCTAACACGAATCCTAAATGCGGCACATCATGCACCATCTGTAGGATTTTCCCAACCATGGAACTTTATTCTGATAAGGGACTCTCAAACAAAAGCGAAGGTAAAACAGTCATTTGAAGAGGAAAAAAATAGATCCGCAAACCAAGTTGATGATTCAAAAAAAGAAAAATACATCTCGTTAAAGCTGGAGGGAATTTTAGAATCAGACGTAAACATTTGCATCACTTATGATCCAACAAAATTTGGGCCATTTGTGATCGGAAGATCAAGCATACCGGAAACTGGAATTTACAGTGTCTGCTGTGCAGTGCAGAACCTCTGGCTTGCTGCAAGATCAGAAGAGATAGGAGTGGGCTGGGTGAGTATTCTGTCTAATGACATATTAAAAAAAACACTAGATCTGCCTGATCATATTGTTCCTGTAGCATACCTGTGCTTGGGGCATGTGGAAGAATTTGCAGAAAAACCTGATCTGGAAACTGTAAAATGGCTGCCACGGTTAGAGCTAAAAGATGTTGTATACTTTGAGAGATGGGGACAAACCCAAAACACGCCTAATTGGAGCCAAATCCACGAATTAATTAGAACAAATCTTGATTACGCTTTTAACTAATTACTCTGCAGTTTCTGGCTGGGCTTGTAGCGCAGAGTCAATTGTGACGCGAAACATGGATAGCGCGGCAGCCTCCTAAGTTGCAGGTCGAGGGATCGAAGCCCTCCAAGCCCGTCCATTTTTTTCAAATGTTATTTTAATTTAAATACGGAACAACCAACAAAAAAACGTGAAAACTGTAGTAATATCTGGAAGCCCACGAAAAACCGCAAACACCCAAATCATGATGAAATTTGTTTACGATTATGCCAAATCAAAGGACCAGGACACAAAATTCATCAACCTGTCAGAAGGCGGAATTGATTATTTTAGTGGACCAAATGAAAATTATAATCAAACAACACTACAAGCTGCCAAGGATATAATGGATGCAGATGTGTGGATTATTGGCACGCCAATTTATAATTCGTTTTTCAGCGCAGCACTAAAGAACCTCTTTGAATTTGTCAATTACAAAAGCACAGCAGGAAAAACCGCCGGTCTTGCAATTCTTGCATCAGGAAACATCGGGTTTATTGACGTTCAAACGCTACTAACACAGCTAATGAGCTACTTTAGGGTAGTCACAAACCCAAAGGCCGTCTTCGTGACTGCCGATATGATAAAGGACGGCCAAATTGGTGAAAATGAAAAATCAAGGCTAAAAGAACTGGTTGATGAAACTATGCTGCTTGCATCTAGGCAAAAGTAGCGCTTTTGTCCAGATACACTACTTTGAATATCTTGACAGTATAGTCACCCTCAAAGATTCTAGTAACTACATCGTTTGTTACATCTCTTACCCTGAACTTGTATTCGTATGAGCCATCCTTTTTGACATCAGTTTGGGCAAAATGAACTGCCTCGCCATTTTTGTAAATCTGAATTATTACTGGATGCCCCTCTACAGGGCTTGCTATTTTTCCTTCAACAAAACCCCATGGCAATTTGTTTTCTTTTGGTGCGTGGAAAGGCACAATTGTCTTTTCAAGTCCAGTTGACGAATTGATTGGAGTTATTGTTGTCTGAGTATCTACTGTCTCTGCAAATGAAGTAGATATTGCTGAAAAGACTGCAATCATTGCAAAACTTGCAATTACTGTTTTGTTTAGAAACATTAGGAGTAATCATGAAATAGTCAAATATTAACATGACGTATCAATTACACGTGTTAATGGACCAAGAAATTCTAAATGACGGATGCGTGTGCAAATGCCATTTTGGAGGCGCAGTAAGTTGTCCAGGATGCAAACGAAATCATAAATCAAATGTATGCGAGCACTGTAAGTAGGTTATTTCTTTTTTGCAGTTTTTTCTTTTGACGCAAGAACTTTGAGGTTTGCAAGCTCTGCCTTGAGTGCCTCGATTTGAACTAGGGTTTCTAGACTTGCGATCTGTTGTTTTAATCGATCAATTTCTCCGTCTTTGAGCTTTACAGTGTCATGTAATTCGTTTAATTGAACTGTGAATGTGGTTTTGGCCACGCTTAATTCGTCATCCGTTGCCGTCTTTACTTGCACTTGTTGTTTGTGATCTATGTTAGTCGAGCTTTTTTTTTCAGTATGGCCATATTTGTGGGCATAATCTGCACTTTTTTGCGCAGCCCAGCAAATTCCTACCAAAAACCACGTTACAATTGATGATACCAGTAACAATTGGTGTAGTGCATCAGGCATTACAAAGTAAAGCCATGTCAACATGGAAGCAAAAATAGCAACAACAACCGTGGCTAGATGGTTGCCCAGATAACCCATGTCTATGCGGAGACCATGTCGAATATAACAGTAATGCTTGATTTTGGAATCTGATAATAAAAGAAAAGATAAGCGAAGTTTATTCGTCTTTTTCTTGACTTGCAGTGGATTCCAGTTGTGGGATCTCTGATTGTAAAATTTTAATTTTTGTCAACAGTTCGTTTCTGAGATCTCTTGCAACTCTTCGTACTGTAGGTCGTGGAACGCCAAGCTCATCAACTACTTTGGAGTAAATGTCTTGCTTGTCAGTTAGCCCCTTTTCAAGATAAGAATTGATTGCTTGTTTAATGACGGTGCTTTGATTTGTGCGATTCACAGTTTGTATTTTTTTCTGTTCTATATAAGACTATAACTTTTTCAAACAAACATTAGAGTTGCATCTTACTTCAAAAAATTCTTATACCATTTAATATTCCGGACTCGGTTTTAATTTCCAAAATAACTATTCTATAATTGAGAATCAAAAATAAAATCACACCAAAACAAAACTTTGTAATAATTACAATCTTGCTAGGATTACTAGCTAAAAATAGTAAGACTCTTATGATAAAGACGGAGCCTGTCATTGTTTGGCACAGGTAACAATAGAAACCAAATTTGGAAAAATTGTATTTAAACTATTACCTGAAATTGCCCCAGAAACCGTTAGAAACTTTGCAAAGCTTGCCGAATCTGGATTTTATGATGGAACGTTATTTCACAGAGTCATTCCTGGCTTTATGATTCAGGGGGGGGACCCAAATACCAAAAAGCCAGACAAGGGCAGGTGGGGGCAAGGTGGCCCTGGCTACACAGTCAAAGCCGAATTCAATTCCCGCTCACATATGCGTGGAATAGTCTCAATGGCAAGAGCAACGGATCCGAACAGCGCAGGCTCACAGTTCTTTATAGTTACAACCGACAGCACATTCCTTGATAGGCAATATACCGTGTTTGGGGAGGTAGTTGAGGGAATGAGCGTGGCAGATGCCATAGTCAGTCAGCAGCGTGATAGAAACGATTGTCCGCTCCAAGACGTACAAATGTCAAAGGTAACGATATCAGAATAGTAAAATGAAAAAAATCATTCTTGGAATCATACTTGGCGTATTGTTTTCATCAGCAGGTACTGTATTTGCTCAACAAGCTACAATTGGCAACCCTGCAATTCAGGTGGTAAAAATCACAATAAGCGAAGATGGATCTGCCCATGTTATTCATGTGGTGGAACCAAGCATACATCCTCAACAAGTAACTGTCATTCAAAATAATTTTACTAATTTGCAAATAAAAGAGGAGAGTGGCTATGTCCCCCAATATGGAGAAGTAAGTGGAAATATCAAGAGCTTCATGCTCTTCCCAACAGACAAAAAAACTCTCATCGAATATGATCTAAAAAATATAGTAAAGTTAGAAGATGGAATGTGGAGTGGCGATTACCGGTATCTTGCAGAGACCAAGTTCTATCTCCCAGAAGCTGCTAATCTGGTATTTGCAAATGGAACCCCAATTAATCTTGCCGAGAAAAGGGGAGTCAACTGTCATGGCTGCCAAGTAAAACTAGAATATGAGTTGGGCCAGACAGAAATCGTAAAGCAAGTCCAATGGCAAGACAAAAAATTTGACGTCAGAATCATAACATTGGCTGATATCTCATCATTTGAGTTTGATCAGCCAAACAAAAAAATCACGTTTGATGTAAACGATGAAAACAAGTACGTTACACTGATCATACCACTTGAACTACTTTGGAACCCTTACGAAGTACTTCTTAATGGAAATGCTACAATAAATCATGAATTTTATTCAGACGGCAAAACCATGTGGCTTGGCATAAAGCCTGACAAAGTAGGCACCGTAGAAATAATTGGTGTATCTGCAGTGCCTGAATATCCACTAGTGTCACTTTTGATATTTGGTTCTGCAATGGTTCTTGTTGTAAGATACAAGAACAAATTCAATCTCCGCTAGAACCACAAGAACAGAACCCGTACTCGTCAATTCTCACATTACAAAGGGGGCATTTTTCCCCATAATCGACTTCCCAAGGCTCCTTACCAAACAACTTGAAATGATCGTCAATTTCTTCTGGTACGACTCGTTTTTTTGCCAACAAGTGAATATAGCAAAAATAGTATAATAGCATTCAACGACACGAAAACCAAAATTGTGAATTTATTAATAGAAATGGCCTGATCAATCCATGGAGTGTGACTGCGGATGCCATTGCATAAGGTGCAAGAGCACAGACCTTGAGTCATTCCAAGTGGGAAATACGGAATCTGACGGGTATTTTGATATGCACCATACCTGCAAAAAATGCAACACGCATTTTGATCATCTGGACGGTAGTGTTTTTGCCAAGTGTGATACCTGCAAGTACAGTTAGCTGATAATTTGCGGTTCTTTGAAATAATAGGTTTTGTTTTCCTGCGAGTTCTTCTCAAGTTCCTTGTGGAAGGCCATTCTTGATAGTGCTTTTGACACATCAAGTGGGCTTGCGATCCAACCGTATTCCCTTAGATGTTCTACTGTTTCTGAGACGGTTCTTGGTTTTGCAAAGAACAGATCTCTTTCTAGCAGTTCTATCTTACCTGGCACCTCATCTTGACCTATGGGAGATGGCTGTGAAAATTCTGGTTCGTGCACCTCTGCGTCATTTAGTATCTTTAGGTAATCCAAATTTGCCTGGTATGCCTGCGTTATCTCCCTTGGCGGCTCTAACGAAATGACCTCATCACTGATAATCCTAGCCCTGCCTTCTCCAAGCCTGCTTGTAAGGTCAGAAATCACCTGGCCTATTGTTTCATTATCGATGTAAAAGTCCCTAGATTCGACCTCTACCTCATTTTCACCGAATCTGAGCCTAATCTTTGCCATTTGTATTAAAAATGACAAATTTTCATTTATTCTACTAGCTCTAAGTAGCTTTAAGATTGGATCAAAAATTTTACACATCTTATCGGACATTTTTTGCCCCAGTTATAGAAAAACAAATTTTTGATCATTAGGCATGGGTAAAAAAGCACTTGTTGCTATTCTGGTTATAATCGGCATTACTGTATTTGGATATATCCAATACGCATCAGCTTCTCAGATTAGCGTTGCAATAACTAGCAGTAAACTAATTGAAAAGACTGACAAAGGCTCATTATACAATCTGGAGCTAGAATTCAAAAACCCGTCACTATTGATGCTTAACGCAGGAAGAACCGATTTTACGTTATCGACTGAGGATAAAACGCTGGGGGGTGGAACCTTGGATCCGTTCATGCTTCCGGCATTGGGGAAAATTACGACAAATGGTATCTTTTTAAAAGATCAGAGCACTGACTCTAAGAATCCGCAGGTAAAGATCTCTGGAACCACAAAATACCAGTTGCTGTTTGCCACACTTGACGTGCCGTTCATGTACTACCCAACTCAGGACCAAACTAGAGAATTTATACAAGACTCTTAATTTTTCCAATTAATGCTTACTGTTTTCGGGTCAACTGCGCTAGACACCATACGAACTCCAACCAAAGTTCTCAAGGATGTTCTAGGCGGCGCGGCCACGTTTGCCGGGATCTCTGCCAGCTTCTTTGTGGACACTGGATTAATTGCCGTAGTTGGAAGCGACTTTCCGAAAAAATACCACAACACACTTGAAAAATATCTTGACTTGCAGGGATTTGTCACCCAAAAAGGAAAAACATTTCGTTATGACGGCAGCTATGACCAAACACTCAGTATCAGAACAACAAATAAGACTGAGCTGAACGTTCTCGGTACGTTCAAGCCGGAGGTTCCAGATTCTTATAAAAAATCGGAATTCGTATACCTTGCAAACAATGATCCTGATCAAAATTCAGCGCTGATACGGGAATTTGACAACGTAAAATTTTCAATGTGCGATACCATAGAATTTTGGATTTCAACAAAACGCAACTCTGTCATAAAGATGATAAAAAATGTGGATGCCGTTGTGATTAATGATGAGGAGGCAAAACTTCTCACAAAAGAACACAATTTGATCAAATGCGCAAAAAAGATGATGAGCTGGGGCGCAAAATACGTCATAATCAAAAAGGGCGAGCACGGATCACTTCTCTTTTTTGAGGACGTTATTTTTCCCTCCGTCGCATTTTCGCTTGAGGACATTGTAGATCCGACTGGAGCTGGCGACTCGTTTGCAGGCGCAATGATTGGATATCTTGCAAGCAAAAAAAGCACAAGTCTTTCTGAGATAAAAAAATCCGTAATCTATGGGAATGTAATGGGATCGTTTGCAGTAGAAAGATTTGGCCTAGACGGGCTACTTAATACAAATAAGAAAAAAATTGAAACCAGGATACAACAGTACCAAAAAATGACTGACTTCTGAAAGGTTATAGACAACAGATCCAAAAACCAAATCATGGATAAACTAGAATCGCTCTTCTCACTCCAAAAAGGACTTTCGGAAATGATGAACCTTGATAGATACCCAAAAGACACCGAGGGCAAAATATCTGCACTCTGTACTGCAATAATTCATGAAGCCACTGAACTGCAGCGTACAACAAATTGGAAGTGGTGGAAAAAACCGGTTCCATTTGATACGGCAGACGCAAAGGAAGAACTAATCGACATTTGGCATTTTGTAGTACAGGCATCACTTGAGCTGAATCTTACACCTGATGACATACTAGAAGAATACAAGCGAAAAAACGAAATCAATCGGGACAGGCAGAAAAACGGATACTAGATTTTAGATAATTCTGTCTAGTCTAGTTTCCCCAATTCTATCTACAAGTGTTATTTGTTTTTGAAATTTTTCCACGTCTTGTTTTGAAACAGTAAGAAATGGGCTTGGGCTGTACGAGTTTACTATTCTGTTGTCATTATCAATGCCGTACTTGTACAATGATACCAACGCATGACCTGTTTTGTGGCCAGAAACTTCCTTTCCGCAAACAATCAGGGTCTGGAGATTTGGGTTTTTGATAATATTCCGGACCAATTCGTCAATTCCCTTGTTTTCAGAGAGCAGTCTTCCGGATATGGCGATTTTTTTCATCAAATCAGAGTTTGATATTTCCTTCAAGAGTTCCATGCTTGACAAAGTGCATACTGCAATCGTTGACTCGCTGTTGCCGAGAAAAACCTCCTCATGTATTGGGAATATTATTTTGCAAATTTCTCCTGCAATATCTGATAGCGGATTCAACTCAGTGCACTGCGGATTGTTCTGGCAGTCAGCCTCAAATTGTCTTCTGTGACCATCGGCTGTACGGGCAGGGAAAGGACATTGCGTGCAGCCCAGTCAGTGACTGGCAGATTTATCTTTTTACCATAAAATGGTGTCTTGTGGACTGGTGTGGAATAATAAATTGCGGCGCCAATTCCACTAGAGTTCAAATCTTTCATTATCTTGTCTCTTGATTTTGTGGCAATTGTATAAAGATACCAGTTTACCTCCTCATGTTTTCTTTTTTGCGGAAGAGTCAGATCCAAACCTGAAAGCAGGTCAGTAAGAATTTTTGCATTTTTCTTTCGCTTGAGCAAAAATTTTGGCAACTTTTTCATCTGTACTTTGGCAATCGCCGCATTGATCTCTGGCAGCCTGAAATTTAGGCCAAGTACCCGTGTGTCATATCCGTGAACCATCCCGTGATTTCTTATCATGAGAAGTTTTTCCCGCAGTTTCTTACTACTTGTAACTATGATTCCGCCTTCGCCTGACGTCATTACCTTTGCTGCGTACAAACTAAAGCAGCCAAGCTCAGAAAATGTACCCGTTTGTTTTCCTCTGTAGCTTGATCCCATGGATTGGGCGGCATCCTCAATTATGCGCAAATTATGCTTTCTTGCAATCTCGGAAATCTCATCAATGTATGCGACATTGCCATACAGGTGAACTGGAATTATCGCCTTTGATTTTTTTGTAATCTTTCTTTCCAAGTCTGCTGGGTCCATGGTATAGTTATCACGTCTTATATCGACAAAGACTGGCTTTGCCCCAACTGATACAACTGCATTTGCCGTTGCGACAAATGTAAAAGAAGGCAAAAGGACCTCATCGCCAGTTTTTATGTCAAGCGCATATAGTGCCGCCTGCAATGCGGCAGTGCCTGAATTTACTGCTATGGCATACTTTGATTTCGTAAAAGAGGATACAAGTTTTTCAAACTCTTGAACATTTTTTCCGCCAAGATTTGCAGCAGAAGTCAGCACACCTTTTTTCAGAACGGACACTACCTCGGAAATCTCCTCCTTTCCAATAATCGGAACATTCACTGGAACCGTCACGATTTGCTTTTCTAAATAACTCTAATAAACTTGGTTAATTTTTATAGCTAGTACTCAGAGTCGTGACAATAATGAAAGTAGATTACTTGCGTGAAAACGAAACAGGCTACAAGGTATTTTTGTACATTTTCTATACTTGTGCGTTTTTGATGTTATCAATCACGGCATATGGGGTTTATGCAATGCTGCAAGAATGGAGCGTACACGGAACATATGTGATGGGTGAAGTCTTGGTAAAAACTGAATTTCCGTTTCCGCATTTTGCCAAGCTTACAACCTGGTTGTTCTTTTCCACAATTATCGGCTGGTACTGCTGCTCACGAATAGGCTGGAAAAGAACAGTAAGGCTCTACACGTGGAGGATGGCACTACTACAACTAATGCTTCTGGGATTTGTTGTGATCTGCCTTTATGAGGTCTTGTACAACTTTATGGTACTAAACGCGCAAGTTACTGCAGGAATCAAGGATGGAAACGTGCCAGACATTGATGCACTCACAATTGCTTATCCTGACCCATCAAGACCGTGGAATTTGATTTTTGCAACAAAGATGTTTCTTGCAGGATTTCTGATCAGTGCTCATGCATTCTATCTTAGCACAAAGCCAAGAAAATCAGTTGACGACATAAACCCATAACCTGGACTCGGAATAATATTTAAAATATGAGTAAGAAAAACCAAGCATATGTCAGTAAAACCAATACCAGATGGTTATGGCACGGTCACACCCACTCTAACAGTACGTGCAGCGGCAAATGCAATCGAGTTTTACAAAAAGGCATTTGATGCGCAAGAAATTTTTCGATTTTCAAGTCCGGACGGAAAAACAATAATGCATGCAGAAATCAAAATCGGAGATTCCATCGTAATGCTAAATGACGAATTTCCCCAAATGGACTGTCGTTCACCACAATCAATAGGCGGTACAGGCTCGTCTATTTTTTTGTACGTTAATGACGCTGATGCAACATTTAACAAAGCAGTTTCTGCTGGAGCAAAACCGCTCATGCCATTAATGGATGCTTTTTGGGGAGACCGATTCGGCTCAATTCAGGATCCCTTCGGGCATATCTGGAGCATTGCAACTCACAAAAAAGACATGACTCCTGAACAAATCAAAGCAGCCCAAGAGGCATTCAAAAACACGTGTCAGTGATACAAACCATTTTCAGTCATTAGCTTTATAGGGTTACAAGTAAAAGTTGAACCAAATTGGATGTTACAACAAAGGTAGATCTTGTCTCAAGGCCTCCAACTGAGGAAATAGTAACAAAGGAAGAACTGACAAATCTTTTTGAAACAAATTCAAAACCAAAGCACTACATTGGGCTTGAGATTTCCGGATTTCTCCACTTGGGCAGCCTGATCAGCACGGGGTTTAAGATTAATGACTTTATCAAAGCAGGCGTACAGTGCAACGTCTTTTTAGCTGACTGGCACACGCTAATCAACGACAAGCTTGGCGGAAACTGGGAGACAATTTCCAAGGTTTCCAAGTATTACGAAGACGCCTTCAAAGCAGTGTGTCCAGGCGTTGGGATAATCCATGGGACCGAATTATACAATTCTACAAAAGAATACTGGAAAGACCTAGTCCAATTTACAAAACACATGTCGCTTGCAAGAACCATGAGAACGCTTACCATAATGGGAAGATCCGAAAGCGAGGAAAAAATAGACCTGGCAAAGCTTCTCTATCCACCGATGCAGGCAGTTGACATCCATTCAATGGAAATTGACATCGCGCATGCGGGAATGGATCAGAGAAAGATCCACATGCTTGTTAGAGAAATCTTTCCAAAAATGAAGTGGAAGGTTCCAGTTGCAGTGCACCACAGCTTGCTTCCGGGATTACTAGAGCCGGTACCTGATGATGATTTAGGATCAAAAATGAGCAAATCAAAGCCAGGATCAGGAATTTTCATTCATGACTCTGACGAGGAAATAGGAAACAAAATAAAAAAGGCCTGGTGTGACGTTGCACAAATACCAAGCAATCCAATTCTACAAATTGCAAAAAACGTGATTTTCCACGAATTCAATGAAATCTATGTTG
Source organism: Candidatus Nitrosotenuis sp. (assembly GCA_036560565.1). Classification (GTDB taxonomy): domain Archaea; phylum Thermoproteota; class Nitrososphaeria; order Nitrososphaerales; family Nitrosopumilaceae; genus Nitrosotenuis. Next base: position 25,585 of record DATBQZ010000069.1, read on the forward strand.
CAAGGCCACAGAAATTTGGAGGAAATGTAACATACGCCAACTATTCGCAACTTGAATCTGACTTTGCCGCAGGAAAATTGCATCCGTCTGACCTAAAACAAACAGTTGCAGATCATTTGGTGAAAATAGTTGCCCCAATACGGGACAAGCTTGCACTGGATCCTGAGCTATACTCCACAATAAAAAACAGCGTTTAGCTTTGCAGATTATACTTTGATGTATAGCCGCGTGGATTAATCATTAGATTTTTGAAGTTATAGGTTGACGAGTTTCCAATTATCACGGTACTGATCATGCCAAGCTTGTCTGCATGCTCTTCCATGTTTTCAAGGTCTGTCATAACTATTGTCTGGGATTCACGGAATGCTCCTTTTATTATCGCAACAGGAGTGTTCGGTTTGCGATATTTCAGCAGGAGCTTTCTTGTGTCTTGCAGCTGGTGAATTCTTTTTTTGCTTGACGGATTGTATATCACAATTACATAGTCGCCCTGAGCTGCGGCCTCTACTCTTTTTGTTATTATCTCCCATGGAACCAAAAGGTCACTCATTGATACAACTGCAAAATCCGTCATGAGTGGCGAGCCAACCAGAGACGCACATGAGTTAAGAGCAGACACACCTGGAATGATTTCCACTTGCAATCCTGTTTTTGGATCCCATCCTGCCTCTGCAAGCGTTTCATAAATCAGTCCTGCCATGCCATAGATTCCCGGGTCTCCACTTGATACAAGTGAGACTATTTTTCCTTCCTGTGCCAAATCTATGCACTGTTTGGCACGCTCTACCTCCTGGGTCATTGCGTATCGGTAGACATCCTTTCCCTTGATTAGATCCTCAACCAAAGTCACATACGTATCATACCCAACTATGGTGTCGCTTTCCTCAATTACCTCTTTTGCGCGAAATGTCATGTGGTCGTGGCTTCCCGGTCCGACGCCAACAATGTAGAGTTTTCCTGCCAAGCGATTCTAGTCTTCTGGAAGATAATTTATCCTTTGTTTTGGAATTTAGCTAAGAGATTCTATTAGCGGGCAGTTCACGATATGATCACTGCTTAATGGTCTTGCAAGCTGAACCGTTATCATTTTTTCCGATTTTTTACTGATGATGTCAGAAACTGTTTCAAGTATTCCCGCATAAATTGGATCATTCCACTCCACTATGGATACTCGGCAAACTGGAATGTAGCTTCCCTCTTCTAGGGTTGATGATAGAATGCTTGCCTGATATCCCAAAGGCCCAGGTCCACCGACTCCATTTTTAAA
>DATBQZ010000070.1:0-2578 GCA_036560565.1 Candidatus Nitrosotenuis sp.
CATGTCGACCGCGCCTTACCTTACAACCATAATATCGGAAAAACAAGAAATCAAAAGAATAACTGATGCAATAAGACAAATCCAAAATGCGTCAAACTTGCCAATTTCAGTTGATACTTGCAGGGCGGGTGTGGCAAAGACTGCACTTGGTCTTGGGGTGGATATAATCAATGATGTAACTGGTCTCAAATATGATAAAGAAATGATAAACATAGTTGCAAAGATCCAGCCCTCGCTTGTCTTGTGTGCGTATGGAAAAAAACAACTCAAAGGCAATCTCGTTGCACAAACAAAGTTACTCCTAAAAGAAAGCATCACACTTGCAAAGTCTGCAGGCATCCCAACAAAAAAAATTACACTTGATCCAGCAATCGGGTTTTTTAGAAAAACTGGGAAAAATCCATTTTATACCAAGATAAATTCCGACTGGTACAAAAGAGATCTGGAAATTTTACAAAATCTCCAATCTTTGAAGTCAAATTTCCCAATTCTAGTTTCAGTCTCAAACAAGTCTTTTATCGGAAAAATTCTCAACCGGCAAGATTCGTCTGATCGTATCTTTGGCTCTGTTGCAGCCGAAGTAATTTCTGTCCTAAATGGAGCAGACATAATACGAACGCACAATGTAAGACAAACAAAAGATGCAATAACAATCGCAGAAAAATTTTCAAGGAAATTCAAGAAAGGCTTATAACGCATTCAACTTCTCTTTCCTAAGGGTTTACTTGGAAATAAGAGAAGGATTAACTTTTGACGACGTTCTTCTTGTGCCAAAATATTCTAACATTACCACAAGATCACAGACCGATCTCAAAACAAAACTCTCAAAAAATATCTTACTAAACATTCCACTGATTTCGGCAAACATGGACACTGTCACAGAATCTGCAATGGCGTCTGCCATGGCAAGGGAGGGTGGTATTGGAATAATTCACAGGTTTTTGACAGTTGAGGAAGAAGTAGAGGAGGTTCTAAAGGTAAAGAGATCAGCTAGCATTATCATAGAAAACCCGTACGTCGTCAGCCCAGATCAGTCAATTCGCGACGCAATCGTATACATGACTGAAAAGGGTGTTTCAGGTCTTTTGGTTGTAAATAATTCAAAACTTGTCGGCATACTGACAGGACGCGATGTTATGTTTGAATCTGAGTCAAACCGCCTCGTAAAGGATGTGATGACAAGGGACGTCATAACAGCAAAGCCTGGAATATCTCTAGTTGAGGCAAAAGAGGCACTCAGAAAACACCGAATAGAAAAGCTCCCACTGATAGATGACACAGGATCAGTCAAGGGACTCATAACCAGCAAAGACATCACACATAATGAGAATTATCCAAACGCGTCAAAGGACAAAAAGGGAAGGCCGCTGGTCGGGGCAGCAGTTGGAGTTAAAGGTGATTTTATGGAAAGAACCGAGGCATTACTTGATGCAGATGCCGATATCATTGTAGTGGATATAGCACACGGTCATAGTGAAAACGCAATCAACACTGTAAGACTAATCAAAAAAGCATTTCCAAACTGTGAACTAATTGCAGGAAATGTTGCAACTGCAAGGGGTACTGAGGATCTGATAAAAGCAGGAGTTGATGCAGTCAAAGTTGGCGTCGGTTCTGGCTCCATTTGCATTACTAGAGTTATTACTGGCTCTGGCGTGCCGCAGCTGAGTGCCGTATATGACTGTGCAGAGATGGGCAAAAAATACGGTATTCCAATAATTTCAGACGGTGGTACAAGAACCTCCGGTGATGTCACAAAGGCGTTAGCTGCTGGCGCATCCACAGTTATGATAGGAAGCCTTTTTGGGGGAACTGATGAGAGCCCCGGCTCATATGTGATGAAAAACGGAAAACGATACAAAATCTACAGGGGCATGGCCTCGTTTATGGCAACACTTGGAAGAAAAACAAAGGAGTCAGGAAATGCAGCAAATGATGACTTGAATGACTATGTGGCAGAGGGAGTAGAAGCGATGGTGCCCTATAAGGGGAGCGTCGCTGACATCATAACGCAGCTTACGGGTGGAGTACGCTCCGGTCTTAGTTATTGTGGTGCAAACACCATACCGCAGATGCAAGAAAATGCCGAATTTATCAAAATGTCCCGTGCAGGCTTTGCAGAAAGCCAACCGCACGACGTGGATTTAATGTAAGTTTTTAATGTCATCAGGGACATAATTTTCTGTGCTCACAAGAACTACCATTATAGGAATTTGTATCGGGGCTGTAATATTTGGGATCGGAGTAGCATCCATGATCTATTATCCACCGTTTCTTCATACCGAAATCAAAGATTATACAATTGATGTTGAAAAAATGGCTACATACGAATTTACTGCACCTAAAAGTTCACATCAACGATTCACTGTAACTGGAGATGATTTTCACATAAAACTTACTACTCCGGGAGACGGAATTCAGAAAGACGAAGATTTTAAAAAAGAAATTACTTTTGATTGGTTTGTTTTGCAGGAGGGTACGAACAAAATTATAATTACCAATACTGGTCAATCAGAACTTAAATTTCATCATGAGTTTGAACGATATGGCGACTATCTAATTTTTACACATAATATAA
>DATBQZ010000071.1:0-7953 GCA_036560565.1 Candidatus Nitrosotenuis sp.
GAGGTCATCAATACACTAAAGCAGGAAAAGACAATGGTTTTTTCACCTACCGGAAACACTGCCATTTTGTTTGATAAAAATGGCTACTTTGACTTGTTTGTGTTATCACTTGACATGAAAAACAGGCCGACCATAGTAGAAAACGAAGTAAGGTACCTGTTGACGCCAATTAATGAAATTTTGACCATAGAAAAGAACAGAACATTCTCTCATGTCAATTTCCAAGGAAGTATGATCCAGTCTGAAGACCAAGATACTATAACGATAAAAACAGTCCCAATAGGCGAGTCGGCAGATGTCGGACTTGAAATTCAAAATACTTTTGTAAAAGAGCCGACTGCAAGGCTACAATTTACCATGCCATTTGAAAAACTAAATGCAAATGAGGGAAAATACGTCGGAGTTGTGCAACTTTTGGATTTTAGAGATGAACCACTAACATTATCTGGCGACCTTCGAGTCAAGATTACACCATCACTTCTTGGGATAATAGGGGTGCCTGACTATGTTGTGGTGCCAAGTGGCAAGTCTTTTGTAGAATTTCCAATAGAAACAAAGGGCAAGGCAGATACCATCACACTTGATGCCACCTCAAAAGGAATAGTCGGCGCATCTACAGAAATCAAGGTAGAATCAGTAGTCACAAAACTAAAGATAAGCATAGGCAGTGTAATTGAGCCAATCTCCGCTGACCAACCAACAGATCTAAAAATCTATGTCGATGACGAGCAAGAAAACTCTGTTGGCGGAGCAACAATTAGAATAATTTCAGACAACTCTGCAGTCACACCAAGTATTATTACTACCAAGGAAGATGGAAGTGCAGCAATCCAGTTCAATGCACATGATGCCCCAAAGACATCATTGCAGATTTTAGCCACAGCCGCAGGCTATACTGAGGAGCAAAAAACGTTCGAGTTTGACGTACAGCCAAATACCGAAGTAAAACAAACAGAGTTGCCAGAGTGGCTAATTTATGCAGGAATCGGCGTTGTTGCAACAGTTGTTGTTGGGTTGGTAATATTTTTGCGAAAACCAAAACTGCAGCTAGAAGACGAAGAATACGAATAATCAGATATTTTTCAAAGTCAAAAAATGTCTGCGAATACTTGGAACAATTAATGCTTTAGTGTTTATAATTTTGGCAAAAATACAATGTAAATTGAGACTTTGCACCATATGTTATTTGATTTGCTATTGATTAAACCGATTGTACACATACATTAAAAAAAGAAAAGAGATTATTGTTGTTTTGTCTCAATTAACGCATAGCTGACTTTGAACGACTCTGCTTCAAGTAACGAACATTGGAACTCAAAGCCTATCTTGCCAGTTGGATTTGTTACTGGGGAATTATCTGGATCTCGCGCATAGATTGCCGTGTGCGGTCCCATTCCAGAAAGTGTACAGAACGGACTAGTTGCAAACTGTGCTGGATCTTGGTCGATCTTTCCTTTTTCCACTACGCTATAGAGAACAATCGTTGTGTCTGTTTTCAGTGCATCATCTACTACTAAGATGCGTCTACCGCTGTTCACATTTGCAAGTTCAATGCATGGATCTGTCTTTCCTGGTGCAGAACAGCTGTCATCAGCATTTGGATCCAATCTGTTGAATTCCAACGTGTTATAACGGAATATCACGCCGGGTTTTATTGGTCCAGATGATGTTGCTGGCTGATTCACAATATAACACTCAACGTGCTGAGCATTATCAAGTGTTATCGTTCCACCAAGATTTTCTGGGCAGTGTCCATCCCCTCGTATTTCTACAAACTCATATCCGGTCAAGCCTGACTCAGTAAGTATTACTGGTTCATTAGGCGCGACAGTGAATAGAGTTCCGTTTGTTATCACTTGGGTATTGTTTAGAATTACTCCAAAGCTTGCTATTGTTGGGATTGTTTTTCCTTCATTGTTTATGACAACTTTGTAGATTTTGACTGTTGGTGGATCACTGACTGCTCCTCTACCATCATGTTCGTCATCATCGTGACAATCATCATGTTCTTTATCATGATTATAATCACGAGCATGGTCATCATGTTCGTCATCATCGTGACAATCATCATGATCATAGTTTTTGTCTTTGTTTTTTTGGTTATCATGATTATCTCCACCCGTACTGTTTTTTCCTGTTGCGGATGCAAGTAGGCCAAAGTCGGGTGTCATCATGCCAATCAAAAGTGCTGCGGCGGCAAGAACTGTTATTGCAGTTAGTTTATTCATTAGCTTTGTGAAGACATTAGAATTTAAACGGTTGACGCTGTCCACTGGCACAAACAAAATCTTCAACGATTGTAATTTTGAACATGTTTTATTTGGTTACCTGTAACACAATTTCTGCAAGCGGTCCAATTGGAAATGAATTATTGACATCACCGTCTGCAAGAATAAACATGACATACAACTGAGTATCGGAAATAGGAGGAGCATTTGCAGTAAATTGAATTGTCCTTGCAATTCCCCCTCCACCCGTAATATCGCCGCTTAAGACGCCCATTATTTGGGATGAGGTGTCTGGAAACGATTGATAGGCAGGCGTTGAAAACCCAGTATATGATACAATGTTGACGTCTGTCCAGCCTTTTGGTATGTTGATTATCAATCGAGAACCTGAGCTTATGACATTTGTGCTGCCAGTATCAAAGTCTGCAATCGTTGCATTGAATTTAACTATATTTCCAGCTTTAATGTTTGTCATGTTCGAAATAATATTACTACTACTCATTGATTCAGGCACTTTAGTTAGATACACATTTGGTAACGATGTTGCGGTGTTTTTCATTGCAGCGCCGTATCCGGACTTTCCAAACTGTCCAAGAGTTGTAAATACATTGGTTTGAATGACGACGGTTTCCAAATCCTGCTGTGATTGACCAAGAGAGCCTGGAGTCACCTGAGCTAAAAATGGAAATACGGATTTTGGTTCAATCCTTTGAGGATTTATGGTATTTTTCCAAACAAGTTGGTTTTCTGAAGGGCATGACCAAGAGTTTGGTGTTGGAGAAACAGTTACGGGTGCACAGACATTTGTGTCAAAGATCAAGTCGCTAGGTTGTGCCCTTGGACTTAGTGCATTTATGACAACTTTGCTTACATAGATTGGTTGACTGGTTGGATTTACAACGTTGATGCCCCAAAGCCCTTTTTGAGACGAATCTCCAAATGGAGATGGGATCACCATAAAGATTTCAGGTTTTGAAAGCAAAGTTTGAGTAATTATCGAACCTAGACTGTCATTATCGCCTAGGTGAACTATGGTTGTTTCATTGTTACTTCTGACCTGTGTTTTTGTTGCATCATCTACTCCTATTGCATATGTAGAAAATGCAACATCTGTCCCAATTGTACCAATTAGGTTGTACTTCCATGCAAAAATCGTCGATTCTGCCGGTGAAAGATCAGAGTGAGGCTGCAAAACTGGTGACGAGGATACCACTGCAGAAGATGGGGTCACAATGATCGGACCAGTAGTCACATTTAGCATTTTTGTGGCAGCGGTGTTTGTGACAAAAATCCACGCAGTTGCATTTTCACCTATTCGGACATTTGGTGGATCAATTATCATTTTTACCTTTAGCGGCCCGCTTCCGCCAACACTAATCTGAGTTGTTCTAATGGTGCCAATGGATGAGACAACTTTGATGTCATAGTCTCCAGAGTTCATGTAGAGCGGCTCATTTTGTAAAAGATTAGTCCCATAGCCAGGTGCCAGCGTGGCATCTGCATAGTTTATGTCATAATTTTGCGCTGCCTGGGTGGGTGCCGTCTTGTTGATAATCCAAATGTTGTCTACTTCCAAAGAGTTTGCTGCCTGATTTTTTATAAACAGGGCCAGTCTGTTGTTATTAGTACTATCCGAATACGCAGTAACTGTAAATTTTTCCTGGATTTTTTTAATTTCACTGTCAGCTATTGTCTGCTGCGCCTTTATCATGTCGGACTGGGTCTCAATTACCAAATATGACACGGAAAGTCCAGTCGTCATGAGTACTAAAAAGAAAACAGAGCCTACGACTGTTGAAACTGCCCTTTTGTTCATTCTGTGATTCATTGAAAAATCACTTTGTATCCCCGCTTACAATTACAAGTTCAGTTGCACGAGTACTGCCAAAGTTAATGAGAACTTGGATTGGTTTTGAGAGCAGAATATCTGTACTCATGTCCTTGCTTAGCTTTACGACTAGTCGTATTTCTTCATCTTCAGATAGTTTATTGTCGGATTTTTGCATCAGACCGGACATTGGAAGAATACTGAATTTCCCGTTGAGTGGATATTTTCCTGACAAATCGTTTGCACTTGCATCAAATGATTTTCCGCCTGTCTGCTCATCCCACAAGTGCATTATCCCGTTTACCTGGATGCTTTTCATGTAAACAGAATTTGGGCTGACATTTTTAATTTGCAATACTATGAATTCGGTTCCAGGAATCACATCGGTTGGAATGTTATCTGCAGAGCCTTGACAGCTTGTTGTGCAAAGCTTTTCGTCAAACTTGTTATCAATGCTGGAGATTTCAAGCAGGTTTGCCGCATCTCTGGTATCATAACCCATCATTTTGATCGAATAGGAAGGGTATGCAGATGCCATTGGGTTTGCCGCAGTTGTACTAAATCCGCCGCCCTGAACTATTAATGCCAAAAACGCCGAACCTGTTATTGTTATGACAAGTAACAACAACGTGGCAATAATTTCAGAAATTCCACGTTTTTTTGTCAAACGCATGTTCAAGTGTTAAATGGCCTCGCCACCATACCGTAGAAATTCCCCCTATCAGTCATGATGGAAATTCGGTATTCGGAATTGACATAGTTTGGGTCATTCCACTTCGCTGAAAATTGCAGATTTGCAGTTTCAAGAACACTAGTCCCGACCCTGGGCTGGGCGACAAGTGCAAGGTTTTTGTTGTTGATGAGCACTTCTTGCGTATCTGTTTTCACCATTGTGATCTTAGCAATGGTTGACTCTATGGTGCCAACATTTCGTAGCGATATTGTCACCTGATTTCCCGTAGGATCAAAGCGAACATGCTCAAATACAATATCTTCCTGGCCGCCCTCGTTCTGAAAGGTAATCCCGCTTGTTAGGCGGTTGCTTATATCGCCTGCCTCGTTGAGCCCCTTGGTTACTATAACCACTCCAACTGGAACTACCAGAGCAAGCATGAACATAGAGCCCATGATTTGGCTGATTCCTCGTCTTTTTGAAAAAGTAGAAACATTGCATCGTCTTAGGTTCATTTATTTTGTGCGCCATCCATCTTTTGAATTCTGTTGGAAAGTATCTTCTCAGCCTCAGATACTATTTCACTGATGTTCTGTGACGATATTATTGAAACGTTGTACTTTGATGCGATTGCTTTTGTTTTTTCAGTTACAGATGCAAGGCCTATGATTAGCGCAATTTTTGGCGAGGTGTCAAATATTTGAATTATTTTAGAGTCAACTTCAGAGTCGTTTGTCTCATTTATTAGAATGAATACTGTCTGATCCTTGTCGTTGTTCCCATAGATGTCAATGCTGTGATCATGGCCACTTTTTCCCTTTATGGTGTAATTCTCATCTACTGTAAATCCAAGTTTTGTCAAAACTTTGGAAATTTCACTCTTTAATTTTTGATGATCAAGTGGCAAATGAGCCGCACCGTTAGTTAGTGCATACCCATACGCTGTTACCACCTGCGCATCATGGATGGTAAAATCATGATCAAACTCTTTGCAATGAAAGTTAATCAGGGCATTGTCAAATTTGTCCTTGCAGTCATTACAAAAATACCAAGTGGCAGGTACACGTAGTTCTTTTTCTGGCTGCTTTATCACCCTACTGCAAGCTGGACACTTTAGACTATCGGATTTTTGCAATCCCATGAACTTTGTTTTTTCCATTATGCATCCGCAGATTTTGTGCTCAAAGAGATGTAGTTTATTGACATTAAGTGAGCTGCATTTAGGGCAGCAGAGCCGGACATTGACCAGAAATGATGATTTGTGTTCTGGGCAAATCAAAAACTGATTGTAAACGAATCTTTCAAGCAGGTTTAGTTTTTTGTGCGAGAGTTTTTCAAGAAAACTAGTGTTTAGAACAGACTCTCCTATTTCATTTAGAATAGGATACTGCAATTTGCCTTGATAGTGATCAATTTCAGGCAGGAGCACACCATTGGAATTTTGCTTGATTCTGCCAAGTATTTTTGAGATTTTCTGGTTGTTTTCTTCCTGCCATCGTAAGATTTCCTTGATATCTGCCATATCATCATGGGCCAAAGCCTGCTTTTGAGCAGGTTTTGGTATTTTTTGGGCAGGCGCGTCTGGCAAATTGGCATCGCCTGGCAATTTCTTTAACGAATTTCTATTAAACTGAAACAATGCTCTCCATCCTCTTTCTAGCCATAACTACTGCCTGATAGTTAATCTAAAAACCAAAAATGTAAATCGGATGCTGTTCATTTGCACTAACAATTCCTTATGAGACGTTTGCAATCACTACCCAGTATTGATTATTAGCAAAACACAGAGTGATTCATTTTTTATTAGAATCAAAAAGAGCAATCCATTTAATTTTTCAAAGTTTGTCTCAGACAAAAATCCGCCGTCTGAGTTTTCAGGCTCAAAGCCACTCCTGACTACTGAGGCAAGCTTGGCAAAAATTGCCAGTCAAAACGATGCACATCTAACCGAAATTGAGAATACGCTTGTCCCAAAATTCAAGACGTTAAACAAGATAGACTTTGAGGACGCTGAAATTTACACTGGATTGGTGGCCGACCCAACATCAAAGAATGGCCTCAGATACGTGATAATTGAGCCACAGCTAAACAAGCACGATGTGACAAATTTCAGAGTGATCAAAAAGCTTTTGATATCAGAACTAGACATATCGCTTAACAGCATAAGGACAAAAAAAGAAGCATCTAAAGAACTAAAAAATAAAATTATGCAGCTGATAAAAAAATACAATATTGAAATACCTACAAAAAGCCTATCGAAAATATCGTATTATGCGGTAAGGGATTTTGTGTATTTGGGCAGGATAGAGCCCCTCATGCGAGACCACATGATTGAGGAAATAAGTTGTGATGGAACCAATGTCCCCCTGTATGTCTGGCACAGGGAGTTTGAGTCAGTTCCAACAAACGTGATATTTGAAAACGGCGAGGATCTGGACAACTTTGTTCAAAAACTATCATACATCGGCGGCAAGCACGCCTCACTTGCAAACCCTATTGTTGACGCATCGCTTCCTGACGGAAGCAGAATAAACATGACTTTGGGACACGAGATAACAAAACGAGGAAGTACGTTTACCATCCGTAGATTCAGAGCAGACCCAATTACGATAATTGATTTGATCAAATTTGGAACGATCTCAGTACACGCAGCAGCGTACCTGTGGTTTGCAGTGGAAAACAACTCTACGATGCTTGTGGCAGGCGGAACCGCAAGTGGGAAAACCACCCTGCTTAACTCATTATCCTCATTTATCAGACCTGGCCAGAAAATAGTGAGTATTGAGGATACACATGAGCTTAACATGTTGCACGAAAACTGGATTCCTGCAGTGTCTCGCCAGAATTTTACCGACGGTCAAATTGGCGAAATAACCCAATATGACCTGCTTCGAGCAGCACTAAGGCAAAGGCCAGACATACTGATTGTTGGCGAAACAAGGGGTCGTGAGGCATACACGTTATTTCAGGCAATGGCAACAGGACATGGAGGATACTCGTCAATTCATGCCGACTCTGTAGAGGCAACGCTGACAAGACTTGTGTCTTCCCCAATGGATGTGCCAAAGGCACTCATTGCAAACACGCTAGACATCATAACGCTTCAGCTAAAGATGCGATTCAAGGACAAGTCAGTGAGACGAATCATGCAGATTTCAGAGATTGCAGGGCTAGATGAAAAAACAGGTGAAATAAAGACTAATGAAATATTCAAGTGGGATCCA
>DATBQZ010000072.1:0-2236 GCA_036560565.1 Candidatus Nitrosotenuis sp.
TTACCTGAAGAGGACAAAAAGAGGCTGTTTTTGGTAATGCCTCAAAGCGCAAAGTCGCGCCTTGGAATCTAAACTGGCGGCTTGTCAGGCTTGCGGTTGTCTTCGTTGCCAAAGTCAATGACGTCGCCCTGCGGGGACAGTACGCCTGCAAATATTTTCTCGTTCTTTTTTAGCAGTTTTCTGTGATCTGGAAGAGACATGTCCAACCTTAACTCGTTCATTACCATTATTCGGTATTCTTTCCATTCCTTCCAGCACTTGGCACAGCACGGATAAGTTGCCGCTGTCGGTTCAAGTTCCTCGGAATCTGGAATTTCTGATTTGCATTTAGTGCATGTTCTTGCCATGCCTAGACTTCAGATGATGTCAATTTATTCTTTGATAATAGATAATAACAGAAAACGCCAAATCAGATCGTGAAAATAAAGTGCCCAAAATGCAAGGACATAGCGGAGCTGTCACCTGACTTTGCGTTTGTCAGATGCGAGCACTGCAACTTGGACATTTCGTATGGCGAGTACGTAAAGTTTGTAGCACACAACGATGTCACGTATTCTGACATACTTGGCGACTACATACCAAGTACGGAAGGCCAGACACATGGAACGCTAGACGAATGGGATTAACTTTTAAAATCAAGCATGCGAAACAGTTGATGTAGTTTGGAAATTTTTCTTGAAAACATATTGAATTTAGTTGGATTCATAGTTGGAATGGTAATTGGAATCATATCATATGTAGGATTTAGAAACACCGGCAGTCCCACACTCTTTAGGCTGACACTTGCGTTTTTTTCAATAGGTGCAGGATTTTTCATAATGTGGTTTGGGCAGACACTTGACATTTTTGTATACAAAACGGGACATACTGAGAGATGGGTGCAGACACTTGGAATAGCAGTACAGACAGTCGGATATTTTTTTATCGCATTTTCGCACACGATAAAATCATTTTTCCCAAAATCAAACTATCTCAGGTCAATCGGAATGGTGCCGCTGTTTTTAATTTCATTCATATCAATTGAAAACATCATCAGATCAATTTCGTTTATTTTGCTTGCATATGGGGCAATTGAAACGCTCATGTCGTACTTTGCAAGCAGGAGAAAGACTGCCATCCTGGTTGCGTGCGGCCTGTGGGCACTTGCGTTTGGCGAATTTTTGGGATGGTATTATTTTGTATTTCCGCAATCGGTTTTGAACGTGGTCTCTATCTCAATGAAAATCTCCGGCCTGATAATGCTCTTTATCCCGGTGACAAAGGTTCCGCTGACCAAAATAAAGTTTGACGAGAATCTCTAGGCTCGGAATCTAGTCAATAATATAATTTTGTCAACTATTTTTAGCCCGCTAATATATTGAAGAATCACGCGTGAGCAATTCACTCGATATGTCATCATACAGAACGCACATGCAGATAATTGGCGATATTTTACTGACCACCCGAGACAACACGCCAGACGAGCAGGGAGCAAGCATCACGTATCTGATTAGAAAGGCAAACATTTCACACGGAAGAATTTCCAAAATTTTGAACAACCTTGTAGCACAGGGATTGTTGGAGCAGTCAAACTCCAGCGGCGCATTCAAATACAAAATAAGCCACGTCGGGCGGGAATTTCTGCAAGCATACAATACGTTTAACAAATTTGCAGACGGTTACGGTCTTACCATCTAATCAAAGTCTTCGTCTTCGATTTCCTCTTCTTCTGCATCCTCAAAATCATCCTCAAAGCCGTCATCCAAATCTGGTTTTGTACTCAACTACGGAATAATGATATGATCAGTTATTTAGTTTTTAGAAACTTTCAAACAGTATAATACTGAATGAATGAAATTCCAAATCACAATTGGACCTGATGGTTACATGTGCAAGACACTTTGAGGGAGAGACAAGAGAAGAGATCAGTGCAATCCTAGGAGAGATGGGAGACTCGGATCCTCAGATAACAATCACAGAAATGTCCGGAATCCTGACGGTAAAGACCAAGATCAATCCAATTGACATAGTAAAAAAAATTCACGAAAAAATTGAAGACGAGCCGTGGGCTATGCGGTATACTCTGAGGGCGATTCCAATTTTTGCAACTGTAAACACGGATGCTGAATCCATTTCAAAGGCAGTGATGGAACAGATTCACAAGCTAAAGCCAGATGACACATACCGAATCACAATTGAGAAAAGGCATTCAGACATTTCGTCAAGTCAAATAATAACACAGATTGCAGACCAGGTA
>DATBQZ010000073.1:0-5542 GCA_036560565.1 Candidatus Nitrosotenuis sp.
AGTGCGCCATCGCAAACATACCAGCAGAGAATAAACGGCTACAAAGTTGAAGAAAAGATAGGCGGCACTAGTTTCAAAACAATTGTTGAGAACACTGATTCTAATCCATATTTGATCAATGGCTTGATCACTGGAAAGCCGCACACCTATGTTGTTTCAGCTATATTCGGCCTTGGAGCAAGCCCGAGATCAAACGAGGTGTCTGCTACTCCTCTGTCTACCTCTGCCCCACCTGCAGGATATTCAACAACGCCACCGCAAACTACCAAACCATCTGCCAGTACTAGTCCAAGTACTACCTTGAAAGAACAACAGAGTGACTTTGCGAAAAAAGTTCAGCAAGCAAGAGAAGAGATGGCAAAAAAGTCTGGAAAAGAAGACGGCGCTAAGGCAAAGGCTGCAAGAGATGAGGCCATAAAAGCAAACGAGAAGGCAAGACAAGATGCACTTGCAGCAAGACAAAAACTAATGGCTGAAAAACTAGCTCAATTAAAAGCAGCCAAAGATAAATCGACTGACCCAACAAATGCTAATCCTCCAACATCTGGTAAAATGGATCCTAGGGACACATATGGCAAAGCCGTAAATGACGCACGTGCTGAATATGAAAAAATAGCAAATGATCCAAAGTCAACTCAAAAACAAAAATCTGACGCAAAGGCCGCATATACGAAAATAAAAACTGACGCAAAGGCCGCACTGAACAAAGCGTTAGGAAAATAAGAAAAACTATCATGTCATGTGATGTATTGCCTGGTTTTTTGATATCTGCACAGTTCTACGTTGGAACATTCGATTGATAGATGTAAATAAAAAATCTGCAAAACAGTTGCTTTTTATTTTCTAATCTTTTGTACGGTTTATGGTTAAACAAACCGAACCAAACGTGGTTGGCGTAAGCGTTCTAAAACAAAACGGCGTCGACATCGACGAACTCATACGACTTCTAATCTACAACGCATCCGTAGAATTTACTGCCTACTATTACTTTACAAACCTCCGAATGCACTGCACCGGAATGGAGGGTGAAGGAATTAAGGGCATAATCGAAGATGCGCGACTTGAGGATCTGAGCCACTTTGAATCCTGCCTATCTAGGATATACGAGCTTGGCGGAAGTCTTCCAGATGACGCAATGGCATTTGTCAAAATGTCAGGCTGCGAATTCCTGCAACTCCCTCCAAACAAGACTGACATTAAGGCAATACTTGAAAAATGCCTCAAGGCAGAACAAGGAGCAATTGTGAACTGGAACAAAATATGCCAAATGACACATGGTAAAGATCCTGCGACATACGACGTTGCAAAAGACATCCTAAGGGAAGAAATCGAACACGAAGCTTGGTTCTTAGAGCTACTCTACGGAAGACCTTCTGCACACATGAGAAGAAAATTCCCAGGAGAAAGGCCTCACACTCACAAACATTCGCGAGCGTTAGGTTAGATCCTCTTTTTTCATTTTGTGTATGTGGGAAAAAAATCTAAACTTGTTTTATATGATTGTGCTTTGGTGTCTGGTGTAATGAAACCACGTCATACTCTTGTTGGAATTTTATTTCTAGTTGTTTTTCTAAGCGTATCTACACATAATGTGTTTGGGCATGGAGTTGGATTTGAAACACTTCCTCCAAAAATGTTAGGCGATAGAAAAGTCACAATGGAAATAAGCTCAAATGTGGACAATGCGACAAATCGCAAGCAAATTACTTTTTCAATGTTTGATACAAACACTGGCATTACAGTACGCGATGTCACGTATCATGTTAAAACAATAAAAAACAACAATATCCTTTTCGAAGGAAACTACAAGACAGGTAACGGGGCACTGATGTTTGATCTCGTCCCAACGAACAATGATGCAGTAACATCTGAGGAGAAAAACAAAGCTGGGTTTTTTGACGCCGTCATCGGAGCACAGAAAAACACTGTTGATGCACAGGGAAAAATCTTCAATCTTGGCGGCCTGTACCAGTTTTCATTTGATGTTCTTTCGGCAGAGAGGTATTCTGCAAAAACGCACACTCCTGTACGATTTGATGCTGGGATATCGTTTCCTGAGGCTGTGTCGTATACGGTAAATGACGAGTACTTTGGAAAACAACCTCTCAAAGTTGTGACGTACTATGACTTGCTGGACCACGTGAGGTATGACTCAAAAACAAAGGCAATTGAGTTTTCAATGCCTTTTGAGTGGTCTATTTCTAGCATAAACCAAACGTCTGTAATCCATGAAGAGGTGTTCATTCCAAAAACATTTGGCTCACTCCAAGTATCGGAATACTCTGCATCTGTAAATGGCATACTTCTTTCCAATCAAACGATAACCGTAGATGATTTTTCAAGGGATAACCGCATTGTCCACCTTTTACTGTATAATGCTGAATTGCTACGGCTCTATAACGCACAAAGCGAAAAGCCTGACACCATTGATTTTGCATTGTTTCCAAAATCTGACGATTTCCTGCTTTCCACAACAACTGAAAACATACAGTACAAAATTGCCCTGACTGCAAATCCAAAACAAATTTCTCCAGGGGATGACGCCGAAGTTTTTTTCAAAATATACGATGTCTTCTTACAGGGAAAGACCGTTTCAGTACCATATGACTTTTCTATTGTGTCTAGTGGCAAAACAATCTTCAAAACCAGTGGCATCAGTACCGATTCTAGGGATGAGTGGAACCAAATCCAAGTCTCAATACCTGAAGATTCGTTTGGCAACATTGTGATCAAATTTGAAAACCTGGGTGAAAACGAACTTGCGAGAGCAGAAATCCCAATTGCGATAATTGCAAAACACAATCAAACAATTCCACACTGGACAAAGAATGTTGCAAAGTGGTGGTGCGATGATTCCATATCTGGTAATGAGTTTTTGAGAGGAATTGAATATCTCGTACGCCAAAATGTAATTAAAATATCTGAAAAGCCCGACGGTGAGCTTTCAGGGGGGATTCCAAAATGGATCAAGGCAAATTCTTGCATGTGGTCAGGCGACTCCATTTCGGATGATGAATTTCTGAATGGAATTGCGTATTTAATCAAAAATGGCATGATAACGATCTAAATCCGTCTGTTTTTTGCGAATAGTGCCAAATATTTGATTCACTTGTATATTGCGATCAAACACGATGCTAAAACTTATCTATGCCGATAATTGAATTGTCGGTAACTCAATGCGAGAAGAATTTGTCAATATTGATGGAAGTAAGATCCGTTACATAACGACAGGCTCATCAAAAAAGAATCTTGTCCTAATCCACGGTCTTGGAGCATCTGCTGAGAGATGGAATCCAATACTATCGTATTTTGGAAAACATTACACCGTAATTGTTCCAGATCTGATTGGGTTTGGATACAGTGACAAACCAAATACTGATTACACTGCAGACTTTTTCGCGAGGTTCGTTTCGTCTTTTGTGGGAACCCTTGGGCTAGACAGAACTGCAATAATGGGATCGTCACTTGGAGGCCAAATTGCAGTCGAATACACAGCTGCAAACCAGCACGATGTGGACAAATTGATCCTGGTGTCTCCAGCTGGCGCCATGAAGCAGTCTACTCCTGCACTTGATGCATATATCATGGCTGCACTATATCCTGATCAAAACACTGCAAAAACTGCGTTTACCATGATGACTGGGAATAAAAAAGACGTAAATCAAAACATCGTTGATGACTTTGTTCAAAGAATGAGGCTGCCAAATGCAAAATTTGCATTCATGTCGACACTGCTTGGATTGAAAAACGCACCAGAAATAACGACGAGACTTGAGAAAATTATGGTCCCAACACTTGTTGTTTGGGGGGAGCTTGATCCTGTCATACCGGTAAAATATGCAGAAAAGTTTGTCAGGGAAATACGTGACTGTAGATTTTACCAAATGGAAAACTGCGGTCATACTCCATATGTTGAAGATCCTGAGAATTTTGCAAAACTTGTCCTTGGCTTTCTAACTGCCAATCAATAACTATAAATACCTCTTTTTACCATCTAAAACCAATGAGTGGTAATAACAACCAATACGATTATACTGCAATGTTTCAAGATTGGATGCAAAAGGGCGGCAAAGCCCAAGTCGAGTTCATGAAGGCGTTTTCATCACAAATGGAAAATAACCAAAAATTCGATCCACTGCAGACCCTAAAAGAAATGACAGCAAAAGTGTCTGAGACCCAGACAAGCTTTACCAACAACGTTGCCTCTATGCAAAAAACTGCAATGGAGCAAATGTTCAATGTTGGAAACCTGATGCATGGTTTCATGGGGTGGGGTGCATTTAAAACAGCAATTGGAAGCAACGGCAGAATCTCAATTCCAGAAGCAGAACGTGACGCATTGAAACTCAATGAGGGAGATCTAGTCCAAGTGATTGTTCTCCCGATTGATAAAAAGAAAAAATAGGAGGTGGAAATATGAGTAGCACAGAACAACCAAAAGATATCTTTACGTTGTACATACAGAATGTAGACAAATTCTTCAATGGAATCGAAAAGACAATCCCAAGCTATCACCAATCAATTACTGACCTTCAACAAGAATGGCTTCAAGCATTTGAAAACAACATCAAATCAGTAATGACACTGCAGCAAGAATTTGCAAACAAATCTGGAATAAACACAACCGTTCCAGAAGCAGCACTGAAAGCAATTAGGGACACAAACGAAGAAATTGTAAAATCATACTCTGTTCAGAATCAAGTATTCTTAGCAGCAATTGATGCAACAAAACAAAGCGTCAAGACATTCAACGACAACACAAAATCTTTCGCAGATATGAACAAAAATATCATGCGATACTGGATATCAGCGTTCACACCAACAAGAAGTTAAAACCTGATCTTTCTCTTTTTTATTTTGATCTTTCTTTTAGCCACTCGCATAATTCTGGCAAGACCTTTTTCTGCGAAAATGAACTTGCAATCATGCCTACGTGGCCTGTCGGATAAATCTTGAGTGACTTGTCTTCGCTGCTGACTGCATAATACAGAGGCATGCTGCATTCTGGTGAAACCAGGTGGTCTCCTACTGCAACTTGGATAAACAGCGGCATTGTTATTTTTTTGAGGTCTATTTGCTTTCCGCCCACAAACATCTTGTTTTGTATCAAAAGGTTTTCCTGATAGACGTCTTTTATCCACTGCCTGAACAGTTCCCCCGGAATTGGGGGCGTGTCGTTTAGCCACTTTTCTACCCTGAGGAAGTTGTCAACAAACTCTTTGTCATTGATGTTTTTGAAAAATTTGTAGTATTTTTCCAGTCCTTGCTCAAAGGGCTTTAGGATTGAAAAGCAATAATACATGAATTCTGGCGGCATGTTACCTATCGTGTCGACAATTTTGTCTACATCAATTTGCTTTGTTACGTTGCTTACCACAGTGGTGTCCTTCCAACCGTCAATCACTGGCGCCGTTGCAATTAGATTTTTCACCTTGTGTGGGTGAAGTGATGCATAGATGGTAGCAAGCGTTCCGCCGGTACAATAGCCTTGCAAAGAAACACTGTCTACATTGGACTCTTTTCTTACAAAATCTATGCAGTT
>DATBQZ010000074.1:0-3619 GCA_036560565.1 Candidatus Nitrosotenuis sp.
TTGGTTCCATAGATGCAAAAGACGCGGCAATTGCGACAAATACGATAGTTATTCCTACCGCTAGTGCAATGCCGAATTTGTCTGCGGCTGTCATGTCGCTTGTGACTATTCTAGACTAAATAAAGCTAATTACAAGTTTGACTTGCACTGGATTAAAAAAATAATATCAAAAATGACTGTGACTTTTGCAACAATCTTATCGCTTGTAACATTTTAGTCCTGATTGTTCTATTCTAATCTAAAGTCAAGTTGTTTTGTATGGTGGGACGACTGTGTTTTTTGTGGGTTTAGCAGACGAATCTGTTTTACAAAGCACATCAAATTGTTAAAAATTTGTAAGAAATACTCTTCAGGATTTTCGACTGTTACTTGGTACTTTGGCAAGTTTTCTGGCCCTTTGGGATCTCTAATGATAAAATCAAAGATGATTTTATGGTCTGCGATGTTGAGGATTTTTCCATGAGCTGCTTTGTTTCGCAATACCTGTAATTCCCATAGTGTGCTGTTTGTTGCATCAAAATACCCCTGATCCGTCTTTATGCATCTGGGCTTTGCTCCACGATCTAATTGCTCATGTGTTGGAACTGAAAAATATTCCGCAATGGCGTCCTTTACTTGTTTTTGAATTCCGGAATTGCCGAGATTTTTTCGTATTCCGTGGATGTAAAAGACATTTTCCCTGTCAAATAAATTAAATCTGTCATTTATCTCAACTTTGATCATGTCTATGACGCTTGATGAAAAAAACAAAAATGCGTCAATGTTTGCCTCAAGCAAAAAGTGCTCAAAGCTATTCTCTTTTGGTATTGACGACGTGATTTTGCCAAGAAAATGCTTGGCAATTGTGAGTCTGTAGTCTATTGGATCGCAAATAATATCTCTTGTAATGTCGTCTGGAATCGGATTCATTTTTGCATTATTGTGGCTTTTACCTGTTAAAGTTATTTTTGCTTGCTATCTAAAATGTAAAGCCGTTTCTTAGCATTACTTGCAGGTCTTCTTTCACGTTATAGTCGTCTAGTGTGAGTTTGAGATTTTCAAGAAGTGTCTCTATTATGACACATTGGTTTTTTGAAAACTGGTAATAACATCCCAAAACATCCTCGTATGTCTTTGCATTCTTGTATGTGGACCAAAAATTGTCTGACATTATCTGATAATTGTACAGAAAATTCCTAATTGGCTCTTGAACGTTTGCAGAGGAATTGTAGCGCAGCAAATTGACTAGCAGCTCTTCGAGTCTTCCGTCTAGGTTTGCTTCAAAAATCGACTTGTAAACATTCGATACTGCCAGATCTCCTCATTGGTGCCAAAAGAAGATAAAATTATCCTATGCAAATGTAAACAAACGTTTATCGTATTGTGTTGTAATTGGACGAATTTCTAAATTATTACATGTGCTTTATTTTACGCAGTGCTCTGTTGTATGCAACCCCAAACCTGTGCGCTTCGTCTCGGGCAAATTGCAGTATTTTGAGGGCCTGACTGGTTTTTGAAATTATAATTGGCTCTTTCTGGAATGGAATGTAAATCTCTTCGTTTTCTTTTGCAAGCGACGCACAGTGGATTTTCAACCCAAGGCTCTGCAATGCCGACAGCGCAGCACTTAGCTGTCCCTTTCCACCGTCTATCAAAACAAGATCTGGCAGTTGTATTTTTTCACTGTCAATCCTGAGGTATCTGCGCTTTACAATTTCGTTGATCATTGCAAAGTCATCTCTACCTGTAATTGTTTTAATCCTAAATTTCCTGTATCCTGACTTGTCTGGCCTGCCGTTGACAAATCTTGACATTGAACCTACCGCATAGTCTGTGCCATGGTTTGATATGTCAAAGCATTCTATCGTCTTTGGAATTTCCTGCAGTCCTAGTCTTTCTTTTATCTCAATTAGCGCAGGATCTGAGCCTTTTGATTGAATCATGTCTATGTTTCTTAAAATCAAATCTATCATCTCTTTTCTTTTGCCAGACCCTGGGGAAATGATCTTTACTTGGTGCGAGGATTTTTTTGAAAACAGCTGCTCAAGCAGTCTTGCGTTTTCTGGCATTTCGTTTACTATTATGTAAGGCGGTATCTGACTTGTCGTATAATATTGGTACAGGAAATTTGAAAATGAATTGTCACCAACTAGGTCAAAGGAAAACTTGTTGCTGTCGCGAATAACGCCGTTAGTCTTTCTAAATGTCATAACTAGGACACTTTGCTCTATTGTTCTGGTTCCAAAATATTCCTCATCTGAATCTCTCACATTTTCCATTTTTTGCCTAGTTCCAAGGCTTCCAAGCCTCTGAAGCGTGTCTCGTATCTCTCTTGCACGCTCAAACTGCAGACGTTCTGAGGCGTCTTTCATTTCGGATTCTAGTTTTTTAATAAACAACTGTGGGTCGCGCCCTTTCAGGACTGATTCCAAGTTTGATACGTGTTTTTCATATCTGTCTTGTGCCTCTTTGAACTCGCACGGGGCCTCGCAATTTCCCAAGTGGTACTCAAGGCATGCCTTTTTTGGAAGTCTCTTGCAGATGCGAATCTGAAATGTCTTTCGAAGAGTGCCAATTGTTAGTAGTTTTGAGCTGCCCTGTGTGAACGGGCCAAAAATTTTTCCGTCTCCGAGGAATTTTCCTCCACGCGTTCTTCGTGCAACTAGCAGCCGTGGATATTTTTCGTTTGTCACTCTTAGGTAGGTGTATCTTTGCTGGTCTTTGAGTTCAATGTTGTAAACGGGACGGTATTGTTTTATCATGTTTGATTCCAGCAAGAACGCTTCAACCTCGTTATCCGTTAACACAAACTCGATATCTGAAATCTTTTCAACTAGTTTTTGTGTCTTGTAGTTTTGGTTTTTTACAAAATAAGAGCGGACCCTGTTTTTTAGATTTTTTGCCTTTCCAATATAGATTATCTTCCCGCTAGAGTCCTTCATCAGGTAAATTCCAGGATGTGACGGAATGGTTATCTTTTTGATATTAAATGTCAATTTACTAGGATCTTCTTTAGGTACTGCCCTGTGTAGCTTTTTGGATTGCTTGCAACCTGTGCTGGTGTTCCAGCAGCTACTATTTGCCCTCCTTTGTCTCCGCCTTCTGGTCCCAAATCAATTATCCAATCAGAATTCTTTATGACATCCATGTTGTGCTCTATTACAACTACCGTATTTCCAAGATTCACTAGCCTGTTTAGGACATCGAGGAGTTTTTGAACGTCCGCAAAGTGAAGCCCGGTTGTAGGCTCGTCTAAAATGTACATTGTCTGACCAGTTCCCCTTTTTGCAAGCTCTGATGCGAGCTTTACCCTTTGTGCTTCTCCGCCTGAAAGTGTAGTTGAGGACTGTCCTAGTTTGATATAGCCAAGCCCAACATCGTAAATTGTCTGCAAAATACGCCTAATCGAAGGTATGTTTTCAAAAAACGACAGTGCCTCCTCAACTGTCATGTCCAAAACGTCTGACACGTTTTTGCCCTTGTACAAAACTGAGAGTGTCTCAGAATTATAGCGCTTTCCCTTGCATTCGTCACACCTGACATAAACGTCTGAGAGAAACTGCATTTCTATTTTTTTGACACCGTCTCCCTCACAAGCAAAGCATCTTCCATCTGCAACGTTAAATGAAAACTGACCTGG
>DATBQZ010000075.1:0-3403 GCA_036560565.1 Candidatus Nitrosotenuis sp.
GTGTGGCAGCTGGGAAGTAGTAAAGGCTTGATTTTTGGAACAGTGGAGATTTGGAAGTTGATGTGTGTGAGCTGATTTGTGTGAAATTACTTTGTTTTAGTATGGCAATTGTATCATCGTTGTATAGGTTTTCAGGCGGAACAAACGTAGTCGGAGTAACCCCAAGTAAATCATGAATTTTTTTGTTCGACTTTGCAAAGTCGTCTGCCTGCTGATCCTTTGTCAGGGAAGTCATTATCCGATGTGTCCAGCTGTGGTTTGCTACTTCCAGATCAAAGCTTTCATCGGCTAACATGGTCTTAACAAGAGGCACCAGTTTGGGATCATCACCAAACACATTTGCTATTATTCCGATTGTAAGACTAGATTGTTTTTGTACGAACACATTCATAATGTCAATTTGAGCGCCATTTAGAAAATAATCCTGAATGTCATCTAGACGAAACGCAACACAGTTGCAATTCAGGTATTCGGAGTTCAGCTCAGGATTATGCAGATAAATTTTGAAAACGCTTTCAGGACCAGATATTGTGATTTTCTTGGAGGCTACGGTCGTTAGCTGACCATCAGGAGATTTTGATTTTATGTGTAGTGCATATGTGCCGACTTTTAGTTTTGCAAATCCAGCAAGACCCTTATCTGACACTTGGGAATCGGCCAGTTTGTTTTTCTTGCCATCATACAACTGCGCAACAAACTCTCCATCAGACTTTGCAGCCTTTGTATTTGTCGTGTTGTACACCTCAACGGTGATTAGTTTATCCACTATCGTAGGCCATTTTGTTACAACTTGGAGTTCCTGGGCAACGTTTGGCAGTAATTTTACTGGCGTCTGGACATATTTCAGATCAGGCCCCAAGGCAATTTCGGCATAATAGTAATCTGTGTCTTTTATTGTAGGATATAACCACATTCTGACGGTCCTGCCATTTTCGTCGGTTATGGAATACCCCCAAGATTTACCATCGAAGGACTTTATCCAAACATCCGCATTTGTGAGCGGAGTCTCGCCATCGTTATAAAATACAGAAAGTCGTATGCCGCCAGGGTTTTTTATTATTATCTCGACTTTGTCCTGACTTTTTTGTAGATCAACAAACGCCACGTCTCCGTACATACTATTCATGTATACTTCAAACTTGTACCGATGCCCTAATGGTAACGAGCCTACAGTAAGAGGATTATCTGTAATCGACGTGATCTCTTTGAACGGTACACTTGCAAAATCCTGATACACTTTTACTGATAAGAGGTCAGGCGTCACTCTGTCGCCATTTTCGTTTTTTATGGTCACTTCAACTGAGCCAGTATTTTGTTGATATGATATTGCCGGAACAAAAATTAAAAATGATATTGCCAAAAAAATTATGCTAGTTTTAAACATGATATCAGTTAATGCTATATTTTCCTAATTTTATAACCATTATCTAAAAGATCATGTGTGATTAATCGATAAAATCAAAACAGCCCAGATAAAGAACGCTGATAATAGATGAATCAGGCTTTTATACGTTAGAGCCAAAGTAAGCAGATGAGGCAGGTCATATTTGGCATCATACTGTTTAGTATTTTTGCATCACTGATTCCGGTTTTAATGCAAACTGCGGATGCCGCACCGTCCAAAAAAATTTGCGGTGACAAATTATGTTCCGAGGTAAAAGGAAAATCATGCCCCAGTGGAGAGATTCGAGATCCAATAAAACAAAAATGCCACCCCGGCTCCCCAGGCTGGAAAATTACAGGATATTTTCTGCCGCTAGAAAAAGACTATCTAAAGGATCCCTTGGTTTTAGCATACGTGCAAGGCGTAAAGAAAAACGGTTCTTTTGACTATTCAGAGAACAACTCAACATACTACCTAAAGCAATTCAGATCAACGTTTCTCAAAGAGATAGCAATCCAGGGCTCAGGAAAGACAAATGAAAGCAAAATACTGCAAAGCTGGAGATATGACTTTATTTCTCCAAACGGGGAAAAGACTAGATTCTATCATTATGGAAAGTGCGCGATGACATTTTCAGGAGTTTGTTTGCCTATATCCACAAGTTCGCTCAATGAACAGGTAATAATGGTCGCAGTAACTGCGGGCAAGACTGACATGAAAGAAGGCGTAATTTCACACGGAACATTACTCCGCATTCCAGACATTCCCTCACCTTGGAATACCAAGACGTATTGGGCAACTGACATTGGAGAATGGGACGACAAGCACATCGACGTATTTACGGGCTATGGGATCAAGGCACGAGAGGCGGCATTTAAAATAACCAAGCTGCCACCCCAAGAAAATAGTAGAGTGCTCGCAGTCGGATTTAATGAGATCAAATAGACCAGTTATTGTTGCACTCTTTGCGCGCTAGTCCATTTTGCTTTTAGTCCAACGAATTCCTCAAGTACTGCCTTTAGCTGTAAAATATCAATTAGTTGCTTGTACCCAATTACCAAAAACACAGAATAAAGTATCATTTTTTTATCATCCTTGTCCATCCTAACTGCCATTGCCGAAAGCAGGTACTGCAGTACTATGAACATCCCAAGAATGAATGCCACGTAAGAATAGTTACCAAGAAATAATTGGTAAACTGCAAAAACCAAAACCAGCAAGCTTGCGGCAGGATTCACAAGCATGTGAATTGCCATTAGTGGGTACGAAAACTTGTGTAGATAGCCAAATCTAGGATTAAGCAAGATGTCAGAATGGCGTCTCAGTACCTGAAGGTTTCCACGGTACCATCTTTTCCGTTGCTTGTAGAAATCATGTAATTTCTGCGGTGCCTGTGTATACGCAGTTGCCATATTACTTCCGCTTATGATCATTCCAGATCTTAGTACTTTCATGGTAGCATCGAAATCCTCAACTAGCGTGTCATTGTGGTATGCTCCAGCTTCTTCGAGTTTTTTTTTCTTAAATGCGCCAAGAGCCCCTGGAACGATAGTGATTGCACCAAAGTAGTCAAGACCTCGCCTCATGATTTGTATGCCAGACAAATACTCTAATGCTTGGCACCAGGTAAGGCAGTTAATCCTGTTTCGTATTTTGATATTGCCTGCAACGGCTGCGATATTTTCGTTTGAGAAGGATTTTGCGATGTGTTTTAGTGCGGTGTGACCGATTATGGTATCTGCATCTAATATTGTAATTATGGAGCCTGTCGAGTACAACAGCCCGGCATTTAGTGCAGACGCCTTTCCCCCATTTTCTTTGTGTATTACTTTGACTTTGTCTTTGTAGCGAGACGCAATTTCCAATGTTTGGTCTTTGCTGCCATCATCAATCACTATGATTTCCTTGTCAGGATAATCTGTTGAGAGAAGCGACTCTATTGTGGTTCGAATGACTTTTTCTTCATTATACGCAGGCACTAGTACGCTTATTCTTGGATAAGAGAGTGGTTCTTCTAGC
>DATBQZ010000076.1:0-3246 GCA_036560565.1 Candidatus Nitrosotenuis sp.
GTGAAGTCCATTGGTCTCATCCAGAAGATTGCTTTTGTTGGGCAAACTCCAATGCATGCTCCATCGGAGATGCATCTTTCTGGGTAAAAGACAAATGCCTTTCCTCTTTTCCAGCCTTCGACTGGTTTTACTCTGAGTACATCTGGTCCCAAGGTTGTGCAGATTTCAACGCATAGTGCGCATCCGATGCACATTTGTTCACCAATGTCTGGTAAAATTGCTACTGGCATTTTATTTCAAATTAACTTGATTTTAGATCTTAATATAATTTCCCTAAAAAGTTCGAATTATAACGGCGTTAGGCAATTTTTAACGCTGTTATAAAATTCTGATCGCTAATTTTTGATTTTTGAAAATTACATCCTAAAACAAATCGAGATCGGATAATTTCAGGGTGGATTTTTTTGAGTTGTTCTGATCAAATAATGTAAGATAAAGCTCCGAGTCCTGCTTTTGCAAAACCAGTCGATTCATTTTATTGATTTCAATTACATGCCGTCCAATAGCTAACAAAACCCAGCCCTCGTCTTTTTTGAATTTTGCAAGGCTCCCAATCAAAACAACAGATTTTGTTTTTTGTCCTATGCTGACTAGAAGCATGATAAAGCTGTTAATCAGCCTGCCCGCATCTTTTTCGTTCGTAAATATGTTGTAGAACCCGTTTAGCGAATCAATTATTACGATATGCTGTTCTTTTGATATTTCATCCAGTATTTGCACAAGCAATTTGCTCCATGTTTGTTCTGTTGGCTGGTACAATTGAATATCATCAGACTGTGGCAAGATGTTTGCCGCAACATATCCGCTGTACAACAGATCAAAATCAAGGTAAACTGTCGGAACAGCCATTGTAGAAATCAATTTGTGAAAAAAATACGACTTTGTTATTGCGTCATCAAACGATATGGAGTTTAGGCTTTCAGAAAAAATCATCTTTTGAATATTTTTTATGGTTTCTGCCTGATGATTTTTATCCAACAACAGATAGTTTCCTGTGAGATATAATAATGAATTTCGATCTGGATACATATGGTGCGTTTATCAGCTCAGACAAGATCTATCTGAATAATGCATCTTCGTCTTTGATTCCCCTAAAAAGCATCAAGGCCATGACTGATTTTATCATACAGTACAACGAATCGGGGCCAGATTCGATGGATTTTGGAATCAAACTTGCAGAAAGATACAATCAGCTAAGGCAAACCATGTCCAAGCTGATACGATGCAGGCCAGAAGAAGTTATCCTAACCCAGAGTACCACAGAAGGTATCAATACGGTTGCAGGTGGATTGTCTTTTCCAAAAAATTCCAATATCGTAATTAGAGGCACCACACACGAGCACCACTCCAATTATTATCCGTGGTTACGCCTTGCCAAATCAGTTGAATTACGCAGTGTACCTAATGACACAAATGGGTTTTTCGAGATTTCTGAATTTGAAAAACTGCTAGACGAAAACACAAGACTAGTTTCACTAAGCCATGCACTGTACAATACGGGTGCAATTATGCCAGTCGAGCAGATAGGTAAGATTCTAGAAGAGAAAAATATTCCATATTTTTTAGATGCTGCCCAAACAGTTGGCTGCATTGGTGACTATGACTTTAGCAAGACAAAATGCAACTTTATGGCCTTTAATGGTTACAAGTGGCTCTGCGGCCCAATGGGTATCGGGATATTTTATTGTAAAAAAGACTCCGCCGATTTGCTAGAGCCGACACAAATAGGTGGAGAATCGGCAATGATATACGACAATGACAAAATAGCATACAAGGACATCCCTGATAAATTTCAGTCTGGATTTAGAAATTATTCTGCAATTGTCGGACTTGAAACATCTGTTTCGTATTTGTTGCATTTAGGACTGGACAGCATCAGGAAAAAAATCATCGGCCTTGCAAACTTGTTCAGAGATGAAATTGCAAAGATTCCAGATGTAACTCTGTATGGTCCAGAAGATCAGGAAAGAAGAACCAGTATTGTGTCGTTTTCCGTAGGCAAAAAATCACCGCAAGATATAGTAGAGCATCTGGAAAAACGCGGCATTATCTTGGCAGTAAGAGAAATATCAGATGTAAAAATCGTGCGTGCGGCACCCCACTTTTTTAACACAGAGACTGATATTCTAAAAACGGTTGACGCAATAAAGAAGCTATAGGCCTTCTTGTTCTTCTATTACCATCATGGTAAGAGTAGACTGGACCTTTTCGATCTTTCGAATCTTGTTTGTAATGATGCTTCTTAGGTGGTCTGGGTTGTCTGCTTCTATTTTGACTACAATATCGTAAATTCCATAGACTCCTTGAACGTCAAACTTGATGCCTTTTTCGACTGCGAGAATCTCCTTTAGCTTCACGATGATTTCTTGGTCAGAACCCAGATCAGAGTTCAAAAGTATGAATGCGGTTGGCAACGTAGAAGTATTTTGGATGGGTGTTATTTAATATCTTTGATCATTGTCAAATAGAACTTGGGATCTAGATTTTTTGTGAAACCAGTAGACCTCACGCTAACCATTTCACAAGACATCCCCAGTTTTCCAGGATCACCAAAACCTCATTTTATCCCGTGGACCGAAATCAAAAAAGAAAAGTACAATCTAGAGATGCTTTTTTTGAGCACTCATACTGGAACCCACGTTGATGCGCCGTATCATTTTATAAAAAATGGTAAAAAGATTCACCAGATTGATCCTGAGAGGTTTGTGTGCAACGCCATTCTGATCAGAGTCAAGGGAATACCAAACTATAAAATCACAAAAAATGACATCGTCCAGTTTGAAAGCAAGTACGGTTCAATTCCTCCAAAATCTGCAGTCGTTTTCCACACTGGATGGAATGAAAACTTGGAAAGAAAAGACTTTTTTGAGAAAAACCCAGGCCTGTCAGAATCTGCCGCAAGATACCTATCTTCAAAGAAAATCAGCCTTGTTGGGATCGATTCGCCAAGTATTGACATTGGTTCAGATACGTCTTTTTCAGCTCACAAAATACTGCTAAAATCAGATGTTTTGATTTTAGAGAATCTATGCAACCTTGATAAAATCAAAAAGATACACTTTGGAATTATCGCATTGCCGCTAAAGATTTATGGTGCAACAGGCTCTCCTGTCCGCGCAGTCGCGTTTTAGGTCACAAACTGGAATCTGTTTCTTTTGTATTTTTTGTCAAGCGGTCCGATGATTGGAATTTGCTTTGAGCAAAACTTGCATCTGTTGTGTTCATCTAGATTCCATTGCGTTATAT
>DATBQZ010000077.1:0-3175 GCA_036560565.1 Candidatus Nitrosotenuis sp.
TTGCAGATATCCTTGTGCAGGTTTGCGTGTGTTATTTGCTTGAATGTCAGATCGCATCTGTAACATTTCCAAGCTGTTGTTGTCATAATGGAGTAAACGATATTTTTGTATATAATTAAGGCGTAGCTTTCATTCATAGAAATGATCAGTACGATTATTCGTAATTAGGAGCAAAAATGTTTGTCTCCTCAGATGTACCCTAGTTTATTCTGTCATTGTTGCAGCAATCTTATGTAATAACGGTCTTGCAATAATCGGAGTCAATATTGTTGTAATAAAACAAATTGCAACAGAAACAGAAAACAAGGTAATATTTAAAATACCAATTGAAAATGCCAGTGAGGTGATTGCTAATCCTACGGTTCCTCTCCCATTCAACAATGAGGCGACGACAAGACTTTCATTTTTGGAAAATCCACATATTTTAGAACCAATATATCCGCCAAGCATTTTTCCAAGTATTCCCAGTACCACCAATACCACCAAAAGCGGAATGGCGTTTTCCATCGCTTGTCCGCTAAATTTCATGCCAATTATGGCAAAGAACAATGGAGCGAAGAAACCGAACGTCATTCCAGACACTATACCATAAGCATGATCTGCTTCCTTTTTACCAAGCAGTTTATCACTGAAAATTAATCCTGCAAAGAAAGTTCCTATGATAAAATGTAGGCCAGCATACTGCGCTATTATGGATAACGTTATTGCGACAATTATCAGAATTCCAAATATGCCCTCCCTTGTTTTTGTTCTTGCAAAGAAGGATTCCAGTCTATGTGGAAACCAACGACTGATTTTGTGAATTGCATAGGCAAGAAAGGCAATCCCTACAAGATATCCAGTTATCTGTAATGTAGAGATTCCAAGATCAGCAAAATTAAATGCAGTTCCTTCCGTTGAGTGTAATTGCAAAATCACTGCAAGAATTACGAGTGAGATTATATCATCAATAACAGCTGCGGACATTATGGTTGTACCAATTTTGGTCTTTAGTAGCCCAAGCTCCATCAAAATTATTGCACTGACTGGAACCGATGTTACTGACAACAGTAATGCAATGAAAAGAGATTGAATCATTGATAAACCAAAGAAATTGGATATTGTATACCCTACAAAAAATGGAATAATTAATGCTATTACAGATATGATAAATGCGGATTTTCCTGCTTTCCGGATTTCCCTGAGATCCATCTCAAGGCCAATCAGCAACATCACAAAGAATATGGCAATTGTTGATAATAGTTCAAGGCTTTCATTTGGTTTGATAATTCCAAACAAGGTTGGCCCAAGTATTATTCCTGCAAGTAGCTCCCCAACTAGTGCAGGCTGTTTTATTCTGCGGAATAGTTCGCCTAGAAGCCTTGCTCCAGCAAGTAGAATTACTATGCTAATGAATATTTGTTCTAGGCCCATATTTACTTGGATATTTCACAGTAGATTAGAATAACTATTGTCAAAAGACTGACACCTTCAAGTCTATTATGAAAATTTAAGAGTCCCCCTTAGTTCGTTGATTTGTTGTCAGTTACAGTAATTGGGGGAAAAGCGTCAGAAGACTTGGCACAAAAACTAGCTAAAAAACTAAAGGCTAGCTTTATTTCATCGGATCTTAGAATTTTCCCAGATGGGGAAAGTAAAATCACAGTAAACGCCAAACCAAAGAAAGGCAAAATCATTATTGTGAATTCGACATATCCGCCAGTTGACTCCAATCTAATCCAGACACTATCTTTAATCTCAAAAGCAAGACAGTTTTCATCAGATATAGTCTCAGTCATACCATACTTGGGGTATGCAAGACAGGACAGAGAGTTTCTTCCAGGTGAGGTAGTAACACTTTCAGTCATAGCTAAATTACTCAAGGCAGCAGGTGCATCAAAAGTGATAGTTGTCGACATCCACAGTAAGATGGGTCTGAAGCACTTTGATATTCCAGTCAAAAACGTTTCTGCAGTACAGGAGCTTGTAAATCATTTCAAAAAGCTAAAGCTGAAGGATCCACTTGTGGTATCGCCTGACCTTGGAGGAGCTACTCGTGCAGAAGAATTTGCAAAGTTGTATGGAACTGATTTTATTGCACTCAAAAAACAACGGGACCGAAAGACTGGCAAAGTAGAGATCATGACTTTGAATTTGGACGGAGTAAAAGGGAGAGACTTGGTTCTAGTTGATGATATGATTAGCACGGGTGGTAGCATAGTAAAGGCAACAGCATTTCTTAGAAAGCAAAAGTGTAGAAGAGTCTATGTTGCGTGTACACATGCTTTACTAATTGATAACGCAGAAAAAAAGATAAGAAAGGCAGGTATCTCTGGTATAATTTCCACAAACACAATTCCAGGAAATACATCCGTAGTTGATGTATCAGGAATCATAGCAAAGGCAATTTAGAATGCCGGAAAGCTTTTTCATTGTATCAAAAGAATATCCTGATCTTGCAGTAGATGAGGTACTAACTATTGCAAAAATGTACGATAGGTTCTGCAAAGTCAGGTCAATTTCAAATCTTGTCATCGTACAATCAAAGACCCCCTGGGAAAAAATAGCAAGTCGTGCCACATTTGTAAAAATTGCGGGTCAGATAGAGCGGAAAATGTCTGGTGTGTTTCTTGATGAGAAAAACTATACCCTTCTCTTTGGTGCGAAATCGTTTATGTGTAGGGCAATCAATCTTTCACAAAAAATAATTGACATTCCAGAAATAGAGCGATCATTAGGAAACATGGTTGTAACATTTTGCAACGCAGAGGTTTCCTTGGAAGACCCAGATGTTACCATTTATCTAATATTCACAGATACTGAAAATTTCTTTGGGTTTGCAACAAGATTCAAACCGCAAGAGCGACCGAAAAAACTAACAAAATTCCATCATGAATTGGATTGGAAGTTGACTCGTGCAATGATTAACTTGGCAAGATTAAATGATGACGAAATTGTGTGTGATCCCTTTTGCGGTACCGGAAGCACGCTTTTGGAGGCAGAATCCATGGGACTAAAATCAATTGGAATTGATTTTGATGAGAAAATGTGTAAGATATCAAAGAATAATCTAAAGGAGAATAATTTCAAATCCAAAGTCATAAATCAAAACTATGACTACATGCTACAAATCAAGGACAGTTTTGATGGTATAGTAACCGATTTGCCATATGGAACAGCATCAAAGGTGTCAGAG
>DATBQZ010000078.1:0-4448 GCA_036560565.1 Candidatus Nitrosotenuis sp.
CAGACACTGCAAAAGAGACAAAGGAAATAGACACGCTAAAACTTTTCAAAGTGAATGAAATCAAAAAATCCAATTATTTTGCAGGCGGATTTTTTCCGCTTAATTCACTAATACACGTAGTAGTTCTTCCAGCAGACGTTACCAAGAGCGGGTGGTTTTTTAATTCCAAATCAGGAAGTAAGATAGAAGCAATGTATCTTTTTGGGGATGAATTTTCGGCAAAACGGCAAGACCTCATCATAACACTTGGTGAGAAAGACAAATTGGTTGGAGACACAATGCCTGGGATAACCGAAATGTACGTTCTCATTGGAATCGGTGCAGTAGCTGCAGGCGCCGCAATATACTACCTAAAGGGATTCAGGGTAAAGAAAAACACAGCATAAACATTGACTTTCCATGACACAGTTTTGAGGATTCGATCTAAACTGGTAAATTAGCATCTGATTTCCGTTTCTCAGGAACGCTTTGATTGTGTAAAAAATGAGTTGAATCTCTTAACAGGAGAGATTTCTATTCATCAATGGTGAGCTTGTATAGATATCAAGTTTACCTGCATCGCATGTACCACCCGTTAATCCACCTACTGCTGTATAATGGACAGTCGCGGAATAGGAATGCTGATTTGCCAATGTTATTGAATAATTTCCATCCTCATTAACGGTTGCAGAATTGACAGAACCGGTCTCGGATGTAAAATCTACGGTCAATGGTGATGCAGTAAATCCCACAGTTGAAACACTACCGCTTACGGTCACAAAAGGAATTACGACCTGAGCGATTTGTGGGACAGTAGAAACAGCCACGATTGCGATTATAACTACAGCTATAGCAATAATCCCGATACTAATAACACGCACCTTTTTCGTATTCGCAGTCATCATGAATATTTACTGTCGGCAACGCTATTAAGCCGCGCTTACATTTGTGTTAGTTTTATGGACAGGTCTGTCAGTATGATGGACTAATTTGTGAGCTAGCCTTTGAAATCATTGAGGCAAGATAAGCTAAAGAAACCTGCAATCTTTAATTTTAGATTCAACAAAATTTTTTCTCTCTCCAATCCATTTGTGCTTTCTTAATTTCATAAGATTGAGAGCATTTTATGTCAACACATTCAGAAGATTATTAAGCCGCAGACACGCTCTTATTGCGAGCATATGAACATAGTTTCTAAGATTAAAGCTAGGGCAAAAAAGGCAGGAAAGGCTACTGCAGATTTTACCGAAGACAAGATGCATGCCCTAAGAGAAGAAGCTGCATCAACTAGTGGAATATTTAAATCAGATAATCCGATTTTCAGAAAAACAGATACAATTGCAATACTGGTAAAAAAAGTCGGAAACTTTGAGGAATTTCAAAACGCGCTAGACAAAGTAACCAGAGACGGCTATGTCTTTATGTTCAAAGAAGAGGTAAGAGACTTGCCATTCATATCAAAATTAAATCCATTTGGGGATTTGTATTATTTTCAGAACACTAAATTCAGAGTGCCAGGCAGTTTCATAGAGTAGAGCAAAGTCATTTGTTCATTTTTGTTTGATTTTATTTTCGTTGCCAGTTGCATATCATCAAGATCATACCAGTGATAAAAATACAATATAGAAAGAACTAGAGAATAAGTACCGCCGCTGCAAAGACAGTAGTCCACCTTCCCTTTGCATCACCGATAGCGGTTTGTGTGACGTTCATCGACTTGTAGATTTGTCCAGAGATTTTCCACTGCTGCCTTTTTTCGTCCCAGCTTTTGTCAATGTCGAATTGAATTCCAAGTGAAGAGGCTAGCATTTGTGCCGCGATATCTTCGGCATAATCGCCTGCCTTCTTTTCGTTTTGCCCAAATGCCTCGTATTCTGAAAGATATCCGTATCTTTTTTTATCAGACGGCTGCGCAATTCCAACTGATGCAGAAATCAGTCGGTGCGGCTCGTCTGTCTGGTTTCGCGAATAAATCGTAAATAACACTTGGCCTGGCTTTAT
This sequence comes from Candidatus Nitrosotenuis sp., assembly GCA_036560565.1. Lineage (GTDB taxonomy): Archaea > Thermoproteota > Nitrososphaeria > Nitrososphaerales > Nitrosopumilaceae > Nitrosotenuis. Next base: position 1,981 of record DATBQZ010000078.1, read on the forward strand.
GAGGTTCAGTCCCTCTTTTTTTGAGACCAGTTTTGCCCCTGGCGGAAATATGCTTGAAATCAGAACAATGTTGGTACCTGAAATTCCAGCATCTCGCAGGGCATACTCAAAACTGGTAAGCCTGTCTTCATGGACTCCTTTCCCCTTTGTGAGGAATAATTTTTTTGCAACTAAATCAAGCAAGTGATTTTTTGGAATTGTTTTTTATTATTTATAGTTTAACCATTCAGTTCGGACAGTGCCTGCGCTATTTGTTTGCCATGCGATTCAACATCAATGTCACGAAAAACTTTTCGAACCATCCCGTTTTTGCCGACAATGAATGTAGAACGCTTGGCAAGTCCGGCCAGATTCAGCCCAGCATATTTCTTGCAGACATCTTTTGAGGTATCGCTAAGATGCAAGTACGGGATCATATACTGTGCAACAAAGGCGGCCTGATCATCTACAGTATCAACAGATATTGCAAATAGGGCAGAGTCGGTCTTTAGGATATCATCATAAGCAGAGATGACGCTTTGTGCCATCTGGAAGATCTTTTTTGAGGGACACATGAAAAGATGGTTTTTTGGATAAAAGCATAGAACGACATTTTTTTTGTCTTTAAAAGACGACAGCCGGATTTTTTCCCCGTTGTTTGCCACAAGCTCAAAGTCAGGTGCTACGTCTCCTTCATGCATAAGAAAAATATGTCATATTATTATTTAACCACTGCCCATCGGAGTTTGTGCAGTTCCTCTTTACGCTAGATAGTATAATCCACTCGGAAGGGTTTGTTATCGCATACTATATTTTTACAGTTGCTACTTCGCTCATCCTAATCAAAGAGACAAAGCAGAGGATGCGAGACCTAGTAAAGGGCGCAAAATCAATGATTTATGCGCCAATTCCAGTCGGCATAATGATTGCATATTTTGTATTTGCATATCCCACTGTAGAAAAAATTCCCATTTTGAATTGGAGCTGGCTTGGTTACAACATCGCATTTGGCCCGTTTGCAAAGGAGGGGTTTTGGGGAGTGATTCCGTTTGTACCGATTTTGATCTACATGTTCATCCACATCAATTACGCCGAGGAACTTTACTTTAGAAAATCAAAGAAGATGGTCCTAGTGTGGGCGTTTACCCACATTGCGATGGGAATAAAGGTTCACATGGCACTCCTTCTGATACCAATCGGATTTTTGTTCAAGTATGTTTATGACAAAAAAGGAATCAATCACTCATACACGATGCATTTTACGACAAACATACTTGTAGTAGCTGCGCTATTTCTTACCCTTGTCAGCTGATCGTGGTTCCTGGGTCAGAAACAGATAACCGCACAATGCCCCAAGTGACAAATTGATTACGCCGAAAATAGTAAGGTACAGCATAGGATGAATGAAAAGACTATACACTATTCCCCAAGCGCCTGATCCAAAGAACAGCACCATCAAAACCTTGAGCTTCTTTGGCAGGATGTACTTCATTTACCGAGTTTTGGATGTGGCACTATTAAAGATTGGCAAAAACCGGAATCTGATAACATTTTAAACTACTCGCTTTTCTTAAAAAATCACGCCAATGTAGCTCAGCCTGGCAGAGCATCTGATTTGTAATCAGATGGTCGAGGGTTCAAATCCCTTCATTGGCTCACCTTTATCATATGTGTGGATTAGTGTAGACTAGATGATCCGAATCAACCCCCTTGAAATAATCCTGTGGAATTTTCGAAAAAGCGAAAAAGACATCATCAGAATTTATGACAAGCTTGCCCCCTTGATGCAGCTTGGAAGCGGGGCAGACATGCTCAATTTTGGCCTGTGGGACAAAGGAATCATGCACCCACACCAAGCCCAGGAACGCCTATGCGATCTAGTTTCAGAACTCTCAGAGTTTGCAACTGCAACAAATGTCCTAGATGTCGGTTGCGGCTTTTGTTCGCCTGCGTTAAGGTGGAAGCAGCAGTTTGAGGGACTAGAAATTTTCTGCCTCAACATCAACCGCACGCAGATCAACATTCCTGTCCCCAAGGAAAAACTTTACCTGGTAAACTCCACTTCCATCGTCATTCCGTTTTCAGATAGATCGTTTGACAGAATAGTGGCACTTGAATCTGCCCAGCATTTTTACCCCCTGAAAAGATTTCTTGGGGAGACAAAGAGGATACTAAAACCAGACGGGAATTTTGTCATGGCCATCCCAGTAGTGAATAGCAAAAAAGGCATGTTCTCAAAGCTTGGAATCTTAAATGTCACGTGGACTTCGCAGCATTATCCATCCGAACTTGTAGAAGATCAGATCAAATGCGCAGGATTTGAAATATCAAAAATTGAAAAAATTGGCAAGTTCGTGTATGAGCCTCTTGCAGATTACTACATAAAAAATCGTGACTCTATGAAGGAAAAGTTTGCAGCAATCTATCCATCATTTGTAGAAACGCTAGTGTACAAGTCGATGATCAAAATGAAGAGACTCTCTGAAGAC
>DATBQZ010000079.1:0-1529 GCA_036560565.1 Candidatus Nitrosotenuis sp.
GCCAAGAACCCGGCATCGACTTTATACTTTCGATTCTCGGCCAGAAGAAGAGGCTTGAAATACTTCGGTCCCTTCTTGACGCGGAAGCCGGGTCGGGCGTGACCTCGCTCGCCAAAGAGCTGTCAGTGAAGGCGCCAACAATCGAAAAACATCTTGTAACGCTCAAAAAGATAGGTCTCGTGAAAAAGCAGGTAACGCTTGATTTTGCAAGGGAGAGATGGGTGATAAGAGGCCGAAAAAGGATAGCTAAACTGCTGGAAATCCTTGACTCTGAGATAAAGGAACTGGTCGAAGTCGGGAACCTGTTTGAAGAAGTAGAGAAACTTGTAAGGAGGCAGCAGTTCTACAAGGAACACGAGTCGACGGTCCAGGAGATGAATCAGGTCAGAGGCGAAGGCAATAGGCTTGATCTCTTATTGGAACGGCTGGCAAAGAACTATGACAGGTTGCTCGACGACGATGAAAGAAAAAAAATAGGCTACTGGACATCGGCTCGGAGTGCCGGCATTCTTTAGCCATCCAGCTAACAAGTGCCGCCCATCGAAACTTAGTTTCACCGCAAGAGCTTAACTCGTGAGGTAAAACATTGGTTGCTTAAATACGAAATCGTTATTCAGTAACTCGAGAAAGAATGGCAACAAGAATGGAACTCACCTCCCGTCCGCGTGTGGAATACGAGATTTCCGTACCACATGAGCGACTTAGCCCCGAGATTCACTCGCACATGGAGAACAAGTCGGTTCTCGAAGCAGCTAATCCGTTTCAAGCTGCGACACAAAAGGGTACAAGAAGGGATAGGGTGCAGATCCTGCTAAAGATGCTGCAGTCGGCCAATGTGCCGATAAGAAAGACTCACCTGATGTACGGCGCTGGCATCAACTTTTACCAGCTGGAAAAGCATCTTTCATTTCTGATAGGAACCGGCATGATCGAAGAATTGAGGCATGAAGATGACGCAATAGCCTACAGGACAACCGAGAAAGGACGATTGTTCTCGCAGTTGTTTGCATAAATCCTTTCGCAATTGCTGAACCACATAGATCTATCAGCATATCTGCGATATTTTTGCAGGTGGCTCATGGAATTCTCTTCTATACGCGGATACGGGAACTCTTTAGTTATTGTTTCACGCATTGATAAATAGTGGCGAGCAGAAAGATCTTCATGGACACTCTCAAGGGTCGGCATTCACTGTCTGTCTGGTTGGCATTTCTACTGGTGGCGGGCACACTTTCCTCTATTGTCATGTTTTCAGGATCAATCGGAACTGCCTCCGCGCAGGCTGTCACGATAACAACCTCTGCTGATTCCCTCGGTGGAAGCTTTTTCGGCGAGGGCTACCTGCAGGTTGTTGTAACTGACCCAAGCTCTGATGATGAGGATACAAGGGAAAATATCACTGTAACAATTGGAGCTGACCCGGCTACCGGATCAAGCGCGTCAGGTAATTTCACGATACCCGAAACAAGTGTAAACTCTACCCAGTTTGAATTCTATTTGGTTCACCAAAACGCCACCGCCGTTTCAGT
>DATBQZ010000080.1:0-1930 GCA_036560565.1 Candidatus Nitrosotenuis sp.
GTGTCAAGGGAGATAATGATTGCAGTTCCCCAACAGCAAAAGGAGGCAGCCTATATGCTCGGCGCAACTAAATGGGAAATGTTCAGGCTTGCTGTGTTTCCATATGCAAAAACAGGTCTAATTGGTGCTGCAATTTTAGGACTCGGTAGGGCGGTAGGCGAGACAATGGCAGTAACAATGCTAATTGGAAATGCTACTGGATCTAGTGCCTTTCCACAATCATTGTTCCAGGCAGGGCAAACAATGTCAAGCATAATTGCAAACGAATTCATCGAGGCATCACCTGCTTCACTGCATCTTCCAGCACTAGTAGGTATTGGTCTTATCTTGTTGCTGGTTGCAATATGCATCAACGTTGTTGCACACGTACTTGTTTCAAGAATGTTAAAGGTAAGAGAGGGAGCGATCAACGCATGATGATGTCATCAAGTCAAAAACGTGCAGAATACAGATTGCTCTTCAAACAAAATGTCAGCGGTAGGCTGGTAGTAGACAAAATCATGATGGGAATTGTCTTTGGCTGCGTTGTTGCTGCAGTTATTCCGTTAGGCAGTATTCTACTCGAGGTCTTTAAAAACGGAATTTCTGCAATTTCGATCGAGTTTCTGACGCAGGTACCTGGAGCAATAGGTTCAGGAGAAGGTGGGATTGGCCCTGCCATTCAAGGAACGCTGATCATCATCGGAATGTCAAGCCTAATTGGCGTGCCAATTGGTGTGATGTCTGGGATTTTTCTTGCCGAATTTGGACACAATAGACTTGGAAGAACAGTTCGCTTTTTCAATGACGTATTTATGGAATTTCCATCAATAGTGCTTGGAATATTTGCATTTTTGGTAATAGTGCTAGTACTTGGGCACTTTTCGTTATGGGCTGGAGCATTTGCATTATCTCTCATAATGTTTCCAATCGTAGCTAGAACAACAGAGGAATCATTGAAAATGGTTCCAATAACGTACAGGGAAGCAGGTATTGCACTTGGATTAAAAAAATGGGTGATCACTTTTAGGATTGTTCTTTCTGCGGCAAAAAGCGGGATGATAACAGGTATTTTGCTGGCAGTAGCAAGGATTGGCGGCGAAACTGCGCCATTGATCATGACGGTTCTAGGAAGCAGCCAGTTTTTTTCAGGAGTAGATGCTCCAATGGATGCATTACCACTTAGAATATGGCGCATGTCGCTTTTGCCATATGACAGTGCCCAAATGCAGGGGTGGGGTGCAGCGCTTGTACTGATAATCATAATTCTTGCGATCAACATTACTGTAAGATACTATTTTACAAGAAATAATAAGAAAGGTAAGTTTCTGAGCAGATTGAGGAGTATGAGTAAAAAGTGACTACTGTTATGGACAGCAAACAAGACAGTGTTGAAATTTCGCAGGACAGTTCTTCAATCAGTGAAAAAAAATACAAAATGATAGCAGAAAATGTTTCTGTATTTTATGATGATGTTGAGGCTGTCAAGAATGTCACAATGAAATTCAAGGAGAGATCAGTAACATCTCTAATTGGTCCCTCAGGATGTGGCAAGACCACGTTTCTGCGTTGCCTAAACAGAATGCACGACATGACAAAAAATGCCAAAGTGCAAGGAAAGATTCTACTAGACGGGGAGGATCTGTATGCAAAGGACAAGGACCCAATATACCATAGACGCAAAGTCGGTATGGTGTTTCAAAAACCAAACCCATTCCCCACGATGTCAATTTATGACAATGTTTCAGCAGGGCTTCGCCTAAACGGCGTAAAAGACAGAAAAATCCTAGACGAGATAGTAGAAGACTCGCTAAAGATGGCATACATCTGGGACGAGGTGAAGGACAATCTCAAAAAGCCTGCAGTTGAGTTGTCAGGTGGTCAGCAGCAACGCCTCTGTATTGCACGTGCGCTTGCTATCCAACCAGAGGTATTACTAATGGATGAGCCA
>DATBQZ010000081.1:0-2256 GCA_036560565.1 Candidatus Nitrosotenuis sp.
AATTCGCAAGTACTCTTGGATCAAATGGTACGCGTAGATGCAAGAAATTGCTCTAGTTATTAGTTCCATTGCAGGTGCATGCACCGCAGCAACAATTGGCAAGTTCCCAAGAAGCAAAATTTCTCTTCTAGGCGCAAACGCGCACATTAAAGGTCAAATCGAAACACTGCGAATCGAAAAAGACATTCTGACAAAAACAGTATCAAGATTATACCAGGACAGTTCAGATTTAACAAGAATTCAGCGAGACAAGCTACTCTCAAGGTATCAGCACCAGCTCGGAATTGTTCTAGCCAAAATTGAAAAACTAGAAGCGGCAAGCAAGTATCCGGATTTGGGTCCTATTGGAGATGGCCTGATTACCCTAATGGATCAAAAGCTTTCCGCACTGGATAGAAGACTGACGGAGATATCGTCAAAGATTTCAGTTACAAATGTTCAGATAGAAAAACCAGTGCAGAAAAAAGAAGAGATCATCAAGGTGGAGACAAGACCGGCCGAAAAACCAGTGATTCAAAAACAGGAGATCATCACGTCACCGACAATTGAGGAGTTAATCCAATCATTTGCTAAACCGACCAAGAGATTAGAGATCACAACGCTAACGGAAATTCCAAGAAACTTTACTGTTACTCCACATATCATACCTACAATTGAAATTCCAGTGCAGATTGTTTCTCCGCAAATTCAGTCAGAAATAGCACAGCCTCAAATAATCCAGCCTGAGCCAAAACAAGAAATCATTGTAGAATCTGTTCCGCAAAAACTAGAAGAGCAAAGGCCAGCACTTGAGCCAATTGACATTGAAAAGAAAATAAGAGAAGAGCCACCAAAGCTTGAATTCAAAGAAGATGAGAGAAAGAAAAAGTCAACTGTCAACATACCAGAGCCTGAGGAAGTTGAAGATGACGAAGATGACCTAGATTCCATTAAACGCGAAATAATGAAGACACTCTCAAAATTAGAGCAAGCTGAGGTAGAATAATTGTCATTTGATGATGCCATTTCGGCATTGTCTAAAGATGCGTTAAAATTTGTAAAGAACAACTCGGTGCTTGGATTAGGTAGTGGAAGGGCTGCAACTGCATTTGTAAATGAATTAGGAAAATACGTCAAAGAAAAAAATCTTACGATAAGGGCAGTTCCAACGTCTTTGCAGATCAAGCTTGTTGCAGAACAGGGCGGAATTCACATAATTAGTGCAGACCAAATCGACAAAATTGATGCAGTCTTTGACGGTGCAGATCAAATCGATTCTCATGGAAATCTAATCAAGGGTGGAGGGGGTGCATTACTGCGAGAAAACATTTTGATTTCTTCTGCAAAGCATGTAATAATCATGGCAGACTCGACAAAATTTGTAAAACACCTTAACAGAACCGTCCCAGTCGAAGTCCATCCGTTTGCAAGAAGCACTGTAAAAAAATTTATTGAAAAACTTGGCGGCAAACCAGACCTTCGAACAATAGACAGAGGATATCCATTCATTACGGAAAACGGCAATATCATTTATGATTGTGATTTTGGTACAATCATGACTCCAAAACCGCTCTCCCAAAAAATAAAGCAGATTCCGGGAGTAGTGGAAGTTGGAATCTTTACCAGAAAACCAGACGTAATATACAAGGCAAAAGGAAACGGAAAATTCGATATTCTAGCCTAGGCTTCGCTTGACTAGTTGCCCATAGCCTGGCTTTCCTATAACCTGCATGTTTTCTGTGACCAGATTTCCTCTAACCAAAGTGGTTTGAGGCCAGCCCTTTAGACTCCAGCCCTCATATACGATGTAATCTGAAAAGGCACCAAAAAAATCTGCGCTTACCTTTTGCTCTTTTTTTAGGTCGATTAATGTTATGTCTGCATCTGAATTTTTTTGAAGTGATCCCTTTTGAGGAAACATTCCAAATATTTTTGCAGCGTTTGTACTGGTAAGATCAACTAGTTGCGTAAGGTTGATTCTGTTTTTGTTTACGCCTTCTGATAACAAAATTGGAAGTAGTGTGCCAATTCCAGGAAATCCTGCCAAGGACGACCAGACGTCATCTTGGACTTTGAGATTTAACTGGTTTGCAACATGATCCGTTCCAATTGTGTTGATTTGTTTTTGTGATATGGCATTCCAGATTTTCTCCTTGTCTGATGAAGATCTTATTGGCGGCATCACTTTTGCCAGGTATCCGGATTGTTTTTCGTAAGATAGCGTCAGATAGTGCGGACATGTCTCGACTAAGACTTTGGTTCCCTTTTTTCTTTCTT
>DATBQZ010000082.1:0-14350 GCA_036560565.1 Candidatus Nitrosotenuis sp.
ATAAAAGAAATCAGAACAATATGAAAAGTAAGTAGTAGTCCATTCAGTGCCAGTGTGGGTTACTTTTTCTACTCCGGTAACTAGAACTGCATCGTAAAATCCTGCAGCGACGTTTGCAAATGCTTCTCGAAATGATACAGAACCACTCCCGCATGCAGACTCTATAGAGAGAGACGGCTTTTCGGAAATTCCCAAGTTGCTCATGATTACAGGCCCAAGGTGAACTTGTTTGTCTGCTACACCAAAAACGTTTGATATGTAGCCGGCGTCGATCTCTTTTGGTTCAATTCCTGCACTTTCGATTGCGGCAACTGACGCCTGAATAGTAATATCGGTAATGCTATCGTCTAACTTTCCATACTTTGTGCTTCCAGCACCAAGAACACAAACCTTTTCCACAAGACTCCCTGACCAAGTCCATATAAAAATTCTTCAACAATTTTTAGTGTGGACATATTGAACAATATGATTTTGACAGAAAAGTCTATTCAAAAAAGAAAAAGTCGGCGAAACACCACCAAGCCCACAAAACGCCGAATTGCATCGCTTAAAACCGAGATCATGCAATATTTTGACAGTAATAGCTACCTTTCATGGTCTGCAAGCAAAAAAAAGTACATCATTTTGGGTTCAAACCAACCAAAGGATGGCCTTGTAAAATGCCCGTCGTGCCACGTTGGGAAGCTGATCGTCATACGATCAAGGAAAACAAAAAAGCGCTTCATTGGTTGTTCCAACTATTATAATGGCTGCAAGGCATCATCACCGTTATTACAAAAGGCAATGTTGCGTGCAACAAAAATTCCGTGTGAGTCATGTTCATGGCCATTAGTGGTTTTTCGATATTCTAGAAAACAAAAATGGGCAAAGCAGTGCTCTAACATTAATTGCCCCAGCAGAAAACCTAAAGCTTAAGGTCAGAATAGATATCAGTTCTTCTGTTTTGCAAAAGAGGTAGTACTTTTCTTGTTTCTTTTACTTTATGGGTAGAAATTTCTACCATTCCCATTCCTTGTTTCTTTTTCATATCAAGTAAAATTTTTCCATACGGATCTACAACTAGACTTCTTCCACAATAGATGTTTCCAACTTGGTCTGGCGCAATAATGTAGCATCCATTTTCTATTGCTCGTGTCTTGTTAATTGTAAGCCAGTGTTCTTCTTTCATTATTCCCTTAACCCACGCAGAGGGAACAACCAAGACTTCGGAACCTGACGAGGCCAAGGTACGCGACATTTCAGGAAATCTCAGATCGTAGCAGATTAGCATGCCTAATTTACCGACTGATGTCTTTATCGGGACTGAGATTTTGGATCCTGGTTCTAGTTTGTTTGATTCTTTGAATCCAAGTGCGTCATAGAGATGAATTTTTCTGTATGTTGATTTTATCACTCCAGATTTGTCAACTAGAAACGATGTGTCGTACACCCTGTTCTTCTTTTTACTTTTTTCGTATATTGTACCTATGACTTCAATTGAGTTTTTCTTTGCAGCATCCGCAATAGTCCTAACAAAATTTCCATTGATTGTTTCTGCTTGTGATGCTAGCTCCCTTGGAGACTGTTGTGAAGTGGTATAAAACATCATAAATTCTGGAAATGCACAAAGATCTGCGCCACGACTTGCGGCCTTGTTGATAAAATTAACAATTCGCTTGAGGTTTTGGTCTTTGTCTGTGGATGCTTTGAATTGTATCACAGCTACTTTTGTCATAGATTTACCACAACTAATGAAAATAAAAAGAATGGTATCTAAAGTTGGCTTCCTGCCATATACCAGTTTTCTTTAGGATTATCTTCAAAGACTACAATTACGTGACTTTCTTTTGTTTTCAGAATTTCTACTGCCGATTTTGTAATTGCCTTTGCGTATTCTTCTTTTTGTTGCTGCGTTCTGCCAGGATACATTGATACTGTAATTATTGGCATGAATTGGTTTTTTCGATGTTTGATTTATTCCTATTAGTAGTCGTCTCTCTTCCAGCCATATCTTGACGGGTTTCTTGTGCCGTACATGAATTCTGATCCATGCATCTTTTTGTACAAAAATCCAGTCGCAAGTCCTATTACAAATCCACCTATGTGTGCAAGATACGCTACGCCACCAGCACCAAATCCAAATCCCCCAACAAAAAGAGGAAGAAGGTTTTGAAAGACAAGCCAGAACGGTAAAAACCACTTTGCGGGAATGTGCGACATTCTTGTAAAGAATCCCATTATGACAAGTGTCATTATTTTGGCCCTTGGAAACATTATGAGGTATGCTCCAAGCACACCTGAAATTGCGCCAGACGCTCCAACTGCAGGAATTGGGCTGTTTAGATCACCTACAACATGTACAAGTCCTGCAACTATTCCCCACATGAGATAAATTCCAAGATATTTTATTTTACCAAATTTTAGCTCGATGTTGTCTCCAAATATCCACAAAAACAACATGTTACCTCCAAGATGCATTATTCCACCGTGCAAAAAGGTAGAGCTCAGCAATCCAAACAGCGACATGCCAGGGCAGGACACTCGTATAGATTCTACCGAAATGCTGCTTTCCCCTGCAATGCAGGCCGGAACCGCACCCCAGTTATAGAATAGTGTTGCAGCACGCTGATTGCTAAATTCAAAGAACTGGCCAGTATATGCTACCTCAAAGAAGAACACTAATACATTTACTGCAATAAGAGCATACGTCATTTTTGGTTTAAAGCCAGGCGGTTTAGGATTTTCGTCCCTTATTGGAAGCATGAATAACTAGTGAAAAGAAGAGATCTTATAATAATGTAAATCTGGTTTGTGTATTTTCTGAAATACTAAACTCTGATTATTCCCTGTTTTATCAAATACTGGATTCCTTGCACAAAGTCCGAGTCGCCAATTGTTCCTTCTGCCCACCACTTTGCGTTGTTTTTGATCCAAGATGGGATTTGATAGTCTGGAATTGGTTGGCTTTGACCTGACTTGCCTATCATAAAAGTAGAACTTCCAATTCCTTGGTATGTTGTAAGTTCGTCTAATCCATGATCATAGATAACAAGTGTGAATTTGTAGTTGCCTTGAGAAGTAAACTTGAACTCTTGAATGTCTATTCCCTCTGAAGAGAGTATTCCTGGTTTTTGCGGATCATCGCCATAATTTTCTATCAAAACCTTGCCTGAGTTGTCCTCTATTCTAAATCCGTGTCTGACAAACTTCAAGAGTTCGCCGTTTGGATCAAAGAAGGAAATCTGTAGTGGAATTGTGTCTCCTGCTCCAAGGTTAGCGTCGTATGATACCTTGGCAGTTGCTCCAGAATCAAGTTTTACATCAAAGGCGTTTTTTGCTACTGTAGACATGGGTGCTACTGTAAAGTCCATTGTTTTTGTACCAGCAGGAATCGTTTTAGATATTTTAAGAATGTCTTCCTTGTTTACCAAAAAGTGCAGAATTGATGTTCCCTCGATGGAATAAGGATCTAAGATCAGCATGCGCCCTATTGTTGGCATGCCACTTACCCTGCCATCATATGCAGTTGTATCAGTGAATTCCTTGAATGCCTTTGGTACCCTTACTTCTTGATGTACGAATATTGGTTGGTCTCCAATTCTTTTTGTATCCCAGTTAAATGGCATTGAAAATGAAATGGATTTTTTTGTTTCATCAAATTTGAAATTATTTATTTTGTCATAATATGAAATTACTGAGGTATCGTATGATTTTCCACCGTATGTGATTTTTTGGTTGGAAATGTCACCAACGCTAAGCCATGAATTGAATGTCTTGACATTACTTTCTGCAAATATGTTCTGGTCGTAATCAATTCCAAAGATTTTGATTTCAAAATGGTACAGTCCTGAGTCAAGCAATACCGGTGCATGTACATCGACTCTGTCATTGAATCCAGTCCACGCGCCTGGGATTTGAGGAACTTCATCTCCATATATTACCACATCATTTACGTCCACTTTAGTTGGTACTATTTTGAGCGTTAGTTCTCCGTAATGTGCATGAAACAGATTTCGCAGCAAAAGCTTGTCATCTTTCCAAACTGAAATGAAATACGACGTATGTTGTACGGACTCGTTTGTTTTTGAATCAAACAGTCTAAGTTGCACATATGTATCCCCAACTGTATCCTTGGTTAGAATTGGTGGGCTAATTTTGATGAAAAGTGCGGCTTGTCTGTTTCCAAAGTTTGCAGGAGGAAGGTTTTCCTGTGTGAGTCCATCCCTGTATGCACTAAATTGTGCAATTGAAAAAACTTGAGATAATAGTAATGTGGCAAAAACTGATGCAAGTATTCTTTTAGAATTCAATGCACTGAAACAATTTTGTAGTTATTTAACTTTTAAGCAGATTTGAGCTATTGAAAATTATGAATTGATTTGCGGTTTTACGATATGTAACGATATGGCATGATCGTCCAATAACGCTCCTACTCCTACAGATATGCTCTTTATGCGGATTACAATCTTTTCAAGATCTTTGCTGTCAAGATCATATTTTTCAGCTAACACAGATTTTACTTTCTGTTCAGTGTCAGAGAGTTCGTTTAGCGTAGAAGGTAATGTTACGTCAAGTGATTTTCGAAGTGACTCCCTTGGGATTTTGTTTGTAAAATCTTGGATTATGTAGAATGAAATTTTTTCCTGGGCCACTTCATGTGGTAGTGTAGCAAGCGCATTGGCAGTATAGAATACTTGTACGTCAAGCAGATTTAGCGCATCTTGTGAATAGTCAGATATGATTTGCTCATTGTCAAAGCCTCGCAGCGAATCAACTGGAACCCTTATTATTACGAATCCCTCAACAATTTCCTTTGTTGCGATTCCAAATATGTCTTTGATGTTCATACATGTTATACCAGTCGATTTTTCAGCATCAAGAGTCTTCAAAATTGCATTTGATGTAGGTCCGTCATTTATCACGGCGTTCCATAAAATATTGATTTCATAGTTTTTCTTGTTAAGTACGCTAATTGCGGTATCATAGTGACCTGGTCGTAGAGGGCCGCTGTCATCTGGAATTGAGCCGCAGACAAATTTGGCAGTATACGTTATGTCTTGAATATTGGATTTTGTACTAGTCATGTTTTGTGCAAATGCATAATTCGTTGTTTGTAAAATTATGAACAGTATCCCAAAAAACAGATAAAATTTATTCAAACTCATTTTATGTTATTGCATATGATCAATCATTATAATGTTAGGATTGTATACTGTGAGAATTTGAGTAAGTTATTAATACAATCGTGAATAGTTTTGGTTGATGAAATATTTCTTTGTGTTATTTTTGTTGCCTGTTTTAGTATTGCCCGCGTTTGCTGATCAGTTTCAATCACTTACTGATAAAGAAACACTGCTTGTATCAATATCCACAGAGCCTGCAAAGCCAGTACTCGGAGATCTGACAAAATTAAAAATTGATTTCATAAATCCAAAAACAAATCACATTCAGGAGCACATTGACTACAAGGTAACAGTCACTAAGGATGGAGTTCCAGTTTTTGGACCAATACCACTAACCCATACTTCGGAAGGCGCGGTAACAATCCCAGTAGAGTTCAAAGAAAATGGAGAGCACAAAATAATTGTCAATATTGAAGGAATATTATTTCAACCAATACCATCAGAAACGGTAACTTTTACTGAGGTAATTGACGATGCCTCAGACGAGGACGGATCATGCATAATTGCAACTGCCGCATACGGGTCAGAGCTTGCACCACAGGTTCAGCTGCTCAGAGAGGTAAGAGACAATGTGTTGTTCAGTACAAGTTCTGGAACAAGTTTCATGAGTGTGTTCAACGCACTTTATTATTCATTTAGTCCCACAGTTGCAGATCTAGAAAGACAGAGTCCAGTTTTCAAGGAAACTGTAAAGTTGGCGATAACACCAATGCTGTCTACGCTATCAATACTAAATTATGTCAACATAGACTCTGAAGGAGATATGCTAGGATATGGAATTGGAATAATCCTATTAAATGTCGGAATGTATTTTGTCGTGCCAGCCATAATAATATCAAAAATACGAAATTTTAGAAAATAAATTCCGGTTTAGACGATAATTTGGATAAGGATTTTTATTGGTCAGTGTCAGAACTAAGCCAATGAAGACAATAGTCATAGGCTCTATCTTTGTATTAGTTGCCCTAATGACAGTAGCACCAGCAGTTTTTGCTGACCATGCCAAAGAGACAGTAAGCATTACTCCGGGATCATCATCCCCAGGATGCGAGGAAACCAACAATTGTTACGATCCAAGCGAAGTAACTATTGATGTTGGTAGTGAGATCACATGGTCAAACGACGATACTGCTGCACATACTGTCACAAGTGGTGATATTAGACAAGATGGACCAGACGGACACTTTGACAGTGGCCTTTTCATGGCAGGAAAAAGCTTCACGTATAAATTTGAAGAATCTGGAGAATTTCCATATTTCTGCCAAGTACATCCTTGGATGACAGGCACAGTGATTGTGCAAGAAGCTCATGGTGGGGATGAACCTGAGAATGGCGGAGAACGTGCAATGGCAATGTCAGCTGACGGTTCAGTCACTGTAGGAATTCATTCTGGTGTGCCAACAGAGGGCGAAGAATTATCTCTTGAGATAGAATTCACCGATGCTGACGGCAATGCAATAGAACATGTCAATTATGACATCATTGCAAGCCAAGATGGAAACCAGGTTCTTTCTGAATCAGGTCAACACGTACATGATGGATTAGCTGACCTTACAACAAGCGCATTGAGATCGGACAGTCCAGTAGATGTAGAAATCAAAATACTCGGACTTGGACTTCCAGGCGAAGAAGCAAGCTGGACAGGCCCAATGGGTGAAACCATATCAGTTCAGGTAGTACCTGAGTTCGGTCAAATCGCCATGATGATTCTGGCAGTTGCCATAGTAAGCATTGTTGCTGTCACTGCAAGATCTAAAGTAATTCCAAAACTTTAGAATTCTTATTTTCTTTTTACCATTGCGATTACTGCAAGTATTACGCCCGCTGCTCCAAGTGCAAGACCAAAAACTCCAAAGTCGTACGCCTTGGAAAGATCTATGCCAGTCCCACCCGCAGTATTGCCTATTTGCGATTTGATTTCTGTGACATCCTTTTGGAGTGATGCCGTGGCGCTCTTTAATGCACCCATATCCTGACCTGATGATGAACCTGAGGGAGGAAATGCAAGAATATCAGTGCTTTCCACATCTTCAATTTTGATTTCTTGGTTTACTGGTACGCCGTTCAGTGTTCCTTTAAGTTCAATTATGAGTGAGCCAGTTTTGGTTGGGATAATTTTCGCATAATACTGTCCAGGCTTTGCATCAGAGAGAATTTCTAGTGTTTTTGTAAGACTGCCCGATTTTACAGTAGCCTCCAAGTCCTTGAACGAATTTGTTACAGGGGTTTTGACTCCATTTCCATCGTCTTGGTTAAATCCAAAGGTTATCGCGTTTTGAATCCCAACTAACGGTGGCTCTTCCTTCCAACCTACTTCGATATCATATTGTTCTGCAGTAATTGTTGTGTGCGCATATGCAGAGTAAAAGCCAAATCCTAAAATAAATACGATAAACACTGCGAAATGATTTTTCATAATAATCAATAGCCCAAATCATGTTATTATCTTTATGCAAGAGTGGTAGAACTACCAAAGTGGTAATTTGTTTAAATTAGCAAAAGCACTATCAAAAGTAAATTGAAAAAATTTCTGATCATTCCATTTTTGATTATAGTTTCCAGCGTACCCCTTGCATACGCACATCCATTCATTGTCAATTCAGATCCTGGTCAATCCTCAAGTGTTTCAGCTGGAATTAATCAGATTGTAATCCAGTATTCAGAGGCAGTAGAAATCGAATTTAGCGCAATCAAAGTGTTTGACAGTAGTGGAAATCAGATAGACAGCAAGGACACAAAATACGTTGGCAGTGAATCCACACTTGCAGTCAATATCCCTCCGCTAAAAGACGGAATCTATACTGTTACAAGCAAGGTTCTTTCCAAAGTTGACGGACACTTAGTAGATGAGGCATTTGTTTTTGGTGTTGGTGATGTAGCTGTTCCACCCCCGAAATCGCGAGACATAACGGAAACAACATATTTTCCAGAAGCTGGGGCAAGGCTACCAGGCCTTGTAGGACAGGTGGTAGTGCTTGGCTCCGTGATATCTTCTGTTGCAATATGGGGCTCAATGCGGAAAAAGAACATCGTAAAGGAAAATCTTTCCGAGTTGCAGAAATTCTATCAGGCCAAGTTTTCTTCTGTTATTGGGATTGGCTTGTTTTTGGTTTTTGCATCAAACATTTTGATGCTTGTAGTGCAAACATTACGCCTCCAAACATCTGCCTCCGCGGTATTGCAGACATCATTTGGTTCAGTATGGATAATCAGAATGGCAATAACCGTAGTTTTGCTTGCAGTTTGGTTTTTGATAGAAAACAAATCAAATGTCTCAAACAAAAAACAGATTTTGTTACTAGGGTTGTCTCTTATACTGATCAGCACGACAACAATAATTGGTCATGGAACCGCAAGTGAGCAATTTTCTGCAATCGTAATTGATTATGTGCACAGTCTGATTGCGTCGGTTTGGATTGGAGGTGTGATCTTTTTTGGATTTATTTTGCTTCCTGCCTTATCAAAATTGGACGGCAGCAAGAAAGAGATCATTACGTTATTGGCCATTCCAAGATTTTCATCAATGATAGTTATCTCACTTGGGGTATTGGTAATTACAGGGCCGACACTTTTGTGGTTGCTAGAAGACGATGTTACGTTGCTCAGTCAGTCTTCTTACGGGTTTTTGATAATGGCAAAAATTGGAGTAGCTTCTATCATGGCAGCACTTGGCGGATATAATCAGTTCAAAATACAAAAGTCTGCGGAAAGAGACATCAAATCAAATGTGATTAACGTTCACAGGAAACTTGGCAAGTCATTAAAAACAGAAGCAGTGCTTGGAGTGATTCTACTTGGTCTGGTTGCACTGTTAACTAACTCGTCACTTCCCACCAGTCAAGCTCAACAAGCGCAACAAATCACATATGGTTTACAGACATCTGGGTTTTCTGAAAATGCCAGGTTTGACATCAACATTGATCCATTCACAAGTGGTTCTAATACAATGGACATCTCTGTTTTCGATTCTGATGGAAAACCATTAACAGATGTTGTTGGTTGGAATGTAAGGATTTCAAACCCACAAAGAAATATTGCACCGATTGATATTCCAGAAAGTAAAGTTCCAGAAAACAAAAACGAATACCAAGGTAATCCAACGTTTGGTTTTTCAGGAAACTGGGATATTGACGTAGAAGCAAAAAGAAAAGATCATACAAATGAGAGCACGAGATTTTCAGTAGTGGTAAAGCCACACATATCTGAGCTAAAAATGCAGATAACCGAATATGACATACCCGCAACTGGGGCAGTACTTTATCCCACATATGACGGCAAGGACACTATTTGGATTAGTGATGCATCACAACCTCGCTTGTGGAAATTTTCCATAGAAAATAAACAATTCAAATCATATACATTTGAAGGAGGTAAGACCACAGTATT
Organism: Candidatus Nitrosotenuis sp.; assembly: GCA_036560565.1. GTDB lineage: Archaea > Thermoproteota > Nitrososphaeria > Nitrososphaerales > Nitrosopumilaceae > Nitrosotenuis. Next base: position 9,549 of record DATBQZ010000082.1, read on the forward strand.
TCTCAAATTAGCTTCTGATGGATTGGTGTGGTTTACTGATACGCCTGATTCCAAAATAGGATATTTTGATCCAGCTACAGAAAAATTCCAAACAATTTCACTCCCAACAAAATCAATCCCAATCTCATTGGAAACAGATCTTGACGGAAACGTCTGGATTGCACTTGTAGACCAGAACATGCTTCTAAAATACGATCCTCTGACTGGTCAATTCGAGGAACATGAAATTCCAACAGATCCGTCAGGACCTGCTGCACTTGCACGGGATTCAAACGGAGACATTTGGTTTGCTGAAGCGCAGGGCGGAAAAATTGGCGTAATTGAGCCCAGAAGTGGAAAGATTAGAGAGTTTGCTCCAGACGGTCTCCTAGGCGAACCCTTTGCGTTGTTCGTTGATTCAGAGCAAAATATCTGGATATCAGAGCATGTAGGTTTGAGCATAGTCAAGTTCAACCCATTTCTTGAAACATTTGAAAAGATTCCGGTAGTTGATCCACAGGCAGCACCGTTTGGCATGACGTCAGACAAATTTGGTAACATTTGGCTAGCACAGCACACAGTAGACAAGTTAGGTGTGTATGATCCTACCAGAAATGAATTTGTCGAAGTAAACATTCCCACAAAGACATCATTTACACAGTTTGTAACTTCGGATAAGGATGGAAATGTTTGGTTTGTCGAACAGCGTGGAAACAAATTAGGAAATGTAGTAATCTCCGAAGTCCCAAGCCAAAGGACTATCCAGGAACAGCCAATGATAAGCCTCAGATATTCTGAGATCGCAGCACCACTTATGGCTGTTGGAATAATCGCAACATCGCTATTTTTTGTAAAAAGCGTGCGCGATAAAAAAAGACTAGACTCGTTGATTGAATAAACACTAGGAATTAGTTTGTTCTTTTCGAACGACATTGCGGTATTATTCCACTTTTCATTAGTTTACTTGTATGCATAGTCCTAGTGAACCAAAAAAAGGTGCAGGCTACTTTGCAAGTCGACTAAAAGAAAAAGGCATAGACCAACAAGATGCACAGAAGGAGCCAACAATACAAGCTGACGAAGAACCACCAAAGCAAAAATACGGTCAGATATTTGAGGAAAGTAGCAAGTCAATTGCCTCGATGGCAGGAGACATGAATGAAACTGCAAGGCTTGTCTCATCTATGAAAGAAGGACTTGAAAGAGTAAGAAAGGTTGCCAATTTGGCAGATGTCGGAAATCCGCTGTGTGATCCGTTTGGTTCCTGTAGTTACAATGGAGTAGATTTTGCGTCTAAACCCCCAACTAGCTCTGAGCAAAGTCTGACGCTAGATGAACTAAGTGCATCAATGCTAGAATCGAAAAATAATGATGGGCAAGTAAATGACGATAATGAAACTGTAGATGATGTGTCAGAATATACAACTGACACACTATCAAATCTAAAGTTTGATGCTGATTCCATAAAAGACGAATTGCAGGAATTCAAAGATAACATAAAACAAAAGGAGGTAGAGCTTGTTGAATTTAGAACAAAACTGAATCAGGCTAGGCTACATGCAAAAGAGTTTACAAATGTAGATTTTTCAACTTGTGAATCCAATAATGGAGCAATTCAAGATATTAGCCAGCAGGCACCAAATACAGAGTTTGACGCTATAACTTCCAGTCAAGTATTGAATATTGATTCAATACAGAATGATGATCAAGATTTCAGTAGACTAACAAATATACGACAAGAAATCAAAGAAGAGGAAAAAAAACTATTTGAAATAAGATGGAAAACAAAAAAGGCGGAATCAGAATACGAGGATAAAAAGGCGGCAAAGGAAGAGCTTGAGGATGTAAGAGACAAAATGAGCGAACTAGAAGAAAAAAGAGATCATCTCAGAGATGAAGTTAAAAAATTAGAAAACCAAAACAAGGAACCAAGACAAGAACTAAGAGAAATAGAACAAAAAATAGAGCAAGCAAAAAAAGAATATGAGGATAAAAAGGCGGCAAAGGAAGAGATTGAGGACGTAAGGGCAATTCTGGATTATCTAAAGTTAGACAGAGATGCCTTCAAATCTGATTTGGAGGAGCTAAGGGCCAAAATCAAGAAGGCGGAATCAGAATACGAGGATAAAAAGGCGGCAAAGGAAGAGCTTGAGGACGTAAGGCTCTCAGTTTCTATGTTAAAAGCAGAAAAGGAAACACTTGGAACAAATCTTGAAGAACTACACTCAAAAATCAAGAAGGCGGAATCAGAATACGAGGATAAAAAGGCGGCAAAGGAAGAGCTTGGCGAATTTAATGCTGCCCTAACTCATTTAAAATTAGAAAAAGAATTGCTTGTAACTGAACTAAGCGATTTGAAGACAAGAATCAAGAAGGCGGAATCAGAATACGAGGATAAAAAGGCGGCAAAGGAAAGCCTAGCAGAGGTAAGAGAAGTTCTGACATATCTAAAACCAGAAAGAGATTCGCTCAAGACAGAATTGAACCACTTGCGAAATAAAATAGAAAAACTTGAGGAAAATTATGACGAGATAAACTCTAGAAAAAGAGAAATTCAGATGGAGTATGACGATTTAAAATACAGGTTCAAAAAATTAGAGTCGGAATACGAGGATAAAAAAAATTCGTTTAGGCTCCACTAGGCAGTTTTTGTATAACTTGAGATTTTCCCATAACGTTGACATATTTGTATAACAGTGTACCAACCAACATAGCTACTGATATCATAACAATTGTACCTGAGGGAGCCAAATCAAGGTAGTATGATAAAATTATTCCACTTACAACAGAGGTAACTGACATTGATACTGAGAGTGCTATTGTTTTTTTGAATCCCTTCCCAAACATGATTGCTGTGATGTTTGGCAGTACAATTAATGCAGAAATGAGTAATATTCCAACCAGGCGCATAGATGTAATCACAGTAACACTTGCCAGCACTACAAAAACATAATTTAGCTTGTCCGTGTTGATACCACTTACTTGGGCTTGCTCCTCATCAAATGTTAGATGTAGTAATTGTTTTCGTAAGGCAACAAGAGTTGCAACGATTCCACTACTTATTCCAAGTATGAGTAGCATATCCTCGGTACTAATCAGCAAAATACTGCCAAAAAGAAAGCTGAACAGATCAACTTTGAATCCGCCTGTGGCGCTAATCAGCAACACACCAATTCCAAGACCAGATACCAAAAGTACGGCAATTGCCGCATCGCCTGAAATTTTGGTGCTTTTTCTAAGCTTCGTTATGCCTAATGCACCCAGAACAGATACAACAAATGCAGTCCATAGAGGATAGATCCCAATAAACAAACCAAGCGAGATTCCACCAAATGCCATATGAGAAAGTGCGTCTCCAAAAAGAGAATATCGTCTCAAGACAAGGAACATTCCCATTAGAGAACAAATTATTGCGATTGCAGCTCCTGCTATTAGCCCCTTTTGGATGAAGCTATAACCTAGAATTTCAAGATTCATTTCTAGCTATGATCATGCATATGCATTTGCATTGCAGATTCTGCGTATGTTTTTAGTAGTTCCTTGTTTGAGAAAAATTCTTCCTTTTCTCCATGGAAGAATAATTTTCGGTTCATGCATGCAACTCTGTTTGCAAGCTTTGATATTGCTTCTAAATCGTGAGACGACCAAACAATTGTAATCTTGTTTTCGGTGTTTATTTTTCTTAAGACATTGTAAAACTTGTTTTGTGCGTCTGCATCCACACCAGTTACTGGTTCATCTAATATCAGAAGTACCGGATCTTTTACCAAAGCCTTTGCAATAAAGACACGTTGGAGTTCTCCTCCTGAGAGATCGCCTATTCTTCTGTCCTTTAATGATTCCAATCCTGCCGTTTTCAGACATTCTAAAACCCTGTCACTATCATTTCCTACTTTTTGATATAGTAGATTCCAAGAGTAGCCACAATTTTTTAACAATACAGCTCCTTTGCGTAATTTTTTTTCTGGGATTAATCCCATCGACACTACTTCTGATACAGTGGCAGGAAAGTTTGGCTCAAAACTAACTTTTTGTGAAACATAGCCTATCAATGGAAGGAGTGGTTGATAATCTGCCTCATCGTACCCAAATAGTTTGATTTTTCCACTGTGATTTTGCAGTCCTATTATGGCCTTAAACAAAGTAGTCTTGCCTGCGCCGTTCGGTCCCACTATTCCAAGTAAATCGCCTTCCTTTACGTCAAAATTGATCTTATCCACGGCTAAATGGCCATTGTACTTTATGGAAACGTCGGAAACTTCCAATACGTTCATTGACACTCAAGTCCAATCTTTAGATTTTGTACGTTCTCATCCATTTTATCCAAATATGTAATATCATTCATCATTTCTTTGTCTGTTAATCCTTCTAATGGGCTGAAGATTAAAACTTGCGCATTTGCTTCCTCGGCAAGTGTGTTAGCAAGCTTTGGATCTACCATCTCTTCTGAATATATTGTTGTGATTTCGTTTTTTTGAATAAAATCTACAAATTCCCTAAGATCAGTAGCTGTTACCTCTGATTCTGGCGACACTCCAGATAACGGAAAAACTTTCAATCCGTATCTATTGGCAAAATAAGAATATGCGTCATGAAAGGGCATAAAAGTATCTTTTTTGCAATTGGACAGTTCCGTTTGAATTTTGGAATTTAATTTGTCTAGTTTGTCGCCGTAGGCGTTCGCATTATCTTCATAGTATTTTTTATTATTTGGATCAGCCTCAATTATGGCATCTTTGATTATCATTACTTGGTGTTTTGCAAGAATCGGATCCAACCAAACATGTGGATTATACGTAGTATGATCACCTGATCCTTTTTGA
>DATBQZ010000083.1:0-4306 GCA_036560565.1 Candidatus Nitrosotenuis sp.
TGTTGCATCAGTTGTAGCTGTGATTCTTGCAGTATTCTAGAGCCCTATTCTGATATCAAGTATCTTGCAGCCCTTCCCCTGTTCCATTACAAGTACAGGGTTCATGTCAAGCTCTTTTATTTCCTTAAAGTCAGTCACAAGTGCAGAAAGTTTCTGAATCAGCTCTGAGAGTTTTTTCAGATCAGACGGTTTCTCCCCCCTTACCCCCTCTAGTAGTTTTTTTGTCTTGATTGAATTTATCATGTCATCTGCTTCTTTGTTTGTTATTGGTGCCAATCGGAACGTGACATCTTTTAGTACTTCAACATAGATTCCTCCCATTCCAAGCATTATCACAGGACCAAATCCAGACTCTAGCTTTGAGCCAATTATCAGTTCTTTGCCACCCTTTACCATCTCCTGTACTAGAATTCCTTTGATTGTGGCCTTTTGGTTGTATTTCTTGGCGTTTTTAATTATGGTGTTAAACGCATCGCGTACGTCTTTTTCATTCGACATTCCTACCTTTACCCCGCCCGCATCTGATTTGTGAATTATCTGAGGAGATGCAATTTTCATTACAACTGGAAATCCAATTTTCTTTGCCGCCTTTACTGCCTCGTCCTCTGTTTTTGCAAGTATGCTTTGAGGAAGCGGGAATCCATATGCACGCAAGACTTCTTGCCCTTCTTCTTCTAGCAGATTAGTCCTACCCTGTTTTTTGACTGCATCAAAAACCTTCTTTACCTTTACCTTGTCTGCCTTGAATTTTGTAATTGTTCCTTCTGTGGACTGTTGCCAGGCAGTAAACTTCAGCATTGCACGCAATGTGCGAATCGCTCCTTCTGCATAGGTATAGTATGGAACATCGCCGGCTGCCAGAATTTCCCTGTTTTTGATTCCCTCATCTAGCCCCATCAGGCTGGCAAGCATTGTTTTTTTGTATTTTTTTGACATTTTTACTATGACTTCGGCAAGCTTGTCATAATCCAAAGTGGCAGATGGCGTACACATTGCAATGACAGAGCCGACGTTTTTGTGTCCCAGTACGTTTTCTAGTACATTGTTAAATCGGTTGTAATCAGCGTCACCAACTATGTCTACTGGATTTCTTGAGCTTCCCCACGGAGGAATTACGGCATTTATCTTTGGTCGAATGTCTTCAATACTTGCCATCTTGATTCCCATTTTGGAACAAGCGTCAGTTGAAATGATTGCAGGTCCTCCTGCGTTTGATACTATAACTAGATCGCCTTTTTCTGGAAGCGGTTGTTTTGAAAACGCAGTAGCATAATCAAATAGTTCCTCCATTGTGTCCACCCGAATTGCGCCAGCCTGGTGCAGTACTGCATCATAAATTTCATCAGAGCCCATCAATGCACCGGTATGTGACATTGCAGCCTTTGCACCCTCAGGGCTACGTCCGGATTTTAACACAAGCACCGGTTTTTTGAGTTTCTTTGTTATTTGCTTGCAAATTTTAAGGAATTCTTGGCCATTTCCCATGTCTTCTAAATACATTACAATCACTTTGGTTTGCTTGTGTTCAGCAAGTATTTTGAGAACATCGACTTCGCTCATATCCGCCTTGTTTCCAAGGCTGATTACCGCTGAAAATCCAATGCCTTGCGCGCTTGCATCCTCTACAAGTGCTGCACAGATTGCCCCGCTTTGAGACACCAACGCGATTTGACCTGATTTTGGAGTTACTTTGAGAAACGTAGAGTTCATCATCGTCTTTGGATCAAGGTTCATCACCCCAAGACAGTTTGGTCCGATCATCTGGATTCCGTATTTTTTGACAATGTCTTTTACTTGCTGCTCAAGTTTGCGTCCTTCCTCATTTACTTCCTTGAACCCAGCGGTGATTACAATTACTCCCTTGATCTTTTTCTTGCCGCACTCTTCTAGTACTGCCGGGACAATATCGTTTCTTGTGACAACTACTGCAAGGTCGATTGGTTCCTTTACATCAAGTACAGTTTTGAATGCAGGCTTGTCAAATACGGTATCACGTGTAGGACTGATTGGGAAAATTTTTCCCTTGTACCCTTTCATGATATTTGATGTGATTGCGCGTCCTACGCTTCCTTCCTTGTCAGATGCGCCAATTATTGCAATAGATTTTGGTGAAAGAAAAACTGACTCTCCCATATCAGATTTGGCGCATTATTTTCCATAATAAAGCTATTCAAAGATGGTTTGATCGCTAACTTCCAAGCATTTTTCCGGCCAAGTTTTGTGCACGCGGGATCCACACTATTTTCAGATTTGGGATGGCCTTCATTAGAGTCCAAGATTCTCTTGCAAGTTCGCGTAACGGTTCACTGTTTATTGCAAACTCGTGGTTCAGCTGAGATACAGTATTTTTTGAATCAGAGTAAATTGTGATTTCCTCATTTGAGCGGGCAAATTTTTTCAAAACGGAAACAATTCCAAGGTATTCTGCCTGATTGTTTGTTATTCCTTGTTTTTTTTCATAAAATGACTCCCCTGTTTCCTTTACAAAATACCCATACCCGGAGTTTTCCCCACCAGAACCGTCAACGTAAATGCTAAGTGTCATCTTTGTACAACTTTGTTAGCTTGACCCCTAGATTAACAATAGCTAAATAGATAATTGCAGATATCAAGTGCGTGATTATTGAAGCTGCATACGGCTCATAGTTAATCGTAAGAAGATAGTATTGCAGGTACCACCGTACAGCCATGTATACTATCTCACCTGCTCCAATGGATGTGACTATTTTTATGAGATCTTTTTTCAGACGTTGTGAATCAACTGTACCGAGTTCGGTTCGATATTTTTTTCTATTATCAACATAGAACAATGTTCCAAATGCAAAAAAAAAAACGACGAGATCTACCAACAAAGTATAACTGCTATTCAGATAATCTTCTTGATCTGCTAAAAGTTGAGCAGCAATTGCAGAAATTGTTACTGCTACAATGATGGCCAAAAACAAGTTTTTGTTTAGCTTTATGTATTCTCTGTAGCTTTGCTTCATGAATTTTTCAAAATAATACAACAGATAAACCTAGTCCATCGTAATTTTCAAAAAGATTAGAATTCCTGCAAGCTCTGCTATATGTACTCCAAGTAGATATGGGAATATTTCATGTGAAAACAGGTCGTCCATTGAAAAATACGCATATGCCCCTATGATGTTGTGTAAAAACAGCATGACAGAAAACACAATCATGCCTAATGGCATCTGTGCTCTTGTTCTGACATACATTTTGCCAAACATGCACATCAAAATACCAAGTACTATCATGTTAACAATTGAGACGCCTGACAAAATTGCAGAAGTTGACTCCATTTAGAAAAGACCCTTGCTCATAGCTTATTTACTTTTTTCCAGTTTGCAGGCGATCTTGCTGAACTATCCCAAGTAAACGCATACATGAAATGACACTTTTTATCCGATTTTGGTTACCAAATTGTTTTCTCAAGAATCGTTGGAACTTTACAACGGCGTCGTAAAACTGGATTCTTAATAATTGCCGAGCAACGTACCGCAAAAATGAATTTCTTTAGTTAATACCCAGCCCAAAAAAATTTCCGCGTGTTATAATATTGTACATAATGTCAACGCCGATTACGATACTTATTGAGCCGACAGAATAACGCAAAATCTTGTTGATTCGTTCGGAATAAAGTGTAAGTGAGAACGGTAGCCCGATAGCGCTGCTTACCAACATCATTCCAACAATTGATCCTATTCCAAAAACTAGGACAAATGATAAAATAGTTTCCAGATCATGCAATGTCGAAAGCGCCAAGACCACCAGACTCCCACTTCCTGCCAGCCCATGAATACAACCAATAATGTACGATTTGTGTCCGTGACTGTGTGTTTTATCATGTGCATGAGGGTGCGTGTGAATTACACCATCATGAGTATGAGTATGAATGTGTTTTTTCCCAAATAATTTTCTGTTAAGATATGTAAATAATCCAAGGGCCACAAGCATCATACCAACACCAAATTCAAAATTACCAAACATTTCGTTTGGAATACTCATCGAGAATACAAAAATTAGCAGACTTACAAGAACTAGTGCAGATGTGTGTCCAGCTCCCCATAGTGCACCTAGAATTGAGCTTTTGATGGCACCTGAGCTAATTTGCCGAAAAAGCGATAAAGAGCTTTTTTGTGCTGACTTTGAATTTTGTGTCGCTACAGCAACGACATGATCAGGCTCAAAAGCGTGGAAAAGACCAATTACAAACCCAGCAACAAGGACAAAGAGAGGGGTTGCCGTTGGGAGTTGTTTGATTAGTTCATCTATCATAGTTTTGACCTTTAATTCAAGTAGATTT
>DATBQZ010000084.1:0-9561 GCA_036560565.1 Candidatus Nitrosotenuis sp.
CGGATCCAGTACAGGAAGCTCATCAATGCAAAAAATTCCGTGCTTTGCCTGCAATAACTGCCCCGGAGAATACGATTCTATTCTAAACATTTCAACTCCCTTTTTTGCAACCTTAATTGCGTCAATATAGCCAACCAGATCCTTTACGGAAATGTCCGGCGTTGCCAAAACATACTTGTATCTTTGGTATCCATCAACCCATTTGATTTTAGTATCAAGCTTGTTGTCAAGTATTTGCGCGGTGCTTTCGGGGCTGACATAAAATTTTGGCAGCGTCTTGTCGATTTCTTGCCCCTCCAGGAGAGACGCCAGTTCGTTTTGAGGCAAGTCCATCGGGCAGTCGTTTGTTATGCTGCCCTCGATTACTGGAATCGGGGAGAGCAGGTGCGTTGCGATTGTCTCAACTAGTTTTGTTTTTGCCTGCCCTATTTGCCCAATTAGAAAAATATCATGACATGCAAGTATTGCCCTGTCAAGGGACGGAATAACGTCGTCATCGTATCCAAGTATTTTTGGATATTTCTGGTTGCCGGATTTCATCAGCAAGATCAAGTTTTGCCTGAGCTGCTCTTTTGCCTCGACTAGCTTGTAATTGATTTCCAATAGATCGCCTATTGTTTTGATTTCGGCATGGTTTTCTGGGAATCCAGCTTTGGTTTGAGAATACACGGGCTTTGAGGCATAGCTTTTCTGAACTAGTTGTTTTATGTCAGGCAAATTGCTAGTTTTAGAACACTTTGAGCTTATATTATTACTGAATCATTCAAAGCCAGTTTTCTTGCAAATCATTTGAGCAGGGTTTTTATCGGGGTAGATTTGATTTTTCAATACTTGTCAGCACAAGACTATAGGCACATTGTTAGAATTGTCGGAAAAGACATTCCAGGGGACAAAAAGATCTCAGTTGGACTAGGCCAAATAAAGGGCGTAGGCCAGACATTTGCACATGCTTTGATCGGCTCTTTGAATTTGAATCCTAATAGCAACATTGGCTTTCTTACCGAGTCCCAAGTTGAAACCATTGAAAAGGCACTAAAAGACCCAACTACAATGAATTTCCCAAGTTGGTTATTCAACAGGAGAAAGGACGTGGAGACAGGAAAGACATTTCATCTACTTACATCAGATATTGATTTTACAATAAGAAACGACGTTGAGCGAGAAAAAGGCGCAAACAGTTGGAGAGGATTTCGTCACATGTATGGACTAAAGGTTCGAGGTCAAAGAACTAGAACTACAGGACGTAAGGGCGCTTCAGTTGGTGTAAAGAAGGGTGGCAAAGTGTTGCCAGCAGGTGCAGCACCAGCAGCTGGTGCACCAGCAGCCGCAGCAGCCCCCGCAGCAGGTGCAGCACCAGCAGCCGCAGCAGCCCCAGCAAAGGCAACGACACCAGCAAAAGGAGCAGCCCCAGCAAAGGCACCAGCCGATGCGAAGGCAAAGAAATAGGTGGACTGAATGGGAGATCCTCGGTATCCAAGTAGAATCTGGCGAAAACCAAAGCGTCCACTGAATTATGATTTCATGATGGAGGATCTCAATACTTTGGGAACCTATGGTTTGAAAAACAAGCGAGAGTTATGGAAGACAAGAACAGAACTATCCAGAGTGAGACACCAAGCAAGATCATTATTAGCATTAAGACAAGAAGTCAGAGAACAAAAAGAGCCAATCCTGATGAAGTCGCTAGTCCGAATCGGATTGGTAAAAGAAAACGCAACCTTGGACGATGTGCTGAACTTGAGTGTCAATGATTTACTTGCACGCAGATTGCAGACATTTGTCCAAAAGAAATTTTCCTTCAAGACGCCATACCAAGCAAGACAAGCAATAACACACGGTCACATCATGATTGAGGACCGAATAATTGACATTCCATCATACATTGTCAGCATCAACGAAGAGCAAGAGATTCATCTGGCTCCAAAATCAACACTGAAAAATCTACTGCAAGCCAAACCAGCTGATGCAGAACCAGAGCCAGTGGCACAAGAGTCTCAATCATAAGCTAAGCTTATCTCTAAATACCTGCGCAGTTAATTGAGATAAGAAAATGTGTTCTATAATCGGCTACTATGGCGACGGCTCGGCAGCACCAATTCTTGTAAAAGGCCTAAAGAGAATGGAGTATAGAGGATACGACAGCGTAGGCGTTGCAACCGAGACAGGTAATGAAATCAGCGTCAAAAAGGGAGTTGGAAAGGTATCTGAGGTCAACAACGCATTACATTTGGATGCAATGCTTGGAAATGTCGGAATCGGTCATACAAGGTGGGCAACCCATGGAAATGTAACAGATACCAATGCGCACCCTCACCCGAGCAGCTCTGGTAAAATCGCCATAGTTCACAACGGAATAATTGATAATTACGGCGATCTAAAGTCGGACCTTGAAAAACGAGGATATACTTTCAAAAGCCAGACAGACAGCGAGGTAATTGCAAATCTATTGCAGTTTAATTTTGATGAACTACATGATGTCAAAAGCGCCATGATGCGTACAGTTTCAAAACTAAAGGGCCATTATGCATTTGTCGCAATGTTTCAGAATGGAACACTCGCCGCTGCCAGATACCATGAACCACTCATAGTAGGAATTGGAAAAAACGGCTACTTCATGTCAAGCGATGTTTTAGGATTCATAGAAAAAACTGACGATGCAATATACCTTGACAACGGGGAACTAGTAGTACTTGATCGCATGGGCATTCAGATTTTTAATTTTGAGGGAATTCCAGTAAAGCACCAGGTAACCAAGGTATCAAAGGAATTTGCAGATGTATACAAGGGAGACTATGCGCATTTTACACTAAAAGAAATTTCAGAGCAGCCAGAAACAATAGTACAGGCAGGCGAAAAGTCAAAGGCTGCAATTGATTCTGTGACAGACGTTCTAAAGCACGCGAAAAATATCTACATTACCGGAAGCGGTACCAGCTATAACGCAGCACTTGTTGCAAAATATCTTTGGCAAAAATATGCAAAGATAAAGGCAGAGCCAATAATATCAAGTGAGGTGTTTTTTTCACCGGACGCAATAGAGTCAAACTCCATACTTGTTGCAATCTCACAAAGCGGGGAAAGTGCTGACGTTTTAGAGGCAGTAAACATTGCAAAAAAATCAAATTCAAAAATACTTGCCATAGTTAACACGCTGACTTCGTCTTTGGCGCAGGAATCATCGCTTGTCATAGGCATGAACTGCGGGCCAGAAATCGGAGTTGCTGCAACAAAGAGCTTTACTGCTCAACTGAGCATAATCTACAAGATAACTGAAAAACTCTGCGACGGATGCATCACGCTGGATAGTCGAAAAATTTCAGAGTCCATCGCAAAGACACTAGAGGACCACTCTAAAATCAAGGAGATAGCAAAGGAGCTAAGAGATGTATCTGACATTTACATTTTGGGAAGGGGCGTGCATTATCCAATTGCCGCAGAGTCGGCACTAAAGCTTAAAGAATTAACGTACATTCACGCAGAGGGAATACCAGGAGGGGAGCTAAAGCACGGACCGCTGGCACTCATGGACTCTAGCGTCTATGTCATAATAATAAATCCAAATGACTTTACCTACAACGACACGCTTACTAGCGCACGCGAAATCAAGGCGCGCGGCGCAAAAATAATCGGGATATCGGACAAGCCAAGCGACGTGTATGATCACTGGATTGAAATCCCAGCAATCGACGAGGCATTATACCCGTTAATTGAAATTATTCCAATACAGCTGCTCGCATACTATGCAGCAGTTGAGAAAAACACAGACCCTGACTATCCAAGGAATTTGGCTAAATCCGTGACTGTGAAATAGTTTTTTGATATTCTGCTTCTGATAGTTCCAGTAAATGCTTTGCGTCAATCCCAACCTTTAGCATTGCGGCAATCGATGCACCGCCAGCACCCACCCCCTCCTTTACAAAGCCGTCTGCAAACGCCCTCAGCCCGTCTATTCTGGAGTCCTTCAGGGCAAGCCTTGCAGATATGACTGGAATGTCGTCAATTTGTTTTATGGTATCAACTAGATTTGCAGTATGATCATCAATCACGTAAGAGGTGGTCCCTATCGCAATATTTTTTTTCTCATATCCAGTTGTCTTTGAAAATGCAAGTACTGCCGCCATCTGGGTTCCGCCTGCAAGAATTACTTTGGTCAGCGAGGACGCAGTGCTGAGCATTCCTGCAACGGTTGGAATCATTGGATCGCCAACAGCTGCCACGATATCAAATGGATTTGTGGATTTGATTTTTGCCAGCGCATCGTTTGCGATTTTATTTTTTAGCGATACCGGGTTTTCCGGCATGGATGAGCTTACCCTAGCTTTGACTCCAAGACCAGTCAGCACTGCCTGGGCAGTTGTTGTGCCCCCCGGAATGGTCTCGCCAATCACCAAACAATCTGTAAATGAGCCAAGCGTCCTTCCAATCATTCTTCCGTATTCCACTGCATGCATGACAGAGTCAGGCGACATTGCAGGTTCCACTGCAATGTTTTTACCATAATCCAGTCCGGTTTCAAAGTAAGGCAGTTTTGGTGCAATCTTGCTTCCTGCATTTATCACCACATTTGAGATGCTTGCTGCCTCTAGTGCCGTTTTTGTAAGAAGTCCAGGCGTTGGCTTTCCATCAGGGCTCATTGGGATGGCATCTATGCATCTGCAGTACCCAAAGTTGAGAAACTCTGCATCTGCAGGAGGAGTATACGCCAAGAGTTCTGGGTTTTTTCCAGCTATGGTTATCCCTGGAATGGTACATGTGTCGGTATATGATATGACTAGTGAAAACATGAATTGTTTTTTTTCAAGGCCTGCTAGGAATTCCTGTCCCAGTGTTTGATTGCCGAAAATCTCTAAATCTTTTGACAACTAGCTGATTCCCATCATTTCCAAAAACTCCTGCTCTGTTCTTGGCTGCATTACAAGGTTCATCCTTTTTTGCTCGCCAATTGTTGACGTCGGAGTTGTCCCGTAATTATGGCCAGGATACATTATCAAGCGATCGTCTAATTTTCTCAAGGTATCTACGAGGCTGCGGTATAGTTCACGCGCATCCCCACCTGGCAAGTCCACTCGGCCACAAGTGCCAACAAACAGTGTGTCACCTGAAAAGATTTTTCCATCCCCCACAAGGCACATGCTGTCTTTTGAGTGTCCAGGAGTGTAGATAACTCCCAGTTCCGAGTTTCCAAATTTTATCTTCTCGCCATCTGACACAGAAATGTCGTGTCTCAGGGTTGATGACACATACTGGATGATTTTTGCACCTGTCTCTTTTGCCATGGACTCGTTTCCCAAGGTGTGATCAAAGTGGTGATGCGTGTTCACAATGTATTTTATTGTAAGATTATTTTTTTCTATGATTCTCTTTACCTCGTCAAGATCCCATGACGGGTCCAGTATTATTGCCTCACTTGTTTCCTCATCTTCTAAGATGTAGGTGAAATTCTGCATGTTTCCCACCTGGAGTTGGTGTACTATCATAGAACCCCAATTTCCGCTTCTGGCGGTATGCCAATTTTTTCGACAAATATAGTTCCGCAGATATCTGCGCTTTTTTGCATCCCTCTTTTCATTTTATGAAAGGTCACAGTCATGTCTGCTGTAACGTACTTGTCAGAGGTCAGGCCGGTGTCTGGATCCAGTCCAGTTGGGACATCCACTGCTACCTTGAATGCCTTGGTTTTGTTTATCAAGTCAATTGCCGATGCTTGCGGCTCTCGTATAGTACCAGATATGCCTGTTCCTAAAATCCCATCAACTATGATGTCTGGCTTCATATCATACACGTCGTTGAGCGCATGTGTTAGTTTTACTGATTTCATTTTTTGCAAGACTTGCCAATTTGTTTTGCACTCTATTGTTTTGATGTCATTTGGGTCGCCAAGCAGAACCACCGTTACCTTGCTGTCATGTCCTGCCAGGTGTCTTGCAACAACTAGTGCGTCCCCGCCGTTATTTCCCAGGCCTGCAAAGATGAGTACTTTTTTTGAAGACAGGTTTCCAAACTTGTTTACAAGTTCTTTTACCATTGATGCACCTGCGTTTTCCATCATTAGCTGGCGTGGAAAGCCCATCTGGTGGCCATTTTCCTCAATCTGGTACATCTGCTTTACAGTAATTTCCATAATGGATTGATTCTGTACAGGTAAAATAAGCTATTTGGAAAACGACTTTATGCCAGAACAAATTTGATTATTCCATGTCACTAAAAGATGCAAAAACTTCGTTGTCAAAGATTTCAAAATCCTTGGAAAAAACTCAGGACAGTAGGGAGGATCTCATAAAAAACACCCGCCAGATCATCACATTATGCAGCGAATCAATCATTAGCATTCACAGAACCGATACAAAAAACGCCGCTGCAAAAATTCAAAGTGCAAAAAAGCTCTTGGAAAAATTCCGAAAAGAAATTGATCAGAGCCTATACCGATACCTAATACCATCAGAGCAGGAATTTGTGGAAGCGTCGTCATTTTTAGCAATCATACAAAACAAACCAGTTCCCACCTTTGAGTCACTAAAAGTAAAAGAGGAATCGTACGTTTTGGGACTGCTTGATTGTGTGGGGGAATTGAGGCGAAACATCTACGACAGAATCAGAACTGGAAAGCTCGAAGAGGCAAAAAAGACATTTGACTTGATGGAGGATCTCTACTTGGAATTATACCCGTTTGCGTCATTTGATAAAGTAGTAAAAGAGGCAAGACGAAAGCTAGATGTCAACAGAATTCTAGTTGAAGAAACGAGGACTGCGCTTACCGAAGAAATAAGACGGCAAGAGCTGATTGACACGATTAAGAAAATTAAAAATAATTAAGAGGATGCGGGAAGTGGGATTTGAACCCACGAAATCCTAAGATACTAGCCCCTCAAGCTAGCGCCGTTGGCCGGGCTTGGCAACTCCCGCAGCGAAATACCGTGCAGGGTTTTTATAATCCTTGATTACTTTTTGATTTCGTGTTAATTCCAGTTAGATGCTTTACTTGCGGAAATCTAATTGCAGATAAACATGAAGATTATCAAAATAGAATCAAATCTGGTGAAGAGCCAGCCAAAGTTTTAGATTCTCTGGGTTTCAAAAGATACTGCTGCAGAAGAATGCTCATGACGTCTGTCGAAACAATACAGCAGATAATTCCATTCTACGAGGCAATACAAAGACGCTACTTAGAAGTCCAATCTGAGTTAGAGTAGATTGCCAAAGATCTCATCGATCAGATGTAGACTAGTTTACAATAGCAGGGGAAGCAAGACCATAGAGATTGATGTCATATCAGATAACAAGCACCTAGGACGTGCGTGCGCCCCATCAGGTGCAAGTGTAGGAAAATACGAGGCCCAGAGTTTTACAGATAACAGACCGGAAAAAAGCCTCCAAGTAATAAACGCAAACGCAAAGAAATTCATCGGCTTAGAATCAGACGACCTAAAGTCAATCCAGCAGGTACTGCGCAAAATAGACAGTACATCAAATTATTCTAAAATAGGCGGGGCAGTAGCATATGCCCTTACCATAGCATCGGTTGACTCTGCTGCAAAGGCAAAAGACCAGCCGATGTTTAAGGCAATATCACAGACAAAAAAATGGCGCTTCCCGTTCCCCATAGGGAATATTCTGGGAGGGGGCGCTCATGCAGGCCCTGGAACTCCCGACATTCAGGAAATCCTAGTTTGTGCAGTTGGCGCAAAGACAGTCAGAGAGTCAATTGAGGTGAATCTGGCAGTCCACAAGGAGCTTGGGAATGTATTGCGAAAAAAGGATCCAATGTTTACAAACGGCAGGGGAGATGAGGGAGGATGGGCACCGCAAATGGACAACGAAAAGGCACTGGACGTATCTGTCAAGGCATGTGAGAACTTGGGATACACACTTGGAAAAGAGGTGGCACTAGGTGTAGATTTTGCGTCATCCACCCAGTGGGATGCAAAAAAGAAAAAATACGTCTACTCCAGAGCGGGATTTGAAAACGCGCCAGAAGAGCAAATTGACTTTGCGTCAGGGATAATCAAAAAATACAAACTCATCTATGCCGAAGACGCAGTCCATGAGGAAGCGTTTGAAGACATGGCGGAAATTACGGCAAAGTTCCCCAAAGTATTGATCACCGGAGACGACCTCACTGTAACAAACGCAAAAATTCTGCAAAAGGCAATAAAGAAAAAATCCTGCAACGCTGCAATACTCAAGGTAAATCAGGCAGGAAGCCTTTATGATGCACTAGAGTTTGCCGAGGTAGCTACAAAAAACAAAGTAAGACTGATTACATCTCACCGATCTGGCGAATCCACGGATCACCAGATTTCCCACATTGGAATTGCGACTGGCTCAAAAATGCTCAAAGTGGGCGTGGTTGGAGGCGAGCGAGTAGCAAAACTAAACGAGCTAATCAGATTGTCAGAAAATCATGTTAAATCAATGGCAGATATCTAACCATTTCAGCATACTAAGATTTATCAACCAAAGCTTGGTAATATCATAATAACTCAGTACACATTAATTATCAACATTACATTCCCATATTGCACACAAAATGTGTTTGGCAATATCATGACAAAAAGAGCGATTTTCAACAAGTCTTTGATTATTTCAGATATGTTGCAAACGAAGGAATCAGGATAGGAATCGAAAAGAATCTTACATCAAGATTTAGGCTACATTATGAGATCTATTACAAGCTCCGATCTGAATTTTATTGCAAATATGTTTATGGTGCGTTAGAATGTGCAGCGGCAACATTAAAGATTTACAGAAACGTAAAAAGGAAAAACCCAAATGCCAAAGTACCACATATCCGCAAAAATCACTTAATTCTCGATAACTGTGCCTACAAGATAATGGACGGGTGGATCAGAATACCAATCAAGCCACATTACTACTGCTCGATAAAACTAAATCATTATGTTTTGAAACAGATTCAAAATGCAAAGCTTGGCTCAATTACCATAACAGAGGACAAAATCATCATATCTTATTCAAAACAAGTCACAATGCAAAATCCAGAGCACTTTCTAGCAGTAGATAGAAATCTTGATAATGTAACTACGTTCAACACGCAAAATGAATTTCAAGTATACGATCTACATAAAGCAAATCAAATAAAACAAACGTATAGAAAGGTAAAATCAAAATTTACTCGAAACGATATCAGAATCAAGAAGAAAATTTTTACAAAATATGGAAAAAAAGAGAAAAATAGAGTGCATGATATTCTTCACCAAACATCTAAAAAGATTGTAAATCAAAATAGTGGCATAATTATGGAGAATCTAAAGGGAATCAGAAAGTTATACCAGAAGGGTAATGGGCAGGGAAAAAAATTTCGAGGTAGAATGAATTCATGGTCATTTTATGAATTGCAAAGGCAAATCGAGTATAAAGCAAGAGGACTGGGTCTGCCTGTAAAATATGTAAATCGTGCAGGAACAAGCTCGAAGTGTGCGGTATGTGGCGCAAACGTGGTCGCCGAAAAGCATCGAATGATGTTTTGTTCTTGCTGTAACACAGTGATTGATCGCGATATCAACGCTGCAAAAAATATTCTTGCTAGAGGCACAAAGGTCGTGC
>DATBQZ010000085.1:0-3747 GCA_036560565.1 Candidatus Nitrosotenuis sp.
TCTGTTTCCGTCACTTGCCAGAATCATCGGGACCATTACGGTCTGGACCGGTGGAATCCCCCTTAGCTTTCTCTGCAGGTTTAGCACGTCACCCTGATATTCGGTCTCCTCGCTTACAATGAGCGCCTCCACTTCTCGCTCTAGGACGGCCGGGCCAAAGTCGTTATCAAGCGGAGTGATCACGTATGATTTTCCTGCAAACTTTTTCTCAATCAATGATTTCAGGGTATCAAGTCTTTGCTGGTACGTGTGCCAGGGCTTTTTGCCTTTTTTTGCGGCAAATTCATCGCTGGTAAGCCCAATTATCACTTGAGACGATACGGAAAACGCCCTGTCCAATAACGCAGTGTGCCCCGCATGTATTACATCAAATGTCCCGCCCATCGCGACCAGTCGAAATTGCATGATTACACTAGGAATCTTGAAGATAAATTTATGGCGTTACCAGGATTACAGATACCGTGTTTGACTGAGATGCAAGCGCCACCCCGTTTTGGTCCCACACGAACGTCTCGATGAAAAACCCTCCCTCGTTTTCAGGAGTCCACGTGACATGCGGGGTCTGGAGCTGAGTGGAGTTGAATATGCCTTCTGCCATTCCCAAGAACTCGACTGTCCCCTTTTCGCCAAACTGCTTCACCTGGGTGTAGTAGACGTATGGCTGATTGCCGCTTGCCGAAGCTTGGATTGAAAGCATACTAGTTATGTCAACTGGCGTGCCGATTTTGATTTTGGAAAGATGCGTCCCCGACGAATCCAAGACCTGGATGTCGTTGATGGTGATGAGTCTTGTCATGATATCGACAGAGACGTCGGTGACAGGTGTTATTTTTGACTGGTAGTTGTTTGATTCTGCAATTATTTTGAATGTTGCGGCGCGTGGATCAGACTCTCCCCCAAATGCAAAGTCATATGTGGTGTTTGGCTTTAGCTCGGATACGGAAACGGTTTGGATTCCCACAATTCTTGGAGGGCTAAACGAGTCATACGATATGAGATGGACCTGCGTGTTGACACTTGGCTGCTGGCCCCTGTTTGTTATGGTTCCGTCAAGGGTCATCGTGTCCGATATGGAAAGGGTCGACGGGATTACCTCGAGCAGCTGCTGCTTTGCGGATGCAGAGTTGAACCCGAGCATGTTTACGGATACCTGGGCAATTTCAGGATCAGGCGTCTTTGATGTTATCATGAACGGCGATTTTCCGTACGGCGGTACAACATTGAGAAGAGTGGTCCCGGTGTTGGTCTCAAGCGGGTTCTTGGAGGACTCGTCGCTGTAGAACCCGACCCATATCTTGACGTTTGTGACAGGGAACGTCTTTGTGTTTTCCACCTCGCCTAGCACCACGGTATGTCCCTCGTCATCTTGGTAGCTAAACGTGCCCCCAGTCAGCTTTACGCCAAGGCTTGACGGGGTGTCTGTAAGCTGCGCAAATCCCTGCACAGGCAGCATCAGAACTAGTAATGTGAATATCGGAATGGTCTTTTTCAACTGATTCTAGTATACAGGTATGATTAATCACATAAGAAATATCATATTGTATACAATACGGACTAGAAGATTTTACAAAATATAGAATAAAAGATAAAGAGTAAGAATTTTACTTTTTACTTTTCATTGCGGTAATTGCTAGCCAGTATACTAAACCTGGTGCTAAACCGACAATTAGTGGTACCCATACGCCGATTGCTGCGGCTTCGTTTGCCATGTGTTTGTCGACAAAATTATCATATTTAAATCCATCTCTCAGAATCAGCATTCCAAATGATCGGGTAAATAATAAAAATGGACTGAAGGGGATTTGAACCCCTGACCCCTCGCGTGCAAGGCGAGTATTCTACCGCTGAACTATCAGCCCATTAAAAATAGTACCTGCTCGCGTGGATTTTAATTGTTGTTGTTTTGATGCCAAGAATTTTATTTGTAAAATTTCACACGCAAACCATGGTAGTGATGGAATCGCAGGTAGTCCTAAAGGCAGGAGACATGGCACCGGAATTTGACCTGACGGGAATCGACGACAAGAAATACTCGCTTTCAAGCTTTCAAGACTACGAGGCATTGCTGGTAATTTTCATGTGCAACCACTGCCCATATGTAAAGGCAAAGGTGGAGGCGATAAACGAAATCCAGAGCAAGTTCGGGGGAAAGGTAGCAGTGATAGGAATAAACAGCAATGATTCAGTGGCGTATCCTGACGACTCCTTTGAGAGCATGAAAAAATTTGCAGCGGAGAAGAAAATCAGTTTCTTTTATCTGGTGGACGAGACCCAGCAGGTGGCAAAAAAATACGGAGCAGTCTGCACGCCGGATCCGTTCTTGTTTAACAAAGAACGCAAACTGGTCTTTCACGGAAAGATAGACAACGCAATGAAACCAGAAGCTGTCGCAACGGAAAAAACAATGATTTCAAACATTGAGAAATTACTAGATGGACAAAAGATTGCAAAAGATTTTGATCCTTCCATTGGTTGTTCCATAAAATGGAAGAATTGACCACACACTTAAAAGACACTTCTTTTTGAGGATTTTTTAGGGCCGGTAGCTCAGCTTGGCTGGAGCGTTCGACTGATAAAATATCGTTTCAGATATCGAAAGGTCGAGAGTTCGAATCTCTCTCGGCCCATCAATTTATCCAAGCGCACTTGCAGACACGGATTCTGCCCACTGGACGGCATTTTCAAAACCGTCAGTTACAAATTCCGCCTTTGCAGACGATTTTTTTCCTGTCCTGGAGTAGATAGCAAGGTGCATATTTTTTCCAAACTTTGGTTTTACAGAGTTGACTGCCTCTGAGAAAAACTTGATTCTCTCATCCATTGCAGATATAACCAGAACCACCATTATTCCCTGCTTTTGCTTCCAGATTCGGGTCAGGAATTTTTGCAAGTCAAGATCATACATCACATCTATCGCGTCTGACATGTCGCCAAGTGCCCATACCTGCCACCCAAGCGAGCCAAGCGCACACGATGCGGCATGGGAATAGGGCGTGCTCTGCGAGTCTGCAGATATGACAATCACGTTTTTCTTTGGATTGGACTCGTGCGGAACCATGCTCAGAATTTGAATCGAGTTTGAAATCACCCCATGGAACAGCTTGGATTCTGACTTGCCAATTTTTGCCTGGAGATACAAATCCCCGACAGAGTCGATTGCCGGAATTATTATTTGGTTTATGATTTTTGAAATGTCAGCGCCTGAGTGCTGGCAGTTACGGACCAAATGGTACACCTGGCTTTGCGAGCCAGAAATAAGATATTCTAGGAATTTTTCTTTTACGTGAAAATAGTCGTCTGGAAAGTGCAGCTTTTCGGTTCCGGACTCGATAAACCACAGGTTGATGTTGCCTGCGTTTTTTTGTTTTATCAGCCCCTCTGCTGCAAATACGTTTAGGTACTTTGCCATAGTTGCGCGGTTGATTCCAAGTTTTTCAGAAATCTCCACCCCTGAAAGTCCGGTCTTTGAATCAGACAGAACGTCGATTAGCTTTTGCTGTATTTCTTCTAGCGAGTATCCCCTTGTCATGTCTAGACGATTTGAAATACAATTACTAATTATTTATGCTATGAACAGCACCGATTCAGAACGCTAAACCAGTTCTAAAGTTTAAACAGTATTGAAAAACGTCATATACCCAGTATGATGCTCATACTGTAAGACATGGTAAAAAACTGCCTCAACTGCGGCAAGCAGTTTGACGGTGTTGAAAGGAAATTTTGCTCTTGGCAGTGTGATGAAAATTA
>DATBQZ010000086.1:0-2153 GCA_036560565.1 Candidatus Nitrosotenuis sp.
GCCAATTCCAGCTACTGCAAGTACAATGCCACAAATCCAGATTAATCTGCGTGAGTTGAATTTCTGACGTGCCTTGTTATTTTGCTTTGCCAACAGCACAAATGCAAATTCTTACTATTTATTCAGTGATTAACAATGTTAACTGGTGCAATGTAATTATGACGAGAACAGTTCTGGAGATTCAGACAAGGGTTGGTATGGGTTATGGGTTTGTTCTCGTCACATCTGGAATGTAGGCAATCCATGTATTTAGAGACAAAGTAACAATGTTAATCCAGTTTTATTATGTGATTAAGAAAATAACGGTTCATGCAAAAATTCAAACGCTTACAATTTCTACGCAATGGTTATAGGCAAAGTCTGAGAATGTTTTCAATAATTCAGAATTGGTGCAACAAATGAACAATAGAGAAAAAATTCAGATTTCAGCAATTGGACTCCTTTCAGTCCTGCTTGTACTTAGTGTTATAACAAACCTTGGCAACACATCTGGTGCTGAACTAATTTCCACTACGAAAAAAAGCAT
Organism: Candidatus Nitrosotenuis sp.; assembly: GCA_036560565.1. GTDB lineage: Archaea > Thermoproteota > Nitrososphaeria > Nitrososphaerales > Nitrosopumilaceae > Nitrosotenuis. The sequence goes on from DATBQZ010000086.1 coordinate 527, forward strand.
GGATGCAGTTGCACAAAACGAAGATGCATCTCTAAAAAATGCAGTCTTGACTACCATGTCAAGTTCTGAATCCGGCAAACCAAGTTCATTAACTGGCATCTTCAAACAGGTGGAAAACTCGGTTGTTCAGATAACAAGCAAGATATCGACCGTAAATGAGAGCGTCATCATAAACGGAAGTCCTCTTGAAAGCCAGTCGACAAGACTTGGCTCTGGATTTGTGTATGACAATCTGGGTCACATCATTACAAATAATCATGTGGTTTCTGGCGCAAAAACAGTCGATGTCAGGTTTGTTGACGGGAATGTTTATTCTGCAAACGTGATAGGAACTGATCCTTTCAACGATATTGCGGTATTGCAGATAATTGATGATTATTCCGATGAGCAACTAAACCCGCTACCGTTGGCAGATTCGTCTTTGCTTGATGTGGGGCAGCAGGTAATTGCAATAGGTAACCCGTTTGGCCTAAGCGATACCATGACTACTGGCATAATTAGCCAGATGGGCCGTCTTTTACCAAATCAGGGATCTGGGTACTCTATATCAAACGTGATACAAACCGATGCCGCAATAAATCCTGGAAACTCTGGCGGGCCGCTTTTGAACATGGATGGGCAAGTCATCGGAATAAACACTGCAATCCAGTCTACAACTGGAGAGTTTTCTGGAATAGGATTTGCAGTGCCGTCAAATACCGTTAAGAGAATCTTGCCGTCACTGATTGAAAAGGGAACATATGCGCACCCTTGGCTTGGCGTGTCTGGAACAAGCCTTGTACCTGACATTGCCCAAAAGTTAGGCCTTGCAAAAAACTACAAGGGCGTGTTTGTCACAAGTACCATAACTGACGGACCTGCAGCAAAGGCAGGTGTACAGGATGCCTCATACAACATTAATCGTGAGATAAAGAGCGGTGACGTAATAATTGCACTAGATGGATACCATGTCCGAGATATTGACGATTTGATCATATATCTTTCTGAAAACAAAAATGTCGGCGATAAAGTGGTGCTCCAAATAAACAGAAGTGGAAGCATAATCGAACTGACTGCCATTTTGCAGGAAAGATCTAACAACTAGCTGATGCTTGCAAAGATAATCAGGTCAATAATTTAAATTCCAGATTTCTTATAACACATCAAATGAAAAAGGACGCAAACCCTATAGATAAAAATGGTTTTTCAGAGAGGTTTTTTGAGGAGCTCACCAAAGAATATGACAAGGCAGATACGTTTGCAAACAAGCAAAAAGAACTAAAACACAAACACACTCAATCTACATTAAGATGAGAAGGCCTAGTCCATAAATGCCTCAATCCAAAATTCCGTTTGTTATTGCGGCGATCTTGCTGGCAATGGTTACGTTCTGCGGCGCTGATGCGGCAACAATAAAGCAAACCATGGAAGGAGGCGTGGATGTGACGATAACATATCCTGACTCTGTGATTGTGGGGCGCGATTTTACAATTTCTGCACTGGTCCAAAATAACGGGTGGGAGGACAAGCAGGACATAAAGTTCATCATTGCCAGTACTGACGACTCGATTCTTGTAAATAACGGAACTCTGGCGGTTGACCGACTTTCTACTGGGGGCTCTTATGGTGGAACAATCGTTCTTGAATC
>DATBQZ010000087.1:0-5623 GCA_036560565.1 Candidatus Nitrosotenuis sp.
ACAAGAGACTAGCGTTAAATCTTAACACAAAACGTGATTATGATTTACTCAAGGGAGCCTAACACAGTACCAAATATCTTTGCAACGGATCCTGTTGGCTCTGCAATCGTGTTGCCGCATGACTTGCAAGTTACAACTGTCGTAACGTGTGAGTACAAAACATTTTCAGCACTACATTCTTTGCACTGTACCTTCTGGAACTTACTCTTTGGCTTTGGAATAGCAATGTGACCTCGTTTCATCGTGCAACCAACTCGAGCTTTCTTAATCTGATGCCCTTTTTATTAGATTTCTTTTTGCATTGTGGGCATGTGAAAATCAACGTCTGTTTCTTCGTGGTCTTGGCAGGCTTGGCCAACTTTGGGAATTTCTGACCACCGTACCCCATTTTGTCCTCATTGTGTCTTCTTTCACCTATTGCAGAACCTCTTCTCTTTCCTGCCTTGTATAGGGCAACCTTCTGCAACGTGTGCGTTTTGCACTTTGGACAATACCTGTTCATTTCCTTGGGTACGTTCATAGAAAACACCAACTTGGATGGTAATTTAAACATCGCTTTGAATCGGTTCTATTAACTTGTCAGGTGTCATAGACATTACCTCCAAGCACTTTGACACATCGACTCTGAGGATTACCGGCTCTTTCGGGTTCCCCTTCATTGCTTCACATATGTCATCTTCGGGATGGATAAACCTGAGCCACCCCTTGTAAGCAATATTCATTGATGCGACAACATCCCTGTTTCGCCATCGCTCACAACTACTGCACCACAAATCCCGAGGTCGTTGCCTATCCCCTTGGAGTCTCCCTCCGCATACAGGACAGAGCGTGCTGGTGCGTTTTGGATCTATACACTTGACTGGTACGCCTTCCCAAACTGCCTTGTACTTTACCTGCCTTTCCAGTTCGTAAAAAGACCAAGAGTTCATTCTCCTTCTGAATTTTTTCCCCTGGCCGTTTCCTTTTTTGTATAATTTTCTGATTCCTTTGATATCTTCTAAGATGATCATTGCATTTTGCCTTTTGGCATATTCCACTATGCATTTTGAGGCAATATGCAATGCTTGTTTTTCCCTGTTTGACTGCCGCCTTCCGAATTTACTGTATAATTTTTTGCGTATTCTGTGGTCATTTCTCCTGAACGTGGATTTGATGGAGGAATAATTTTCCTTCATTTTGGATAATTTGGCGGTGTCAACATAAACGATTTTTTCATCATTCCCAAACGTGATGTTTCTTTCGTTCCTGTCTATTCCGATTGTTTTTTCTGGAATGAATGGTACAATCTCCTTTTGCATTGATAGTGACAGGGATGTTGGAGTAATGGTAAATGATTTGATTTTGAGTGATTTATCAGATATTGTTTTTGCGGTATGATCGTTTAGCAGAATATTTGCATACTTTCTTTTTCCTATCGGAATTGACAGCAGCATTCCGTTAATTTTGAATCCATAACACGATACCAGATATGGCTTTTGTACGTATGGTGATTTCGGATTTCTACCTTTTTTGATGTCTCTTTTCATCTGGGACAGTCTGCCGCAGGCCTGAGACATTGCCGTCAGCTTGTAATATGACATGATGGGATAGTTTTCCAGTTGGCGGTACGTAAGCGGGCATAGTTTTTTTATTGTGGAACAGTTGAATTCCAGTCCAATCCGTATGGAATGGTTTACCATCTGGCGGAACACTTCCATCATTTGGAGTAGTTCTGCATTTTGCTCAAATCTCTGTTTTACCGACTTGATTGGCAATGGGTATATGATGTGCATTCTGGCGTTAAAACGGTTTGATGCATCATGCATTGACTTGGGGTTTACGAGTATTTGACACGCATCCGACAAGTTAAGAGCCATCTATAATAAAGTCTAAAGCCAGACTGATTCCGTGACCAAGCTTTCTTCAATGATTACAACTCTTAACGCAGTTGCCATGGGAGACAAAAAAGCGGACGTAGTTTTCAAAAACTGTTCACTCGTAAACGTCTACACGCGAGAAATTATTCCTCACACTCAAGTTGCAGTTATACATGACAGAATTGCGTATGTGGGACCTGACGCATCTCATACGGCAGGACAAAACACTACAGTAATTGACCTTGGGGAAAAATACCTCACACCGGGATTTGCCGATCCTCATATTCACATTGATCAGTTCGTGATGCCGTCTGAGCTTGCAAAGCAGTTGCTTCTATGTGGAACAACGAGCTTGTTCTCAGATCCAATCGACATTGTAAGTGTGTGTGGTACCAAGGGATTTTACGAGTTTGTCAAAGCGTCTTCTAATTTGCCGATTCGCATATTTCATGTGGTACCGGGGGGGCTACCTGTTGACAGAAAGTTCAGCCATGGAAAAACAATTGATCTATCTGAAGAAAAGTCTGCAATCAAGCTTGATTCCGTGGTGGGACTAGGAGAGGTGTTCTCTTGGACCAAGGTCACGTCAAGGGATCCTACAACCATGAAAAAGCTCTCAAACATGCTTGAAAATGACTGCATAATTAACGGCCACACAGCTGGAGCATCTGATAAAAAACTAAATGCATACATTTCGTCTGGAATTCTCTCATGCCATGAACCAATTGACTATGATCAGGTAATGGAAAGGCTACGACTTGGAATGTGGATAATGATGAGGGAGGGCTCAATTAGACGTGATCTAAAAAACATAATCCCGAAAATTCTTGCAAGCAAACCATATCTTAACAGATTGATGTTCTGCTCTGATGGGTTAGACCCTGTAGATATGACCAAATTTGGACACATTGATCACTGTATACGGGAGTCAGTGCGGCTTGGAATGGATGTAGTTGACGCAATTACTATGGCATCTAAGAACTGCTTTGATTATTACAACATGGGAAAGGACCTGGGCGGAATCGCGCCAGGCAAGCTTGCGGACATGCTTGTATTTGACGACCTTGAGAAAATAAAGCCAAAGCGAGTATTTGTTGGAGGTAGGCTTGTTGCATCAAATGGGAGCATGGTGACAAAAATAAGAAAGCCAAGTCTGCCAAAATGGATAACAAGAACAGTAAAAATTACAAAAAAATTCACAGAAAATGACTTTGCAATAAAGAGCAAAAAGCCAATAGTCTCTGTAAACGTACTCGAAATGGAGACTGAAATAATAACAAAGCTAAACACTGCAGAGCTTCTCACAAATAACGGGAATGTAATTCCCTCAAAGGAAAAGGATGTCTGGAAGGTTGCAGCCTTTGATAGGACCTTTGGCTCAGCAAAACATGCGCTAGGATTTTTGAAAAACTTTGGCGCAGATGTTGGCGCATTTGCATCTACTTGGAGCTTTCATGAAAATGACATGATAATACTTGGCTCAAGCGAAAAGGACATGGCGTATGCGGCAAACCATCTGATAAAGTCTCAGGGAGGAATGGTGGTAGTAAAGGAAGAAAAAGTCATATCGTTTCTACCGTTACAGGTCGGTGGAATAATATCCTCAAATCCATTTGATGATGTATTGGAGAGATTTGTCAAGCTAAACTCCACACTGATTGAGAGCGGCTGCATATTCCAAAGACCTCACCTCATACCGCTATTTTTGCCGTTTCTTGCACTTCCATCTATTAGAATTCTGTACAGTGGCATGATCGATGTCAAGAAAAGATCGTTTATTGACGTCTTTGCCTAGCAAACTATTAAAAAAGGGTCAAACGAACTTTGTTCGTATATGGCTTCAATTCAACAAACTCCAAACGGTCCTGTTTTAGTATTAAAAGAAAGTGCACTTCAGCAAAAAGGCAAGGATGCACAGAAAAATAATATCACTGCTGCAAAACTCGTAGCAGATCTAGTACGCACAAGCCTTGGTCCAAGGGGACTAGACAAGATGCTAGTTGACTCTATTGGCGATGTTACCATAACAAACGACGGAGCCACAATTCTAAAGGAAATCGATGTCCAGCACCCAGCTGCAAAAATGATGGTAGAAATCGCAAAAACTGTCGATAACGAGGTAGGTGATGGTACAACTTCATCAGTTGTATTTGCGGGAGCCTTGTTAGAAAAGGCAGAAGAGCTTTTGGCAAAGGACGTGCATGCCTCAGTAATAATTGACGGATATCAAGCTGCTCACGAAAAGGTACTGGAACTTTTATCACAATTAGCAAAGAAAATCGATCCAACCGATGAAGAATCATTATTGAAAATAGCAACAACTAGCATGCAATCAAAACTAATCTCAGAAGATAGCGGTGTGCTCTCAAAATTAGTAGTTGATGCAGTCTTGAGGGTCGCAGAGAAGAAAGGAGACAAATATGTTGTAGATCTTGACAATATCAAAGTTGAAAAAAAGACAGGCGGCTCAATCCAAAATACCGAACTGATAAAAGGAATAGTTCTTGACAAAGAAGTAGTTCACAGCGGTATGCCAACCAAGATTGAGGGCGCAAAGATCGCACTACTAAATGCAGCACTAGAAGTTGAAAAAACAGAAATGAGTGCTGAAATTAGAATTACCGACCCAACTCAAATGCAAATGTTTCTAGAAGAAGAAAACAGGATGCTAAAATCGATGGTTGACAAGTTGCAAAAAATTGGCGTAAATGTTTTGATCTGTCAGAAAGGAATCGATGATATCGCACAACACTATTTGGCAAAATATGGAATTTTATCTGTAAGACGAGTCAAAGAAAGCGACATGACAAAGCTTGGAAAAGCAACAGGCGGTAGAATCACAACAAACCTTGATGATATAACCGACAAGGACTTGGGTCATGCAGACTTGGTGCACCAAAAGAAAGTAGAATCAGACAAGTGGGTATTTGTCGAGGGATGTAAAAATCCAAAATCTGTCACAGTTCTCGTAAGGGGTGGCTCACAAAGAGTAGTAGATGAAGCAGACAGATCACTTCATGATGCACTTATGGTAGTAAAGGACGTAATCGAAAAACCGGCAATCGTTGCAGGTGGAGGCTCACCAGAAGCATATTTGGCATCCCAGCTAAAGGAATGGTCGGATAATTTTGAAGGCAGGGAGCAACTTGCCATTCGAAAATATGCAGAGGCACTAGAAGTAATTCCACTTACAATTGCAGAAAATGCGGGAATGGATCCAATTGATACCATGACAAGCCTTAGAGCAAAGCAAAACAGCGGAAAAAAATGGGCTGGAATTAACGCAAAAGAAGGCAAAATTGATGACATGTTTGCATTAAATATTGTAGAGCCCGTTGCCGTAAAGGAGCACATCTCCAAATCTGCAACAGAGGCAGCATGCATGATTCTCAGAATAGATGACGTGATTGCTGTTTCCGGCAAAAGGTAACTAAAAAACTTCAAAACATATCTCTGATATCACTTTGTGTGTACAAAGTTGGAATTGATCTGGGTGGAACAAAAATCGAAGGGATCTGCCTTGATGAAAAATCTCAGATCATTAATCGAAAGCGAGTCCCAACAAACCAACAAGAAGGCTATGACTCAATTCTAAATTCAATATCTGGGTTGGTGGCTGATATCACAGAAAACGCTTCAGACTATTCCCTTGGAATATGCACGCCTGGTGCAATATCAAAAAAGACTGGCATGATCAAAAACAGTAATACCCAATGTCTTATCGGAATGCCACTGAAAAATGATTTGGAAAAAATACTTGGAAAAAA
>DATBQZ010000088.1:0-2101 GCA_036560565.1 Candidatus Nitrosotenuis sp.
GTGTAAGCGCAGCTTAATAGATTTACCAATAATAAACTAACAATGAGAGCATCAAAACGGGTGTGGCCAAATGTCAAGTAAGATCAAGGACAAAGTAGGAAAGCTTGCAGGAATTGAAGTTCTGGAAAAAAACGGCATAGACTTGGAGAAACTGAGAAAACTCATCGTAGCTGGTGTAGGGTCAGAATTTGCAACATATTACTATTATACAATACTTCGAATGCATTGTACCGGCCTAGATGGGGAAGGCATTAAAGAAATCGTTGAAGATGCCAGGATAGAGGATAGAAACCACTTTGAGGCCATGACGCCGCGTTTATATGAAATCGGTGGAAGCCTACCAAGAGATCTTAGACAGTTTGCGGATATTGCAGGATGTCCTGATGCATTCCTGCCAAAAAACTGGGAAGACATAGACGAGATTTTGAAAGTTCTTCTTGCCGCTGAAAAATGCGCAATTCATTCATGGAGCGAAGTGTGCGACTATACCGTTGGCAAGGATCATCGAACATATGAAATTGCTCAGAGAATAATGGGAGAAGAAATAGAGCATGAAGCATGGTTTGTGGAACTCCTTTCGAAACGACCGTCAGGACACTTTAGAAGGGGAATAGTAGGACAGTCCGATTCATAGTTTGTTTTATTAAAGCGGCTTTAAAAAAATCTAAATTAAATTATAAGTGGACCGAATGGGATTCGAACCCATGACCTTTGCGGGATTTTCATCCATACGCAGTGTGAGTGCGTCATCCTAACCACTAGACAACCGGTCCAATTTGGGAAAAATACTCGGCACTATTTAGGCGTTAGAATTATAGTCATATAGAGGAAAACAAGCAAGAACAACATGTACAAGCAGGAAAAATGGAAACTCGCTGATCTGTCAGATCACAGAAGCCCAAAATTTGCAAGGCAGATTTCGATTCTAGAAGGCAAGGTAAAAAAATTTGAGAAATTAAAAAAATCGCTAAATCCAAACATGCCAACAAAAAACTTTCTTGGAATAATAAAAAACATTGAGGACATATCGGAAAACGCAAGCGTCATTGGCGGCTATGCGTCTCTATTGTACGCGTCAGATACCCAGTCAGATGAGGTGACATCACTTGTCACAAAAATGGCAAAGCTTGGCTCAGAAATAGACAACAAAACCCTGTTTTTTGATTTGTGGTGGAAGAGAAAGATTGATGAAAAAAACGCAGTGCGCCTGTTGAAAGACAGCGGGAACCTAAGAGAGTACCTAAGACACAAAAGGCTTTTGGCAAAATACTCATTATCGGAACCAGAGGAAAAAATAATCAACACCCTTGACGTCACAGGCGCTACTGCGCTTGTAAAACTGTACGACAAGATAACAAACGCCTTTGAATATATCATCACGGTAAACGGCAAAAAGAAAAAACTGACACGTGAAGAACTTACAGTTCTTGTTAGGAGCAATAATCCAAAAACAAGGGAGCTTGCATACAAGACGCTCCTTACAAAATACACGAAAAACAAGGGCGTTTTAGGAGAGATTTACCAAAACCTTACCCTAAACTGGAAGGACGAGGGAATTGAAATTAGAGGATATTCATCGCCAATTTCAATTAGAAATATCGGAAATGATGTAGACGACAAAACAATAAACAGCCTACTTGACGTTTGCAAGAAAAACTCCGATGTATTTTACAAGTTTTTTGCATACAAGGCAAAGCTGCTTGGATTAAAAAAATTGAGACGGTACGACTTGTATGCACCAAGCACAAAGAACATCAAGGAAAAAAGATACACATATGAAAATGCAGCCAAGCTGGTTTTGAATTCACTTGAAAAGTTCAGCCCAAGACTGTCCCAGTATGCAGACAGAGTATTCAAAGAAAACCATATTGATTCCGAAATAAGACCTGGAAAAAGAGACGGAGCATTTTGCAGCACAATCACCCCAAAGATTACGCCTTATGTTCTTGTAAATTATACAGGACGGGCACGAGATGTCTTTACGCTTGCGCATGAATTGGGACATGCGATTCACAGTCAGGCAGCATCTGGCCAGTCAATACTTGTATCAGAGGCACCGTTACCACTTGCAGAAACGGCATCCACGTTTTCAGAGCTGTTA
>DATBQZ010000089.1:0-5027 GCA_036560565.1 Candidatus Nitrosotenuis sp.
TGTATTGCAGCATTAATGGCAAGTGCAGTCTCGTTTAGCGGATTTGCAAATGGTAGTTTGATTGACAATTTGTTATGTAGTTAGTTCCGGCTTTATTGTCCAGGCAATTCCAAGTACTATGAAAGGAATCGAAATTATGCCTATCATTTGGAGCAAGATGTACATTTGCGGTCTTGCCTCCTCAGGCGTTTGGTAAAGCCACGGCAAAGGAAGGGAAATCACAAACCAGATTACTGCAAGTAATATGATAATTTTGGCTTTTCTTTTCTTTTGCGGACTCAATACATTTCTTTAAAATATCGATATTAAATTGATTTGGCTTGAATTTATGAGACGTAGCTCATTTTGCGGATTCGCCACCATCTATTGCCAAAACAGAGCCTGTAACCCATCCTGAATCATCAGATGCAAAATACAGAGCAGATCTTGCAATATCTTCTACCCTGCCGATTCTTCCAATTGGGCATTCCGAATCAAGCATTTCTCTTTGTGCTTGCGTGGTAAGGAATTCTTTTACCATGTCAGTATCGACAACGCCGGGACAAATGCAATTTACCCTGATCTTGTCTTTGGCATATTCTAATGCCCAAGACTTTGTCAGCAAAACAAGTGCCCCCTTTGACGCTGTATATGCGTCCGCATGAAAGTTATCAAAGGCCTTTAGCCCAGCATTTGATGCAATATTGATTATGCTTCCGCCGTTTTTTTGTAAATATGGAATTGCTGCTTTTGTAAAACGAAATTGTCCCGTCAAATTTACATCAATTACCTCATTCCATTCAGACTCCCTGATCTGATGGAGCATCTTAATCTGTGGAAAAATTCCAGCATTGTTTACCAAAATATCCAGTCTGCCAAATCTTTCTACTGTTTTTTCCACCGCAGATTGTACCTTTTTTTCATTTCGTATATCGGCAGGTATTGTCAAAACATCTACAAGCTCTTTTCTGACCTGTTCAAGTCTGTCCGTGTCCTTTCCAGTTATTGCGACCTTTGCTCCCTCTTTTAGGAAAAGTGTAGCAATCGATTTTCCAATTCCTCTACTTCCACCTGTTATCAGGGCAACCTTTCCAGAAAGACTCATGACCTTGTTTTGTAAGATTGATATTATTGCTTTTCAAAGCATGGCCAAAATAATTTGATTATAAGCAGATCTTTTATGTAAAAATTCACACTAAATCTTAAATAAGATAAATTCCTATACAAAACAATGCGAAAGGACATAATTCCTATCGACTGAAGGACGCGTGGTCCAGCAGAACAATTAGGCAACCATTAACGCATTTGCGTTATGCAAGTGAGAGGGAATCTCTCAAGTTCTGCGTTTGGGGCCACGCCAGCCTATTTAATCAGATAAACAGAAACCGGCCCCAGAATGTTTCCTTGCGGATTGACACTGATCTGTAATTCTTGGTCCTCCGGTACATCGATGGTGTCTTTTCCATTATACTTCCATGTGTAATATTCTGAAATTCCAGTATCATGCGGCATTCCTTCCAGCATAAAGTCTTCAGAAAATGAAAATGAGTTTCCTTTGAGTATGATTGTCAGGACTTCGGGGCTGTCGCCATTTGGGACAAATCTAAATTGGTACGTTCCCTTTTTGACGGTAAAGGTATCAGAAAATATTCCGTCGTGGTATAATTTGGGATCTGCAAGCATTACATGATAAATTTCCTCGTGCTGGTTTTTTGTTCCAGAAAACGACGATGAGCCAATCGCAGCTGCAGCAGCTATCGTAATTGCAATCATGACTCCAATTGTTAGTTTTTTACCCATAAGTAAAAACGGGAAATCAACCGATATTAAGATTTTAGAACAATTAAAAAAAGATTAGAGTTTTAGTGCTTCTTTGAGACCTTTGTACCTATTTCGTATTGTTACCTCTGTTACACCTGCCGCTTGAGCAATGTCTTTCTGGGTCTTGTTTTCTCCTAGCATCACACAAGCCAAGTAAAGTGCTGCTGCTGCAAGGCCCATTGGATCCTTTCCAGCAGATACCTCAATACGACTTGCCTCCTTTAGGAATTCAAGCGCCTTTCTTTTTGTCTTCTCGCTTAGGTCTGCAATGCTTGCAATTCTTGCAACTCCCTTGATTGGGTCTACTACTGGCATTTTCAGTTCTAATTCCCTGAGAAGCAGTCTGTAACATCTTGCTACGTCCTTTCGCTTGATGTTGATTCCATTTGCTACATCGGTAAGCGTTCTTGGAGTCTCTGTGTTTCTACATGCTGCATATAGTGCCGCAGCAACTAGCCCTGGAATTGAGCGACCTCTGACAAGGCCTTTGTCTAGTGCTTTTCTGTAGATGTAGGCAGTCTTTTCGATTACGGCATCAGATAGTGCTAGCTTGTCTTTTAGCCTATCAAGCTCGCTGAACGCCTGTCTAAAGTTTCTGTCTACTGGCTCATGTACCTGGCTTCTACTGTCCCAAGTTCTGAGTCTCTCAATTGTGCTTTTCATAGAAGATGTGAGTGGTTTTCCTGATGCATCCTTGTCTGCCTGACCAATTATGGTTGCAAGACCCATGTCATGCATTGCCAACGAAGTCGGAGTTCCTGTTCTAGTTCGGTTCTCTCCCTCTTCTTTTGAAAATGAACGCCATTCCGGTCCTTCTTCCTCAACTCTTTCGGTTGCAACAAATCCGCATGTATTACAAAACATCTCTCCCGTACTTCCGTCTGTTAACATTGATCCTTTAGAGCAACGTGGACATCTATCGCTATTTCGTGAAGTTTGTGTCATAAGTTCAAACCAAGTTTTTTGATTCTAAATAAAAAGATTTAACTATAATGAATGCCTTTTTTGGCGATATTATTCGTGGAGTGGAAATATAGGTTAACAGTACTCGACTCTAAATTAACGCAATAATTGATCTACTAATTTAGTTTGTAAAAATAAAAATTACTCCAAAGATTTTTTTTAAAATTTTTCGAGAGAAAAAAAATTAAGATAGCAAAATTGTTTTGTACAAAAAAACTCACAAAATAGAAAATCAAAAATAATTTGAAATTCTGAAAATAAATCTAGTTACAAAATCAGAGTTTTCAATCCATAAAAATTCACTTTACCAGCTCACAGTTTCAAAAAACGTAAGTCTTAAATAGTATATACTTGAGGGACAATCAATAAAATGGTTAAATGTCCATTATGTAGTGAGGCCGTCTCTTCCACGCATGGAATTGAGGTTCACATCAAAAAAATACACCCACAAAGCATTCTAGCCCAATAAACTAGGCGCGTTTTGTTTTTTATCTTTAGATTCTCCCCTAGCTAATTCTATCTTTTAGTAAAATAGATTTCACACTTTTCATTTTCAATAAACTGTTTAAAGACGGGTCATGACAAACTTCCAAAACTCATGGTCAAAGCCGCCAACACCAAGCATGTCTGAAAAGTTCAACGACGTCTTAAAGCCAAAAGGATCATTGAAGCCAAGAATTGAGATGGCCATCAAAAGCCTGACTGGACAAGTCTCAAAACTTGACGGAATGGTCACTAAACTAAAGCAAAGAGAGGACAAACTGTTCCAAAGAATCGTTACAGCGACTCAAAAACACGACGTTCACACTAGCAAGGTTTTAGCAAACGAACTAGCCGAAGTCCGCAAGGTCTCAAAAATGCTAGGAAACGTAAGAATGGCACTAGAACAAATCGAACTCAGATTAACAACATTCCACGACCTAGGAGACACCGTAGTCACAATAGCACCTACAATCGGTCTAATGAGAAGCCTCAAGTCTTCACTTGGCAAATTTATGCCAGAGGCAGACCGCGAATTAGGTATGATGACTGAGATGTTAGGTGGACTAATGACAGAATCATTCCAGGGCGAAGGCGCATTTGGTATGGATCAATCCATGAACGAAGAATCTGAAAGGATTCTAGAAGAAGCAGCAGCCGTTGCAGAATCATCTGTTGGTGATAGATTCCCATCAACACCTGTAAGCACAAAATCTGCAGCCTCATCAAGATACGTATAGAGTATCTTTTTCTCTTTTTACTATTTTAGATAATTTTTAGGCTTCTGGGCGAGAATCCTTGATAGTCTTTACCTTGTTGGCTTCACTCTCTACTACAGAATCAATATTTGCAAGTCTATTTCGCAGATTGTTTATCAAAACCCCGACCTCGTCTGCCTCTCTTTCTACCATAGATCTCTTGTTGGACAGATCCCTTATTCCGCGGTTCTCTTCTTCTATGTATTCGCCAACTTTGACCAGCTTTTCCTTCAGGTTTTTGATGTCAACTGACTCGTCCTCTATCTCTTTTTCTAGTTTGGTACGCTTGTCTTTGAGGTTTTTAATCATCAGTCCGACGTAGTCTATTGCCTCTTCTAGTTTGGTACGCTTGTTAATGAGGTCGCCAATGCCTATGGCAGAGTCAGAAATGGTTGGTTTTTCAGGAGTTTTTGCCTGTTCCGCTGTGAACCCGGGTTTTTCTTGTTCCATCATACCTGCATCTTGTTGGGTAGACTCACCCTTCTTAAATTTTTCAAACATTATACCACGGATTCTCGTAAACTATACCGAATAATTACTAATAAAGATAAAGTTATGATCAAAGTCCCGCTTTTGGTAAAATTTCTAACTGCTTGTAAAAATCTCATTTTCTTCCCCCGCACCAAAAAACGCCCAATTTCAGGGCGTTTCAGGGCCTGAAATACCCGTTCCGCTATACGTTCCGCTGTGAAGTTTCAAAACGTCCCTGATTAATCTGCCTCACCATACTATAGCATGTCAAAACAACAATACCGCTCAGAAATGGGCATAATGGGTGATATCTTAGATGTCGCCATGGAAGGAGGAAGACAAGGAACGATTGTCTCCGCAATATCTCGAAGAGCAAACCTATCGCACTATGCTGTGATAGAAAAATGCGAAAAGCTATCAAGCGCAGGCTTAGTGGAATCCGTAAGGACAGACAAAAACCGCCTTTATACGATAACCGAAAAAGGTCTACAATTCGTCCAAGAATTCCGAAGATTCCAATCCGTGCTTGATTCCATGAATCTAAGGTATTAAAAC
>DATBQZ010000090.1:0-2055 GCA_036560565.1 Candidatus Nitrosotenuis sp.
GTATCGAGTGAAGCAACTAGTCAAAAGGTTCAAACCCTTAACAATACTGCTCAAATTTGGCTGCCTGCGTGAGCACAGATGGATTATAGATTGGTTCATAGACTACGCTTCTAGAATATGGGGATAACCATTAATCTGTAGAACGCTTTAAGATAAAATTAAGATTTCAGTAATCAAAAATTAATTTATCTATCTTAATAATTTCAAACACGACAGATCAGTTATCATATTGACAAGTCTGTCCATAAAACTAACACAAATGTAAGCGCGACTTAATAGCATTACCAACAATAAATTATTAATGGTAACTATTACTGTAAAGAAAATTCTTATACTCCCCGTAGTGGTTGCCATGATTTCTATCATGTTTTTCTCCATCCAAACTGTTGCAGCTGATTCCTTAGATCTTACGGGAGTCGGTAACTTTGCTATTCTTGCTAATACCTATACTAACTCCGGCACAGGAGTCGTTCTTGCTGGAGATCTTGGATATTCCGTTAATGCATCACCTGGAAACCCTCCAGCAGTTTCTGGCGCAATCTTTGCAGCTCCTACTCCTACCTATCTCTCAGCAATAGCGTCTCAATCTAATCTACTTGCATCCACAAACAATCCATCTCAATCTGGTGCTTGCACAACAACCCGATCCGGGGCAACTGTCTTGGACGATCTTCCACAGCCGCTAACACCTGGAGTCTATTGTATTGATGGATCTGCTTATGTAAACACCGCAGGGATTATTCTTAACGGTGATGGACTTTACATCTTTAGAATAAACGGCGCACTCGATACCGTAGCCAACTCACATGTCATACTAACCGGCAATGCACAATCTAACAATGTATTTTGGGTACCAACCGGTGGAACAACACTTGGAGCAAACAGTGTTTTCGCAGGGAACATACTGACTAATGCCGCTACTACACTGGGCAGCACTGTAAGTATGAACGGTAGAATACTGTCAAATGGAGCAGTTACTACGACAGGACCAGATACAATTACAGCTCCGTCCGGCGATACGCTAATCCCAATTACACCAACAACCCCAAGTCTTCCTACCGCAACACAAAACGATGAAGATGAGGCGCAATCTTCACAACCTTCATCGAAATCTGACAGCGATGGCGTACTCCCGACAGATCAAGTCTTTTCGTACAAGGGAAATACTGGTTCATCAATATTCTCTTCGCAATACATAGAGGTGGTACCAAAAGTTGGAATTGTTAACAAGGCAGTTTTCAAGATATATGAAAAAGCTGGACCTGGTGAAATAAGACATCTTGATTTGGTCTTTGGCGTGGCAGATGGGCAAATATTTAGCGATAGCAGGATTATGGTCCAATGGGACAAGACATGGAATGGAAAAGAGACAGTCAAAGTCATCGATCCGGAACATGCCCTGACAAATGTTAGAGTAGAAACATCAAGAGGATCATGTGACGTAGGTTTTATCAAAAATGATTGCCTGATTATAGTGCTTTATCATACACTCACGGCACCAGTTGAATTCAACACTATTGCAACAAACGTATCTGACAGAATTAGCAGTTTTTCATATTGGAGTGGTTATGATAGAAACGATTTATTGGAATTTAAACAGTTGAGAAAAGATCAAGTGTTGATAGCAAAGAAACTATGGGATAGTTCTAAAATTCAAACACACATGCCTATTATAACTGATACCGTGCAATATTTTGTAGATGACAATAGAGACACCATCAAGTTTGCACAGATGAAGAAAGGTCAAGCACTGTTAGCAATGGGAAAATGGGACAGCTCCGCAATCCAAAATCAAAAGCCTGGCATAACTGACAAGTCTTATGTAGATAATAGAGATACTCTAGCATTTGCACAGATGAAGAAAGATCAAGCTATGATGGCAAAAGGATTTTGGGACAGCTCTGACATTCAAAACCCAGGTACTACAAAACAATCTGTAAGCCCTGCATCTGCATACTGCCTTGAAAACGGCGGTAAAATTAAAGTCAGAGGTACTGGCGAGTCTATGCAAAGCACCTGTGTGTTTCCCAATGGCTTAGAATGTGAAGAAGGGAA
>DATBQZ010000091.1:0-7890 GCA_036560565.1 Candidatus Nitrosotenuis sp.
GACATGAGAAACCTAAAGATAATCGCTCTTATGATAACCACATTTCTCGCCTTTATCGTTGGATTTATCGATGACAGGAAAGTTTTGGGAGGGTGGTTCAAGCCTCTCGCTCTTGCAGTATCTGCAATTCCGCTTGTCTTAATTGGCATTTATGATCCGACAGGCGTTTATGATCCAAATCTTCCTTTTCCAATTTTTGGCTCCGTCAAGATTCCTGCACTGTACATTGGAATAATAATTCTGATGATATCGATCACTGGAAACACCATTAATTCAATAGATGTTATGAATGGAATCGCAAGCGGATTTATGACAATCGCAAGTTTTTCTCTTACTATAGCGCTTTTAATAATGAAGAATTACGATGTTGCGCTGATTAGCTTGCCTTTGGGTTTTGCATCACTAGCATTTTACAAATACCACAAATTCCCAAGTAGGATTTTTCCAGGAGATTCTGGCGCCTTAACTCTTGGAGCAATGTATGGTGTTATAGCTATAATTGGCCATGCGGAAGTTGTTGCAGCGGTCGCGCTTTTGCCTGCCGTCATTAACTCGTTTTTGTTCCTGTCTAGTGTAAAGAAAATAGTGGAGCATAGGCAAATAAAAAACCCGACAACACACACCGAAGATCACAAGATAATTGCAACGAAAGAAAAAGACGCACCAATTACGCTTGTAAGGCTGCTTGTCGCAGGAAGACCGCTCACTGAAAAAGAAATAGGATTTACAGTTTTCAAGCTGGCGATATTTTCAGGAATTTTAGCCATTATTACGGCATTTCTTATGGAAGTAAGAATTTGAGACACGCTTCAATGTACGCCTTCATTGGAATAATGTGGATTCTCATATTGGCAGGAGGCGGCATACTAGTTACCGCAGTTTCTAAAATCTCCATATCTGGATATGGGGATGAAGTTGATTTTCTAATTGCATCCATAATCAAAGCGGCGATCGCAATTTTGTTTGTTATTGCCTGGATTGTTGTCCTCTCCAAGCTAAAAAATAGGATATTTCAAAAACAGATTGAGTCTTAGGATTTCCACTTTTTTTGTTTTCTGTCGTATTCCTCTCTAGAATATTTTATCTTTGCAGGAACCCCAGCCACAAGAACGTTGTCTGGAACGTCCTTTGTAACAACCGCACCCATTGCGACCACGCTATTCTCACCTATTGTTATTCCTGCCTTTATTACCGCACGAGATCCAATTATCGCTCCGTCCTTGATTGTAACGCCGATTAGTTTGTCACTTGGCGGGTATGGATCGTTTGTCAACGCAGCAGCAGGACCGATGAAAACATTTTTTCCAATTCTTGACAGGGGTGGGATGTAAACTAGGCCCTCTATCATTGTATTTTCACCTATGATTACGTTATAGTCTACATGTGCTAGAGAGCCGATCTTTACGTTGTCGCCAATTATCGTGTTGTCCCCTACATATGCAAAATGCCAAATTCTAACATTTTTTCCAATTTTTGCCTTTTCTGAAATTTGATTTGTAACCATAGTTACACATGCCATGGTTTTGCATGTTTAATTATTTTTTCAGGTAGCTTTTTTTGATTTTTATCAAGAAATTCCAAGTCTTGCTTTTTGTCGCGTAATTCATCAGGCAACATTATCGGTATTTCCTCAATTATTGGATAAAATCTGGAACATTTGTCGCAATACAGGGAGCCCTCAATTACAATTTCTCCTTTTGACTCTGCCTCAAATATCTCCAGTGGAAATTGTTTGTCAATTGGACACACAAGTATGTCCATCATTTTTTTGTTCATTTTAACTCCAGGTATATTGGCACGCCCTTCTGGCTTGATAAAAGTGCCGCTTCTGCGATCCTTGTTACGTTTAGTGCGTCTTCTGGCTTTACTCTGAGATTTTCTTTTCCCTCTATGGAATCAAGAAAGTTTCTAATTTCTACTGTCAGGGGCTCTGCTTTTTCTTTTCTTGGTATTTCGGCCCCACTGTCTTTTTCAATTCTAACTTCCTGTGAGATGAAATCAGCTGAGATGATGCCGTCTGTGCACACTGCATTAAAGTGCCTTACCCTTGCAGGCGTAATCCAATTAGACGATATGATGGCAACCTTGTTGTCCTTAAACCCGAGCATTATTGTGGCAAAGTCTTCATGATCATGTCTTATTTTACCTGACCTTGCAAATACTACTTCTGGAGTATCGTCAAAAAGCCACATTGCCGTATCTATGTCATGTACTGCAGTGTCATAGATTATTCCGACGTCTTTGATGTGAAGGGGCATTCTGTTTTCGCGATGAAATTCAAGCATGATCAAGTCACCATATTTTTTCGATTTGACCAACTCTTTGACAGATTCAACTGCTGGATTGAATCGCTCGATATATCCGCAAGTCAAAAGCACTTTGTTCTTTTTAGCTAGTTCTAAAAGGACGGTGCCTTGTTTTGATTCATACGTCATCGGTTTTTCAATAAAGACGCTCTTTTTTTGCTGGATTATCTTTGATGCAATATCAAAATGCGTTGACGTTGGTGTGCAAATGAACACTGCATCAAACTGTGCTTCTTTTAGCATAGAATCAATTGAAGTATAATGGCCGACGCCGTATTTTTCTCCTGTCTCTTTTGCTCTTTTTTGGTCCGTATCACAAACTGCCGCTAAAACTCCAAACTGGGAAAGGACTCTAGCGTGGTTTTTCCCCCATCCGCCAACTCCTATTTGTGCTATTTTCAAACTAATACACCGAGGTTACCCAGCTGGAATATTTCTCATTCTTATTCATTACCACGTCAAGATATGCGGACATTATCCGTTGAGTGGTTTTGCCTGCCTTGCCGGTTCCAATTTTTTTGCTGTCTATGTGTGTGATTGGAGTGATTTCTGCAGCAGTGCCGGTAAGAAACACCTCATCTGCAAGATACATCTGTCCGCGCGTAATTTCACTTTCTTTGATCTGGTATCCAAAGTCTTCTGCCAGTTTGATCACAGAATCCCGCGTCAGCCCTTCAAGTGCTGACGAGCTTAGAGGCGGAGTTAGCAGTTTTTCGTCTTTTACCATGAAAATGTTTTCTCCTGGCGCCTCACTTACATTTCCTTTCAAATCAAGCATGATCGCCTCATCGTAGCCGTTTCTCTTGCATTCTTGTGTGGCAAGTATGGAATTGAGATAGTTCCCGCCCATCTTTGCAAGTGGCGGGCTTGAAGCGTCGCTAAACTTTCTCCATGAAGAAATTCCGGCGCTAATTCCGTTTTTGTTAAATAAATCGCCAAATGGAAACATGAACATTGCTACGTGGACTGGGGCACTTTCGTTTACATGCAAATTAATTCCATACTCTCCAACGAAATAGAATGGGCGAATATAGCATGATTTTTTGATATTGTTTTTTTTGCACAAGTTAATTATTGCGTCAGCCAGTTCCTCGTCTGTATACTTTAACGATATTGAATAGAATTTTCCAGAATTTCGAAATCTTTTGATGTGATCCTCAAGTCTGAATATGTTGAGATTTCCTGAATTCCAGTATGCCCGTATTCCCTCAAAAATGGATGTCCCGTAATGAATGGCATGCGTTGTAATTGGAACTTTGGCTTTCTCAAGTGTTGTATATTTTCCGTCAAACCAAACAAATTTTGAAATGCTGGGTTTCATAAGCAGTCTGTAAATGCGTTATTAATCTATCTTGTCTTGAGGCCCTCTTTTGGGAATTTCATTCCGGCGATTCTCGTAGTCATGTCTTCCATGGCGGCAAACTTTTTTACAACTTCCCAATTGTCTTCGATGATTTTTATTACTTGTTGGGGGACATCGTTTTTCCAGTTCGTGTCTTTTCCCCCGGCTGCATCATACATTTTGCTTTTGACTGACGATGCCGAAATTTCCTTTCTTGTGCCGACCTTTGGGTTTAGTCTGTACATTTTTAGCATCATGCCCTCTATTCTGTCTCCAGTATACGTGAAATAGTCATTTTTTATTCCTTGCAGGATTTGGCTTCTTAACTTCCATGAATATGGCGATAGCAATGGTGGAAAATACTTTAGAAATGGAGCATGGAACGTATAGTTTGACGATGCCTCAACGGAATCCCCAAAGACTGACTCTAGCATCTTTTTCCTAATTTCAAAACTAAAAGGAAAACTGCGGCTGTTTACCTCGATGCCGTTTTTCAAGAAAACTACCGGCATGACCATCACTTTGGCTTCTTTTTTGAGCTCATCGATAATCTCTACATGTGCCTTTGTTACGGGATTCAGATGTGCAAGGTAAATTGCAACGGTCAAACGTTTTTCTTAAATTTCTGTCATATTTCAATGCTTGAAAATGTGGGGACGATGGGACTTGAACCCATGATCTCCAGCGCCCGAGGCTGGCAGTATACCAAGCTAACCTACGTCCCCAAAAATTGGGATTGTCTCATTCAATATTATTTTTGGTATCTTATCCGTAGGACTCGTACTTGACCTCAAAACCGCCGTCAGGGCGTTTGTTTCTTTCAGTCGCAAATCCTTTCGCACTGAGATAATCCATACATCCGTCTATGGTTCCCTGCCAACCACAAATGTAGAACATTGTATTTTGAGGAGTGACCTTTTCACCAATTAATTGCTCCAAAGGAGATGGTTCACCATCCTTTGTTCTAAGGAATGTCTCCACTCTTCCAACTTGACCGCTCCATGATCTGTTGAACCATTCTTGTGGGCGGCTAACTGCAGCACGATACCTGAAATTCCATTGGTCTCTTCCTCTATCCAGACTCTCGATTTCCAAGTCTGTAAACAATTGTTTGTAGCTTAATTCATCAACATAACTTGCGCCATGAAGTACTATTAGCTCTCTCTTGTCTCCAATATCGTGCAGGTGTTGTGCAAAACTTACAAAAGGCGCGATGCCTGTACCGCCGCCAAGACAAACAATTCTCCTCTCGTCTTTTTCTCCGTTTGGTAATTTGTCATTAATTAAAAGTGCAGCACCTGTTGGTTTTATCCAGGTGAGTTCGTCTCCTTCTTTTGCATTGAAAAGCTGTGTAGTTAAACGGCCTGGCAGTGGTTTTCTGACCCAACGTATGACAAGCTCAACATATTTTTTGTTCTCTGGATGCGACGCGATTGAATATGCTCTTCTGATTACTTTGCCCTCGCTTGGGACGTTCATACCTATAGTTATGAATTGTCCTGCTTTGTATTCTGGTATTATTCCATCATTTGGAACCATCCTAAAAACTGCCAAATCTTCTTTTAGTAATTGAACATAGGTAAGTGTCGCTTTGTTTTCTATTACCACGTTACGATCTTAAATCCGACGGTTAAATATTTTATGTTGGATGATTATCAAAAAATTTCACTTTAGTTAAACGTTAATACTCAATTCATAAAGTCTAGTGTGTTCAGAATTTTTTCTGACAAAATGGGCCGGTCGTCTAGACTGGTAGGATACGCCCTTGGCATGGGTGAGATCGAGGGTTCAAATCCCTCCCGGTCCATCTAACTTACTTTTGGCATAATCGAGCAAATTCCTAATTTCTGGATCTTCTCTAGAAATCTCGTCTATTTTTGCAAAAACAGTCTGGTCTCCAATATCTATTGCTGCCTTTATGGCACTTTTTCTCACCTCTGGATTGGGGTCATCCATACATTTTTGGATCACAAGAATTGCCTCTGCTACCTTAAGGTGTCCTAATGCCCCAACCGCACAAGACCTAACCATTGCGCTTTCATCTGATGTTAGCTCGATTATTTTTGGAATTGCCTTTCTCTCGTTTCTGTTTGCAAGAACCAGTACGGAATACCCCCTCACGTTTTTGCTCTGGCTGTTCATCTTTTGAATCAAAACATCTGATATGTCGTTTTCATTTAATACTAGCGCACTAAACGCCTCTCCCCTGACCTGAATGTCGCTGTCGTCCAATGCCAAAATAATCGTATCTAGTATGGCAGGATCTTTGCATTTGCAAGTCAATTCTAGGATTTTGACTTTTTCTTCTTTAGAATCAGAGTGCATAATCCTCTCAAACTGCTCAGGGGTTATCATTTTGATTTTGAATGACTATCTAGTTAATAAGAAATTTTGTCACACACTGTTTTTCATTTTTAGCTTTAAATTATCCATATATAGCCATCATTGCATGTCAACCGAAAACAGAGACGTAATCTTCATTGGTAAGAAACCTTTGATGGCGTATGTTACTTCTACGCTCATCCAACTGGCAAACTTACCATCAGTGCGAATCAAAGCCAGAGGACTCAGCATCGGCCGTGCAGTAGATGTTTCGCAAATCATCTCACGCAAGACAGAAAATGCTGGATATTCAATCGGTGAAATAAAGATAGGTTCTGAGCAGCTAGAATCACAAGATGGCAAAACAAGGAACGTATCCACAATAGAGATTGAAGTAAAGAGAAACTCTTCTTAATAGCTCTTTACTTGAACTTTTTTATTTTATGATTTTCTTTTGTAGCGATTTTCCAGATTTCTAAACTTTGATAAATCCACCAAGTCATTGAATTCGTCAAAGTTAACTACATTTTTCTTCAGTTTTGCCGTGGTTCCTGATTTCTTTAGCTCCTTTAGGATCTGAATTGAAGCGAACGCGTTCGCGAAAAGAACTGAAAGGGGGTACAAAATTATCTTAAAGCCCATCTTGTGCAAAGTGGCAGATGGAATAACTGGAGTCGCACCACCCTCAATCATGTTTGCCACAAGCGGCGCGTTAATTGATTTGCCTATCTTTTTCATCTCATCGATTGACTTGGGTGCTTCGACAAAGATTACGTCCGCTCCTATTTTTCTATAGTATTTGCCGCGCTCAATTGCGTCATCAAGGCCTTTTGTAGCTCTGGCATCTGTACGTGCAACAATGATGAAGTCTTTGCTTTTTCTGGCATCTAGTGCTGCCTGCAGTTTTTCAGCATACTCTTCTTTTTCGATTACCTCTTTTCCGCTCATATGGCCGC
Source organism: Candidatus Nitrosotenuis sp. (assembly GCA_036560565.1). GTDB lineage: Archaea > Thermoproteota > Nitrososphaeria > Nitrososphaerales > Nitrosopumilaceae > Nitrosotenuis. The sequence goes on from DATBQZ010000091.1 coordinate 6,927, forward strand.
ATCTTTTTGGCCATCTTTGATCTTCTAAGAAAATTCCAGCTGCACCTGCAGACTCTAACTCATTTACTAGCTTCCAAACGCTTAGCGCGTTTCCATAACCTGTATCTGAATCAACAATCACTGGAACCGAAACTGCTCTGCAAATTCTACGGGCATTCTCAACTGTTTCAGTTGAGCCAATAAAGCCATAATCTGGCATGCCAAACAAAGTCGCAGATGTCCCATAACCCGTTTGAAACATTGCCTCAAATCCTGCCTTTTGTGCTATTTTTGCACCTATTGCGTCATACACGCCGGGAATAACTAGGGGCTTTGAAGAGTCATTGATCATCTTCCTCAGGTTTTTCATCAAGAATCATGACGACTTTAATTATTTATGATTAGCTTTACGTATGTTCCATATCTGAGTGATTGGACTAAGTAATGATCGTATATCTACATAGGATTTAATTATGTCCGGACTTGATTGAGATTTAATGACAAAGGTATTACTTCAAGTACTAATTGCAGTAGGCGTACTATCTTCAGTCTCATTATTCACAGTCAACTCATTTGCTGAAAACGCAAATTGCGGTAGAGATTGCGAAGCTCCAACATTAGGGGTTTTAGATGATGGGCAGCGACTGGTAGAAAACGGACTTACTATCAATAGTAGATCAATAAATGTAGAAGGACAAATCCAATCAATCCCAACAACTGCACTTAACACCGGCGATACAGTAAAAGTAAGACTGGTGGTCTATGAAAACAGCGGTGTCAGTGGATTAAGACACACATCCCTCGCAATATCTGACTATAAAGACGATAAACATAGCTCAGACAAAGTAGATATTTCCTTTGACCAAAACTTTCTAGGAGCTCAGACAGTAACTGTTACTGATCCTGATGGTTTTCTAAAGGGTGCTACAGCAAAGGCAACTGAACTAAATGAATTCTCCACACTAGTAGAGTTTTCATTTACAAT
>DATBQZ010000092.1:0-2011 GCA_036560565.1 Candidatus Nitrosotenuis sp.
GCTTCTTGGTTTATCACTACCTCCTTCATCTGATTTACTGCCATAGCTTCTTGGTTTATCACTACTTCCTTCACTTGATCTGCCGCCATAGCTTCTGCCTCCACTTCCACCATAGCTTCTTGGTTTATCACTACTTCCATAACTTCGACCGCCACCGCCACCATAGCTTCTACCTCCTCCGCTTCCGCCATAACTTCGACCGCCACCGCCACCATAGCTTCTACCTCCTCCACCTCTACCAAATGTTCTGCGTGATCCTGCGTCGCGTTTTAGTGGGTCTGGTATGCTTACCAGTATTCCAAGCTTTTCGTTCAGGTCCGTCATCGTTACTTTGATTTGTCTTTTAATTAAATTGAAATCGCCAATTGATGAATATGATACCAGTGTGATTGCCCTTCCCTTGGCACCTGCACGTGCAGTCCTTCCGATTCTGTGAAAGTACACCATTTCTTGATTTGGGACATCGTAGTTGACTACTAGTGCAACTTCTGGCACGTCTATTCCTCTTGCCGCAACATCTGTGGCAACAAGTACGTCTGCCTGTCCTCTTCTGAAGCGGGACATGGAATTTTCTCTTTGGTGCTGTGACATGTCGCCTTCGATTGCTACTGCATTAAAGCCGTTCTCGCGTAGGTCTCTTGCCACTTCCCTGGTTCTGTTTTTTGTAGAGCAGAAGACGATTGACTGTGATTTTTTGTTTTCTTTAATAAAGTCAATTAGATACTTTAGCTTCTCCCTGTCTTTTATTACCAAAAATGACTGGTCTATTCCCTCTCCGCTAAGATCATCTGCTGAAAGGAGAAACTGTTTTGGATTATTCAGATAGTCTTCTGCCAGTCGAAGTATTGCAGGTGGCATTGTAGCTGAAAAGAGCGACATTACCTTGTTTACCGGTGTGAGATCCAAGATGAATTTGATGTCATCAATAAATCCCATGTCAAGCATCGTGTCCGCCTCGTCGAGTACGACCGATTTTATGTCCTTAAGATCAATTGAGCCGCGTTTTAGGTGGTCAATCAGTCTTCCTGGTGTGGCAACAACAATTTCAACTCCGTGCCTTAGTGCATCAAGCTGAACACCCATTCCCTGTCCGCCATAAATGGTCACGATTTTAATTCCGGTGTGTTTTGCAAATTTCTTAAATTCTGTTGCGATTTGAACTGCCAGCTCCCTTGTTGGGGCGAGAATCAGTCCTTGGATTCCTCTTCGTGGCTCAAAATTTTGCAGCATTGAAATTGCATATGCTGCAGTTTTGCCAGTTCCTGTATGAGCTTGACCAATTACGTCTCGACCTGCAAGTAATACTGGTATAGTTGCCTCTTGTATTGGAAACGGTGCCTCAAACCCAATTTCTTTTAGTCCATCTACTATTGATTTTTTAATTCCTAGTTGTTCGAATGTTGTTGTCAATTTGTTTACCTAAGCAATGACAGAGAAAAGCTCATTGCTTATTCCGTCATTATAGCCTGATGAGACAAAAGGCTTTCTTACTACTAATAAATCATTACTTAGCAGTCGTCATTAAACTGCATTGAATCAATTGGAGCATGACTGTCTAATTGCATCCAAATCTAACTGGAAAAATTTAGTGCAAATGCAACCTGTCTCTATTTGTGAATTGGATGTGACTTTATCACCAGATAGTCAATGATGCCATCTTCAGAGAGTCTCTTCATTTTGATCATCGACTTGTACACTAGCGTTTCTACAAATGATGGATAGATTGCCGCAAACTTTTCCCTCATAGAGTCACGATTTTTTATGTAGTAATCTGCAAGAGGCTCATACACGAACTTGCCAATTTTTTCAATTTTTGATATTTCAAATCCGGCGTCTTTGATCTGATCTTCTACAAGTTCGGATGAATAATGCTGCGATGTCCACGTGAAATTTAAGATTCCAAGCTTTGAGAACAGGCCTTTTTTGTTATTCACTACAGGTATGGCCATGACAAAATTCCCGTCTGGTTTTAGTATCCTCTTTGTCTCTTCAAGAAATCTTTTCAGGGGGT
>DATBQZ010000093.1:0-8986 GCA_036560565.1 Candidatus Nitrosotenuis sp.
TCATTCAAAGAATATTAAAAATGTGAAAATATATCTCACAAAACAAATCGCATTATAGAATTTCGTTTTAAGGTTGTGGAATCATGCATCAGTTTAAAGCATCTAGTAAAATCTATTCATTTTGTTGAAATCACTACTTGCCGTTCTCACATTAATTACAATTGTATCATCTACATCGCTTGCATTTGCTGATACCGATTACGATGAAAAGCTTGCATTTGCAGGATCGCTTGAGGAAACCCTTGGCCATTTGTGGGCAATTGAACAAAATCTTGACGATGACAACGCAGAACTTGCGCTAGTTCATGCCACTCATCCAATTGCTGAACTATATCTAACTATGAAACCAGAGCTTCAAAAAAGCAGCCTCGATTTAGATGCCCAAGTGCAACAGATTCTCATGGACCTTGGCAAAAAGACTGGTCCGGATGTGACTCGTCAAGATGCTCAAGAAGCAATAGATGAGGCAAAAGAAGTAGTTGAAATTGCAAGGACTGCAATAGTTGGAGACGATCTTAGTCAAGATTCAAATTTCAAGATGAAACTAATGCAAGGACTACTGGAGACCTCAATAGGAGAATATGAAGAGGCGCTATCAGACGGTGAGATAAGCATGATGGCCGAATTCCAAGATGGTTCTGCATTTGTCTGGCGCTCTGAGCAAATATACAATGAAATAAAATCCGACATTCCAGAACACCCTGCAGAGGAGCTGGACGAATTTTATGCGGACTTGTGGGCTGGATATGACTCTAGAGCAAGCCCAGAAGAAATTGAAACTATGGCAGATGGAATAATTCACGAGCTTGACGAAGTTATGGGTGTTGAAAGTGAAGACGCTGATCTTTTGGACTATGTTGAAAATATCCGTTCTCTATTGAAAGAGACAAAAGAAGAGTATGCGGCTGGAAACACAGATGAGGCACTAAGTCTTGCTACAAAGGCATACTTGGATAACTTTGAATTTTTAGAATCTACAGTTGGTCAGCAAAACCCTGAGCTAAAAGATGACATAGAGAACATGATGCGCGAAGAGTTACGTGATATGATTAGAAATGGCGCACCGGCCTCCGAAGTAGACGCACATATCGATGAAATCCTTCTCAAGATGAATGATGTTGCAAAAATCGTGCCAGAGTTTCCATTTGGCGCTTTGATTGCAATGACATCTATTCTGGGCGTAGTTATTGCAATAACCAAAATCAAAGGTTCTAAACTAATCAAAAAGTAAGTCTTTTGAGCATACACTTTCTGTTGGCACGTTATGTGTAGGACAAAACCATCAAATCAAGTTGCCATTAAAACTCTAGTAAACAATATACATCTAATGTGAGTCAGCATTCTCATGCAAGTTTTCAACGGAAAGGCTGCAGCCGAAGACTACATGTCTGCTCATACACTTGCCTTTTCCACACCTGAGCTCACGCTTATGAGGTATTCCTTTTGGCTTGCAGATATCATCCCTGATCCAAAGAACAAGGACAATACCATTCCAAGAATCCTGGCATATGTTGAGGAAAAAGACTTTGCACCAGTAAACATAATCGATGATGACAAGTACGAACCAACCGGCGCTGTTAGAAACACAAGCATGTATGGAAACGTAAACAAGGTAACTGATTCTGACACAAAGTTTTGCTCAGAGTGCGGCTCTAAAATTTCTCTGTCTGCCAAGTTCTGTACCGAATGTGGCGCAACCCAAGACTGATACTACAAGAATTACGTTTTAAGATAAATCATTATACACTGAGGCCTTCAAAGATATTTTTTGCTTTAAATAAAAAAGAGGAATTTCTATTTTTACATGACAGATTCTACAAAGTCACAAAACTGTTTACATGAATTCAAATCATGTCTGTTTTACCTGATAATTTTTCAATTCGGCCTCTGTATTTTTCTTTATACAGACTTCTACACGATGTACAGCAAAAAAACCTCTCAAAGTTTGCAAATTTTAGAATGTGTGGTTTTTCGGAAACTGGACCTTCACAGTAATCGCATGTCATTTTCACGAGCATATTTTTTGTAATTTTGATATCGTGCTGTTTTATTGCCTTGGTTCGAATGTTTTCTAGGCGTGCTCCTGTCTTGTCTTCAAGTTTGCCAAGATCTAGTATTGGCGATACTGTCTTTATCAAGCCGATATTGACCAACCTTTCATATCGTGCTTTTACGGTAGGCGTGCTTACCTTAACCTCCCTTGAAATCTGGCGAAATGATTTTCTGCCGTCTTTTATCAACGATTCAAGTATTGCAATATCGAGATCATCTAATTGAAATGGCATCAAACTAATGATATCTTCAAAATTATTTATAATTTTACAAATGTAAAGTACACTGTTTTTTTATGTGGTGTGAATTATGGTATTCATGTTTAAAGACCCAATTTGTAACATGATGGTGGATGAGAAGAAAGCAAAATTTGTCTCACATGTGGCAGACAAAGCAATCTATCTCTGTTCGTCATCATGCAAAGAAAAATTCGAACAAAACCCACAAAAATATGGTTATTAATTTAACTTTATTTTTTATTGTATTCTAATTATATACTATTTTTTAAACACCAATTATCATCCTTTACAATTGTAAAGTGTGGATTTTATATTAAAGATAACGCGATTTTACAATTGTAAAGCTCAAGACTTATCATTCCCCCACTCCAACGGTATCCATGGCAAAAGATCCGATATGTGGAATGTTTGTAGAAGAAAAAAATGACTCTATACGACACACAGTCCATGGCAGGGAGTATTATTTTTGCGCCACATCATGTCTTAATGAATTTACACAGCCAGAAAAGGAACTCAAGAAGCTAAAAAGGCATGTTGTAGCAAGCATGGTACTAACCATACCAATAGTACTGCTGACCATACCTCACATGTTCTCGGGCATTGACAGTTTTCTTCCAACGCATATTGCTAATTATGTAATGTTCATACTTGCTACTCCTGTACAGTTTTGGATAGGCTGGAGATTTTACGTTGGACTATGGGATGGAATAAGGGCAAGGGCCTCAAACATGGATACCCTAATTGCATTAGGAACTACGGTTGCATATGTGTACAGTACAATAGTGACATTCGTACACGGATTCTTCCCAGTAGGTTCCGTCTACTTTGAAACAGCTTCAATAATAATCACCTTGATTTTGGTGGGCAAATTATTAGAGTCAAAAACAAAGGAAAAAGCATCAATGGCAGTACGAAAACTGCTTGATCTTCAACCACGTAAAGCCAAGGTACTCAGAGATAACGTCGAAGTGGAAATTCCAATAGAAGAAGTAAATGAAGGCGACATCTTGATTGTCAGGCCCGGCGAGAGAATCCCAACTGATGGATTAATAATCGATGGTTCATCCTCACTTGACGAATCTACAATTACTGGAGAGAGCATCCCAGTAGACAAGTCAGCGGGAGATCAAGTAATTGGTGCAACAATTAACAAAAGTGGTTTGCTCAAAATCAGCGCAACGAAGGTTGGGCAAGATACTGTGATTTCACAGATTATCACATTGGTTGAAGAAGCAAAAACGGGAAAAGCAAAAATGCAAAAGATGGTAGACCAAGTTTCCAAGTATTTTGTTCCAGGCGTTATCATAATAGCAATACTTACGGGACTTGGATGGTACTTTGTTGGAGGCATCGGACTAACCTACTCTCTTCTTGCGTTTGTCTCAGTCATAATTATCGCATGTCCATGCGCTTTGGGAATTGCAACACCAGCTGCTATGATGATGGGTTCAGGTAAAGGCGCAGAAAACGGGATCTTGTTCAAAGGAGGAGAATACTTGGAAGTTGCAAAAAAGGTCAACACTGTAGTATTTGATAAAACAGGAACAGTAACAGAAGGAAAACCATCAGTTACTGATATGGTTGATTTGTCAGGAATCGGAAAGACCGAGTTACTAAGACTCGCTGCAATTGCAGAGGCCGGCTCAGAACATCCTCTTGGGCAAGCAGTTGTAAGAAAAGCAAAAGAAGAAGGACTAGTTGTCTCAAATCCTGATTCCTTTGAAGCCATGCCTGGATATGGGCTCAAGGCAGTCTCGTCTGGTCACACGGTCATTATTGGAAACAGGACATTAATGAAACAAAACACAATTTCAGTTTCAAAAGAAATTGAAACTGCTTTGCAGCAATTTGAAGCAGACGGCAAAACTGCTACCTTGATTTCAATTGATGATGAACTGGCAGGAATAATTGCCATAGCTGATACCATAAAAGAAACAGCAAAGGAAGCAATCGACATTCTCAAAGAAAATCATCTCCAAGTAATAATGCTCACCGGTGACAATGAGCGAACAGCTAAAGCGATAGCGACAAAGCTTGGAATTGATAATGTGATATCTCAAGTATTGCCACAACAAAAGGGGCAGATCATCTCAAAACTCAAATCCGAAGGCAAGATTGTCGCCATGGTCGGTGACGGAATCAATGATGCTCCTGCATTAGCAAGTGCGGATTTAGGAATCGCTATAGGATCTGGAACGGATGTAGCAAAAGAGACGGGAAACATAATCCTGATCAAAAATGACATGAGAGACGTTGTCACTGCATTAGAATTAGGTAAGAAAACGGTCTCAAAGATAAAGCAAAACTTGTTCTGGTCGTTTGCATACAATACGGGCCTGATTCCAATTGCCGCTGGTGCTTTTGTGCCTGTATTTGGCTTGGACATGTTCTCATGGCTTCCAATACTCGCTGGTGTTGCGATGGCGATAAGCTCTGTGACTGTAGTTGCAAACTCGATACTGCTTGGTAGATACAAGCCAAGATTTGTAAAATAGGGCAATTATTGGCTCATAATTCACTATAAAAGCAATTAGTGACAAAAAGTATCTAATCCATAATCCAGGCAGAACAAAAAAGAAATCTATAGATCCTTATCTATCTGTGAATCTTGATTGTTCACTATCAAACACATCTATCACATGGTTTGCAAGTTTCTCAATATCCAAAGTATGATCAGCAGAAATTAACAATGTTAATTCTGTCAGTGGGAATGGGAAGCTGACAAGAATTATCTTGTCTCTTCTTGCAGCAAGATAGTTTATTGGGCCCAGTGAGTTGTCAAACGATTTTCTCTGTGAAATCTCATATACAAACTCCATGAATTCCTCCAGTCTCAATTTGTCTTTTTCAAGTGGAACTATTCCTTTTTTGAATCCACCTGCAACTATTGCGCCATCCTTATCAATTATTGCAGCAAATCTAATTTCATCTTCTTTTGTTAATTGTTTGCATTTATCATCGTATTCAGGATAAAGGATTTTGTGGAGGAGAGGCTTCATTCTTGCCCCTCTATTCCCATCAAAGTCAGAGTAGATCGAATTCTGTCAATTCTACGAATTCTCGATGTGATGATGTCACGTACCATCTCACTTGACGGAGCTTCCACTTTGGCAATAATATCATATGCCCCAAAGACTCCATGCATTTCCTTTACCCTTCCAACTGACTTTAGCTCCGTGATTACTTTTTCCTCAGCTCCAAGATCACAGTTTATCAAAACATATGCCGATGACAAAATTATCTCTCCGGCATGTGCTTTTTGCAATAGCACTTTAGATCTGTGCATTCTTTGAGCGCTTCTATGTATTCGTCCATTGGTTTTTTCTCGTAGTCGCAAAAGCAGATTTCTGCCTCGTCTCCACATTCTATACAATAGCTCATGGTATAGTATACGCATTTACATATATATGATGAATTATCAAAAACCTATTAATTTATTTAATTGATTAATATAATACCATACAAACGTTCATTATTTTCAATTAATTCCTAACAAAATTAAACACTTGCATAGTGATCGCATTCACGCCTGAACAGATTATCAGAAAACACAAACACACCCTTATCTTCTTTGGTGACGTACTATATCACAAGAAGCTGACACGACATAGAGGCCTGTGTTGTTGTGGCACCAGTTTGCCGGTGGACACTCCCCGTCTGCCCAAAGCAAAAGATGCCTTTCAGCGAGTCAGCTTCAGTCCTATCTCACAAAAACAGTTCTAAAAGTTGGATTTTACACTATTCTGCGTAGTTATTTATTCTAAATACAAATCGCTACTGAAAATCTTAAAAGGCTCATCAGTGTATCATATCGATGGAAGATCAAGTCCCACAGTGTCAATGCCCTCCAGGATCTGAAAGCTACGAAAACGAAGATGGAGTCAACATCTGCCGTTCTTGTGGTGGATGGGTACCATTCAAGTAGCACATAGTTCTGGAATGTGATACCTGAATTGGATGATCCAAAGACATGCCTTTAGATGTGATTACGAGAACATTTTCTACATAATGTAACAATAGTCCTGCGATTCTTCCTGTGGATTTTACTATATGTGGCATCATGATTGTTTGATTTTACATTGAAACTCTACATTACAAACGTTACAAGTATCGTAATGTGACGGTTTAATCACATCTGGGAATTCTTTTGTCAGATTGAATTGTAGATCAGATTCTTGAAACCGTTGTATCATCTGTGCCTGAAACACATCAAAATATGATCTATGACCAAAGGAAAGCCTGATTTTTGTAAGTGGTGGACTGGGAGGGAATTGAACCCTCGACTTCTGCATTGCGAATGCAGCATTATACCACTAAACCACCAGCCCTTGTACTGGAACAGATTACACCTCTATTTTACTCATTTACTTGGTAAATCGTTATTTTACAGACAATACATTCTACACCATTGGGCAAAATCAAAGATCTTACCATGTCTGATATGGGAAATCTTTCATATCATTGGGCAAAGTCTCACATGCGAATTCTTACTCACTCTATTGATAGATTAAAAGAATCAAAACCACTCAAAGGAATCACTTTGGGATTCTGTCTCCAAATAACAAAAGAGACGTCAGTTCTATTGCTTGGAGCAAAAGAACTAGGGGCAAAAGTAGTGGCATGCAGCGGAAACCCACTTACCACCCAAGATGACATTGCTGCTTTTCTTGCATCAAAAGGAGTCGAAATATTTGCATGGTCAAACCAAACAAAATTAGAATACGATTGGTGTCAAAACAAAGTCCTATCACAAAAACCCGATATCCTAGTTGATGATGGAGGAGACCTTAACACAAAGGCACACTTTGACAGAAAATTCCAATCGCTCAAAATTATTGGCGCAACTGAAGAGACCACTACTGGGATCACAAGGTACTATTCGATGCAAAGGAAAGGAAAGTTGCACTATCCAATCATCGCAGTAAATAACGCAAAAACAAAAACGATATTTGACAACAAGTATGGAACTGGCCAATCCACAATAGCTGGATATTTGCGTGCAACGAATCTACTTTTTGCCTCAAAAAGAATAGTGGTATGTGGGTACGGATGGCTTGGCAAAGGCGTTGCCAAAAAATGTGCAGGAATGGGCTCAAAAGTAATAGTTACTGAGGTTGATCCAATAAAGGCACTCGAAGCACACATGGATGGATTTAATGTGATGCCTATGAGTCAGGCTGCAAAAATCGGGGATATTTTCATCACTTGCACTGGCATGAGAGATGTAATTCAAAAGAAACACCTGCTCTCCATGAAAAACGGTGCAATAGTTGGAAACGTAGGGCATTTTGATGTCGAAATTGACAGCAAATTTTTGCTAAACCAAACAGTAAGACAAGTAAGACCAAATCTTGACGAATGCATTTTGCCAAACGGAAAAAGAATCTATCTTATCAGCAAGGGAAGAGTAGCAAATCTGATTGCGTCAGAAGGCCATCCACCAGAAATCATGGCGTTATCATTTTCAAATCAACTGTATTCAATTCTATACATTCTGAAAAACCACAAAAAAATGCAAAACCTAGTCTATGACGTACCAAAACAAATCGACTACCAAGTAGCTGTGGACGCATTAAATTCAATGAATGTCAAAATAGACAGACTTTCAAAAAAACAAATTGCATACCAAACCAGCTGGTGACCCTATCAAAACATAATAGCAGGATTTCTGCATAAAAGACAGATTGACTGTAGATTGCATCATACTAGATTCTCATATCATGACACCAAAAGGAGTCTTGGAAAGAAACATCGTAATCAATGACGGAAAAATCGTAGATTTTACTACCGATATGCCACAATGCGATAAAAAAATCAATGCGAGGGGGCTGGTTGCAATTCCAGGATTGATTGACACACACGTACACTATGGGGTTTATTCTCCAATCGAAGAGGCGGCAAAGACGGAGTCACGTGCAGCAGCACTGGGAGGCGTTACAACAATGATGAGAATGCTAAGGCTTGGCCACTCGTACAAGACACATCTTAGGGCACAACTTACTGCATCAAAATCATCACATTATGTAGATTATTCCATACACGCAACAATATTTGATGCAAATCAGGCGGACGAAATGAAGTACATTACGGAAAACGGAATCACATCCTTCAAGTTGTACATGAATCTTGGAGGCGAAGTTGGGCATGTCTATATGGATATGGATCCTGGCTCATCAGATTTGTTTGAATCTCACGTGCAACTGGAAACAGACACAATAAGAAAGGTATTGTCAAATGCAGCGCAGCTTGGTTGCCCAGTTCTTGTCCATGCAGAAGACTATCAAATGTGCGAATGTGGAATAAAAAAAGCGAAAGAAAACAAAAAAGATGGCTTGCCTGCTTGGTCTGAGAGCAGACCGCCCGATTCAGAGGCAAAAAGCATCAGAAAGGTTTGCGAAATTGCACGGGTATATGGAACAACTGTCTATTTTGTGCACATTGGCTCAGCTATAGCATTAGATGCAATTGAGCAAGAAAGAAAAAAGGGAACCAAAGTCTTAGTCGAGACATGTCCGCACTATCTGACACTATCTTACGAAAAACAATCGGGATACCTGGCAAAAGTGATGCCGCCAATAAGATCTTCATCAGACAAGGAGAAAATCTGGAATGCCATATCACAAAAACAAATCAACACAATTGGAACGGATCATGTTGCAAACCAGTTGAAGCTCAAAGTCCAAGATGATGTTTGG
>DATBQZ010000094.1:0-1845 GCA_036560565.1 Candidatus Nitrosotenuis sp.
TTGATACACTGCTTGGAAAGGCAATCTCACTTGCACAGCTCAACTCCCACAACGACGCCCTCACCTACTTTGACGCAGCACTAGCAATAAATCCAAACAATGTGGAAGCATTATATCAAAAGGGGCTCCTGTACGCTAGGCTCAACTCCCACAATGACGCCCTCACCTACTTTGACAAGGCCCTATCAATTAATCAAAATGATCATGTTCTTACCAACAAAGGAAATTCGTTATACCAATTAGGTAGATTGGATGAGTCAATATCGATATATGATAAATCCCTCACAATCAACCCAACCAATGTATCTGCACTCTATAACAAGGGTGTAGCACTGGCATCGCTTGGCAAACACGATGAGGCAGTTATTCTTTATGACAAAGCCCTAACAATAAATCCAAATTATTTTGATGCAGTTTATGGCAAAGGAATAGAATTAGCAACACTCTCTAAACATGTCGAAGCCCTAACTTTTTTTGACAAAGCTCTTTCAATGTATCCTGATAATGTATCGGTAATACTTAACAAAGGAATTTCATTTTATCAAATTGGAAATTATGCCGAATCTCAATCAAACTTAGATCAAGTACTAAAAGAAAATCCGAATCACATTCTCGCATTATATCATAAATCGCTTGTATTGTTTGCCATACACAAGTATGAGGATGCACTTGGTTATTGTGATCAGGTTATAGGAATCTATCCGAATCACATTCTCGCATTATATCATAAATCGCTTGTATTGTTTGCTATACACAAGTATGAGGACGCACTTGGTTATTGTGACAAGGCATTACAAATTGACTCAAATTATTCTGATGCGTTATACCTCAAGGCAAAGACTCTATTTGAGATTGGGCTGACAACTGATGCAATATCATGCTTTGATAAGGCACTTACGATCGACCCAACCAATGTATCTGCACTCTATAACAAGGGTGTGGCACTGGCATCGCTTGGCAAACACGATGAGGCAATCATTACTTATGACAAAGCATTAGAAATTAACCCACAATTTACTAATGCTCTTTGTGATAAGGGCATTTCATTACAAGCCTTGGGGGATTATGAGGGATCTCTCGTTAGTTATGAAAGTGCCATAAGACTTGATTCACAGTTTATCGATGCAATCTACAATAAAGGACTGTTGTTATCAACTATTGGGAATTATAGCGATGCGCTAGATTGCTACAATAAGGTTTTAGAAATAGTGCCGGATAATTTGGATTCGCTATATCAAAAAGCCAGGACTCTATCAAATCTGGATAAGACAAATGATGCAATTAGTGTGTATGAGTTGATATTAGAAAAAGATCCTAATCATTCTAACTCGCTTTTTGATGAAGGTTTGTTATTAAATAAAATTCTAAAACATGATGATGCGCTATCTCGTTTTGATCAACTTCTCCTACTTGATATCCATAATGTAAGTGCATTACTTGAAAAAGGAAAAACTCTTTCTGTATTATCAAAAGAAAGCGATGCTATCATGTTTTTTGATAAAGTGCTGTCTATCAGTCCAACACATTCTGATGCTTTTTATCACAAAGGAATTTCATTAATGAAACTAAACATGCTAGAAAACGCAATCACCTGCTTTGACAAGGCAATCAAAATCAACCCAGAGTTCTACAACGCATACTACCAAAAGGGCCTGGACCTGTCAATACTTGGCAACCACAGTGATGCAATCGCCTGCTTTGACGCAGCACTAGCAATCAACCCGTACGACGCAAGCGTATTGTATCAAAAAGGTCTTGCACTCTCTTACAACCAAAACCACAGTGATGCAATCGCCTGCTTTGACGCAGCACTAGCAATCAATCCGTACGATGCAAGCGTATTAT
>DATBQZ010000095.1:0-21710 GCA_036560565.1 Candidatus Nitrosotenuis sp.
CTATTGAAAAATAGTTTATTTTTCAGATTAATTTTAGAATCCTTTACTTTGACTGAAAAACCATCCTTTTAGGAATTTACATCGTAATGATTTTGCCCTCCTCGTAATGTAAAGACTTAGCAGCCGTATTTTTTAGCCCAATCATCCATCCTAAATTCACTCTTTGAGCAATATTTTTTCATGATTGATGCGTGATTTTTGTACAAAAGTTCGGCGTTGAGATTTTTATCAGAGCAATACACTTTCCCCACCAGTCTTTTGAAACTGTCAAAGGGTTGTTTGTCATCTTGATCTACCATTACCGAGGAGCCTATTGGACACATGGTCTTTGTAAATTTGGTAGCTTCAGCGTATCCTTTTTGATCTTTTTCAGGAGTATCAGTTAATGATAAACGAACTTTGTAGTTGTCTATGCGTAGCGTATCACCATCAACTACTGATTTGACTTTTCCTTGAACGCACATTGTATTTCCCATACATAATGTAGAATTAATTTTTTGATTTAGGACTTGTTTTTTGAGAATTATCGGCTCTGTTTTTTGTTGTTTTGATTGGTAGTCTTTAGAATAGGATATTGGTTTTCCTTCTTTGCAATACTTGTTGTTTTGACATTCGGAACAGTATCCTTTATCTCCACACTCATAACTTCCAGTATCCGACGGGCAACTGTGTTTGCTATGACACCCATCTCGATGTGCAAAAACAAAATTTGTTGTAGATAAGAGCAGAATTGAAATTAAAAACAATGCAAGATATTTCACAATGTCATAATCTCAGTATTGATTTTAAACATTTTCCAACAAATTCTAACCCACATCATAATAAGAAACCCGTGAATTTTTGTTCTCAAAAAAGATTGGATTCTATTTTTATCGAAAGAATGATCTATTCCCGATATGGAAAATTCACCGTTTTTCATTTCCATAAAATAACAATTAGAAAATCACATATGACCAGAAATTATGTATTTTAATCAAGTATGAGTGAGACAGTGATTGTCTTTGAAACATGATTTGTGGTAACATACCATTTCCCATTTTCATATGTAGATGAGGTGGGAAAAAAGATCAAAAAGGTGCCGTCATTTTGTGTGCTGGAATTTGTAGTATACGTCTTGCCGCTAGGGCTAGTAAGGATAGCAGTAACTGACACATTTGGCTTTCCAGAACCGCTAACTTCTATTATCTCGCCTTTGTTATACGATGATTTGTTGGTCTTTACCGTAAAGGTATATTGATCTACCAGCATAGAATTTGAAGATCCGTCTATCTTGTCTATTCTGATCTGTACTGTAGCAGTTTTTGCACCAGATACCATCTTCACATGATAAATTCCAGGAAGCATCGCATCGGATAGTTTCAGTTGATACATGACATTGCCTAAAGAATCAGACCATACTTCCTTATTGACAAGAATGAATCCGTCTGAATCCAAAATCTGAATGTTAACAGTTGTTTGCGGCGGTGCACCATCGCCGATTATTCGAATTATCGCACCTGATAGATACGTAGTCCTATCCACATCAAGTGTCAGTGTTTGTGTTATTGGTTGTTGTACAACTTGTTGTATCACAACTTCCTTTTTTTCCAAGTCAATTAGCTTTTGCTGAATTTGCGCAATATCAGATTTTAGACTATTCAATACGACTAAATCACTTTTGATTGAGCGCACCTGAGATGTCAGAAAATTAAGATCATCAGAGTAGTCAGGCATCTGCACAGGATCTGGCTTTGTAGCAAGAATTTCGGTGTTCATGTTCGTTATACCATATGCAGCAAAAGCAGCCACTAGCAAAGTCAGCACTCCGACGCTAACAGAGGTGTATTCCTTTAGCACGGCTTCTTTTCGCTTTTCAACTATTTACAGCGCACTTCTCATTTGTTAGATACAATGTAATAGAAGATCTTTGTGTAAACTAGTTGCATGTAAACAAATTTCAAAACCAAAACTCAGAAGAATATTCTAGTTTTAGAATTTGAAAACATATTTTATTTCATGTATGGCTGACTAATGTGAAGACATATCGGAAAATATTTTTGCTAATTAAAATTAGTTCTAAGAAGTGCAATTAATTTTTGAAAAAACACATTAGATAAAAAATGGTTTTAGATGAATAATGCATTAGATCATACGGATGATTATTATATGAAAATCTTATCTAAAATTTGTATAGAAGAATGTTAGGGTGAGAACTTCCAATTTTGTTAGTTTGTAAAATTTTTGAAATAAATTAAACACATTTACATTTAATCATGGATCTAATTTATTAAACAAAATTTCATTTACGAAATGATGTCGTCTCTTGAGATGGTAGAAAATGCAAGGATGCGAGAAGAGTGTTTTTCCATACGTGGTGTAGAATTGTTCGGAATAGTTAACAAGCATGGGAAAATGGTTGACTGTTGGGGCAAAAAAGACCTTAATATGTCAAAAAACAAAAAAGATATGTTTCTAATGCAAATCGCTCTGTGTAATTCCATGCAGTGTGACTTTAACGAAGAGTTCGGCACTGTCAACTTTTGTGTAATACAGCGAGAAAAAACAAAATTTGTTTCTTTCCCACTTTCAGAAGGGAACGTGGCATTGGCAATCATAGATAAAAAAACTAACTACAAAACAATAGTTAGTAGAATTAAACAAATGTATAGAATTCACATTTGCAACCAAAATCCTAATGAGGGGAGGTTTTCATAAAAATGAATATTTATGATACCAAAGTAATCCGCTGTGCAAAGTGTGACAAATGCATCGGTGAAGCAAATTATGATGCAGAAATAATTTTGCCAAAGTGCAGTAAATGTGCAAATCCTTTGCCAAGCATACCTGATGATTCACCATACGGATCATCTTTTAATGTCGAGAAAAAACCAATAATTCTAATCCACTAAGTAACGTAGATCACTTTTGTCATTACTGGTTTTCTGTTTGTATGAGATTCGTATAGGCAGGATGTTTTCAAACTTTTTAGAATTATCTTGTTGTCTTTGAGGGAACAGAGTGACCGTAGCCTTTGAGGAATTTTACGTTGTAGTGGTTTTGATGGCCTTTAAGAGTCATTCAGGTTTGTTTTATTTCCATCCAGATAATCGATTGTATCTAGAAAACTATCGCAAACCATGTTGACAATCCCACGCAATTCAAAAACAGAGTAAATAGTTTTTGTGAACTCAACAATCTCTGCCAAAGCAGCCAAACCTGATTTTTCACTATCGAGTTTCTCTTTTGAGAATACCGTTTCAATAATGTGTCTGGTCCCCTTATCATAATCGTTGATCATTTTTTCAAGTTTATCCGCAGTTTTAGGAGATACTTTTCTAACTATGCTAGATTTATCTCTAAGATAATCTAATTCTGTATCTAGGTATTTCCTTATGCCTTCAAGGTATGCTTTTTCACCTTTTGAATTATTTACATCTAGACCACCCAATACACTAGCAAACTCCTTGATCTTGTTATAGGCAATCTCGCTTACCTCGGACTGAACTTTTAATTCCATTACATCTGCTTTTAGCTGATGAAATCGTTGTTCTAATGGAGTCATAATGTTGATTATGATAACGTGCATTTATCTAATTTCCAACAAATCCTAATCCGCGTTATGATCTAGTTATTGATCAATTTCCTTCGAAAAGTATCCTAAGCCCACACACAAGTGGGGGGGATTGCATTTTTACTCTTTATCGATGAACTCGTCTGCAGTTGGCGGATCTGGACTGAGGCCCTTTCTCTTTCGGATATCTGCAATCAGTGTTGCCTGAATGGATTTTGGAATTGGAGACCAGGCCTTAAAGTGAGTATTCCACATTGCCTTTCCAGCTGTTTGGCCCCTCATTACTTCTGCTATATCAAATGTCTCAGATGCCGGAATCTCGCCAGTAACAATACTTGTGATTCCTTTTTGCTGCATGTCAAGAACCTTGCCTCTCTTTCCGGACAAAACAGATGCGACGTTTCCAATCATGTCCTGTGGAACTCTAACCTCGATTCCAAGGAGTGGCTCTAGTAGAATTGGACTTGATTTTAGCATTGCACCCATGCATGCGCGTCTTGATGCAGGACCTAACTGCGATAAACCTCTGTGTGCAGTGTCCTCGTGTGGTACAAAGTGAGTAAATGTAAATTTGCAGTTTCGTACCTGTTCTTTTGCCAGTGGTCCTTCCTTCATCACATCCTCAAAGCCAGACAGAATTGAGTCAGTGGATTCTTGGATAAACTGGACACCTTTTGTTCCGTTAATCATCACGTTTCCGCGAGGATCAAATCTCATTATATTTTTAGAAACGTCAGAATCCCAGCCCTTTGAACGCAAAATGGTAGCTACTTCCTTTTTGTCCTTCATTTCTGAAAGCTGGCCGCTTCGGATCATGTCTGCAATTTCCGGCTCTAGGGGTTCCACTCTCATGAAAATCTTGTTGTGTCTGTTTGGTGATTTTGCCATGACAGCGTCGGTTCCGCTCAGTATGGTTTCTCTATAATTAATCAAAGGCTGCGATGTCACTACTTGGACTCCAGCATCGGCAATTAGTGATGCCGCAATTTCCAAGTGTAAAACACCCATTCCTGCAATCACTGTCTCTCCGCTTTCCTCGTTGATTTTGACAACCAAATTTGGATCCTCAATTGTGATTCTGCGCAGTGCCTCGACTAGCTTGGGCAAATCTTTCGGATGCTTTGCCTCAACTGCTATCTGGACCACAGGCTCTGACACATACTTGATTCCCTCAAATAATGCAACATCTTTTACTGTGGAAAGTGTTTGTCCTGCCCTAGCTTCGGTGAGTCCAAGCAAGGCCGGGATGTTTCCTGCGCCAAGTTCGCCGACCATTTCTCTTTGGTTTCCCATGAAAAAGTTGACTGATTGGATTTTTCCCTCTCGTTTAGTGTCAATAAGATTTACAGTTTGTCCGTCCTTCAATGTGCCGGCAAACAGTCGCCCGATTGCAACAGGACCTGCCGCCGGGTCCATTGCCATGTTTACAATCATCATCACTGCAGGACCGGTGTCATCACAATTCAAAAGCGCCTTGCCGATATCGGATTCAAGATCACCTTTCCAGATTTTTGGAATTCTGTATTTTTGTGCGACATGTGGCGGGGGGTGATGCTTTACGACCATTCCCAGTACTGCTTCTGCAAGCGGAGCCTTTTTTGCAAGCTCCTCTACACTTCCGCCTTCGGAATATGCGGTGAAAATGTCCTTAAATGAAATTCCCTTCTCCTTCATTATATCGATGTTAAAGCCCCATCTGTCCTTTGCAGAGCCAAACGATACGCTGCCATCCTGGATTGATACCTTCCATTTTTCTTTGTATTCTGGTTCTGCGTATGTGTCGATTAATCCGTTAAAAGTTGTAATAATATTTACGAGCCATTCTTGCATTTTGTCTGGAGTGAGTCTTAGTTCTTTTATGAGTCGGTCTATCTTGTTGATATACAAAACAGGTCGGACTCGTTCTTCAAGTGCTTGTCTTGTCACGGTTTCAGTCTGAGTCATGATTCCCTCTACGGAATCAGATACCACCACTGCGCCGTCGATTGCCCTAAGGCTTCGAGTTACCCTACCGGTAAAGTCAATGTGTCCTGGAGTGTCAATCATGTTTATGACGTATTCCTGTCCCGCTTTTTCGTAAAGCAGAGTAACGTTTGCCTGAACTATAGTCATCTGTCTGTCTTGCTCAAGCTTCATCGAGTCCAAGGCAAGTGCTCGTCCTGCGGCAGATGGCGCAATGATTCCCGCATATCCAAGCAAGCTATCGCTCATGGTTGTCTTTCCGTGATCCACATGAGCAATTACACCAAAGTTCCTGATCAGGTTCTTGTCCTTGATGATCTTTAGGATCTGCTCTGTTGCCTTGTACTTCATATTTGAATGAAATCCTTCTAGAACACATATTAAATCTTCTGCAAAATGAGCGCAATTTTTGTAAAAATTAGTAAATCATCGACGAGCTAACATTTCGGATTTTCTTTTCCGTAACAAAATAACAGTCCGCAAGTCGTTTTCTTTTTGCGCCATTTAGTGCCAGAATCTGCGACACAAGCGTGTAAAAAATAACTTGGGAAATTTTGTCGCCAGACTTGATTGACGGGTTATGCACAGACATGCCAAGTTTTTTCAGTTGTGAAACAAAACGTTCGTTGTGGCGGTTCTTTCCTTCAAATATTATTATCGTGTCGCCAGGTCTGGCAGAAAACAAGCCTGCGTGCGAGAACTGTTCTATTTTCTCATAGTGCGCATCCATACCCAAGACCTCGTGCAGCTTGGCTGCAGCATACATGCATAACGGGTACGTGTACTGGTTCCCAACAAAGTAGACTTTGTTTTTTGGCAGCATTTTTCTTGCCTGAGATTCGGCAGACAGGAATAGTCTTTTGGCATTTTTAACTCTAAAGCAAGAAACAAGCGATATGCACGTTAGCATGCTGGCAAGAAAACTAATGCTTCCAGATGTCATGGTGCGAGAATCAATGTAGTCAAGTGTGATCAATCCCGTGCACGTACGGGCAAGCTTGCTGGCGTGATTTTTTGTAATAGCGGTTGATTTTTTCACAGTTTTTGCCGCCTTGACGTTTGCCATGGTGTTGCCAGATATTGAAACAAAGTAGACACGTTTGTTTTTTGAAATGTCCTTGTTTTTTGCCAGGTCAAGTGGATCTACTGCCCTGGAGTGATAATCAGAAAAGCACTCTGCCATCATGCAGGATGCCAGCGAGTCGCCACATCCACAGAACAGTGCATTTTTTGGGTTAATCGGTTTTTGCGATTTGAACGTATCCAAAAACGCTAGCTGTAACTTGATGTCATTTTCAAACGCCGAAATTGTTTGCATGTTTGTCTCTTACTTGAAGTGGTTTTTATTTTCATTGTATGAATTTGAAAATTTTGTTTGGGCGAATCAAACATGCTACACTATATGATTTTGGGAAAATTTCCAGTGTTATTGTTAAGCCAGCAAAAAAAACGCAGCTATTTGGTAACTGCCGAAGATCTCATCAGAGAGCCCATCTCTATTAGCAAAGAGTCCACAGTGCATGACGGAATTGAGAAAATCATCGACAATCGAATCTCAGGACTGATAATAGATGCAAAAAACACCCAAAGCTGGATTTTGTCTGCAAGGGACATTGGGAAGATCCTAGTTTCAAAAAATCAAAACACAAAAACAGTTCCAATATCGGACATAATGCAGGAACTGACCCTAGTTGACCAATACGCACCAATCCCAAACTGTGCAGGTATGATGCTTGCAAAAAAGACAAACGCGATTGGAATCAGAGGTAAGAACGGAATAAGAGGAATCATAACAAAGCACGACTTGGTAAAACACTACCACGAAAACAGCGATGACGCAAAAAAAATTCAAGACGTAATGACGTATGGTAGCTTTTTTGTAAATGACGACGCTAGCCTGTATGACGGGTTGGCAAAAATGATAGCAACCCAGGTGTCGCGCTTGCTGATTAAAAATTCGCAAGATGAGCCAGTTGGGATTGTTACCTTTGGAAATTTCTTGGGCAAGGTATTCAGATATGAGCTAGATCAGTCTAATGTTTTTGCAGACTATGGGAAAAGATGCAAGATAACAGATGTGATGACAAAGCAAATAATCACAGTCACGGCGCAAACGAGTCTGCCAAGGATTGCAAAGATACTACTCGAATACAGGATTCACGGCATCGCAATAACCAACGGTCGCAAAATAATTGGCTTTGTCACAGAAAAAGACATCATCCGAGAACTGGCAAGACAAGAAATTTAGAATACGTTATTTAGAGCCAGATTTTAGACAGCAAGCATGGAAATTTCTGTTGGGCACACACCTGACTCAGACGATGCATTCATGTTTTACGGAATGCTGACAGGAAAGATCCCGTCACAGGGGTTTACCATAAAGCACGTTATTGCAGACATTGAGGAGTTAAACAAAAGAGCGCAGAATCACGAGCTTGATGTCACGGCAGTGTCAATTCATGCATGCGCATACATTCCAGACTATACAATTTTGCGCAGCGGCGGAAGCTTTGGAATCGGATACGGGCCAATCGTAATTGCAAAACAAAACATCAAACCAGAGCAATTGAAAAATCTGAAAATTGCAATTCCCGGAAAAATGACGTCGGCGTTTTTGCTACTCCAGTTAATGATTGGCAAATTTGAACACATAGAAATGAAGTTTAGCGACATTCCAGACGCAGTAAACAGCGGAAAGGTAGACGCAGGACTGGTAATCCACGAGACCCAGCTATCATACAAGCATGAAGGGCTGCAAAAGATCCTTGACGTAGGGGAGTGGTGGGACAAGACAACAAACGGTCTTCCAGTGCCCCTTGGGACCAACGTGATGAGTGACAAATTTGGTCAGTCCACGATACAGAAATTTGACAAATACCTGCACGATTCAATAAAATACGGATTAGACCATCTGGATGAGGCACTCGAATATTCCATGCAGTACAGCAGAGGCAAGCCAGCTGACCTAATCAAGAAATTTGTCTCAATGTACGTAAACGACGTCACAGTAGACATGGGAAAGCCAGGCGAGGAATCAATCAAGCGATTTTTTGCAATGGCATCTGAGAAAAATCTCGTGCCAAAGTTTGAACTAAAAATCAGCCAAGCCGAGTTTTAGAGCTAGATTTGTATATAATCAACGCATCATAGAGAATCATGGTCCTAGTAGACAAGAAAATACTAGCTGGCGGGGCATCAATGGTTTCAGTAGGATTGTTCATCATATTTTATCTCAATTCCTCAACTCCGGTTTGGCACGAAGGCATGACACAGACCCAGACAGACGAACTTTTGCTAAAACAGCAGGAAAACAAGAACTATTCAAATTTGGCAGGAATGGTGGCAGGTGTCGGGTTTTTGCTTGTCCTGATCAGTTTTGGCGCAAGAAGGAAGAAAGGCGGCGCAAAACCAGTAGAAAAAGACGAGAAGCCTAAAGATTTTAATCAAAATTAATTTCTAAAAGTTCATTGATTCATGCAGAGATCAGCATCTATCCGCTCGGTACTGACTCCACTAGTGTCAGCATCTACATCGCAAGGGCAATTGAGGCAATTAATGATTTCAAGGATGTCAAGTACAAGCTGACCCCAATGGGAACGGTTCTAGAGTCAGACAGACTTGAGAAAATATTTGAGGCGTCAAAAATAATGACAGATACGGTTCACCGAATGGGAGTAAAGCGAGTAGAAGTAATACTCAAAATAGATTCCAGGGCAGACAAAAATCAGACGATTGATTCAAAGGTTGATTCGGTTAACAAGTACCTAAAATCAGAAGGTCCTTAGCGTCTTAAAGAAAGTGTTTCTCTGGATTGGCACTCTTCCTATTTCCTTTACCATCGTAGCTAGTTCCATCACAGACGAGTTGGTCGGCTTTCCTGCCGCTCGGTATATTTCCTCAGAAAATGCAGTTCCCACAAGGTCGCTCCCGCCGTTAGACAGTGCAACCTGTGCGAGCTTTTTCCCAAATGCGACCCAGTAAACCGAGATGTTGTTGAGCACGCCGGCAAGCATTAGTCTTGATACTGCAATAATTTTTAGATCATAAATTGAGGAGCACTCGTGCTTTACAAGGTCGTTTTGCTCAAGCTCAGTATTGTCAAGGCTAAACTTTAGCGGGATAAACGTGATGAGTCCGCCGGTTCTTTTTTGCAGTTCGCGAATCTTTATGAGGTGATCAATTATGTGGTGCGGCTTTTCAATATGCCCATAAAGCATTGTTGCGTTGCTTCGGATTCCAAGGTTGTGGGCCTGCTCTATTGTGTCAAGCCATTCCTGGCCTGAGCATTTGCCGCGCACTATCTGGTTTCGTATTTCTGGGTGGAATAGCTCTGCACCGCCGCCAGGCATAGAGTCAAGACCTGCCGCCTTTAGCCGAGACAGTATCTCTTTGACAGAATTTTTTGTAAGCTTTGATAAAAAGAATATTTCTGCAGCAGTAAACGCCTTGACTGTAAGCTCAGGGTGATGCTTTTTGATTATCTTCATCATGTTTTCATAATAGTCCAGTGTCAGCGTTGGATGAAACCCGCCAACGATGTGTACCTCTGTCGCGCCCATTTGTTTTGCAAGTCCCACTCTTTGCTCGATTTGCTCAGGGCTCAGCGTGTATGCGTCAGACTCGTCGCCCTTGCGATAAAACGCACACATTTGGCAGCTGGCCGCGCACAGATTTGTGTAGTTCATGTAGTAAGAGGCGGCAAACGTTACCTTGTCCCCGACCAGCTTCTTTCGCACCAGATCCGCAGTTGCCCCAACGGTGAAAAGATTGTCGTTTCTCATCAGGTCAAGCCCGTCGTTGTGTGACAGCTCTTCTCCAGAGAAAACCCGCTCTAGCGCTTTTGACTCACTGATTAAATCGCGTAACAACGGCTTGTTTGGCATAATCTGTAAATATAAAATAAACTGACAGTGCCGCCAGATCAGTTATCGGAGTTGTTTGCAGGTTTTGGTTTTGCCTTTGCCAATGCAGCCTGTTGCGCTTTTTCTGCCTTCTTTTCATACAGTGCCTTTATGCGTTCTTTTGCCTTGTCTTCGAGTGCCTGCCTTTTCTCTTTGATTTCATTTGCAGCCTCTTGGCGCTTCTTTGTTAGCTCTTTCTGCAAGGCTTGCTGATCAAGGAGTGTTTTTTGTTTTGTTTCTTTTAGACTAAGATCAAGTTCTGCTTTTTGTTTTTCAATCTGTGCCTTTGTGTTCACTTGCTTGTGCTCGTCAATCATTTGTTGTCTTTTTTGCATCATTTCATCGACTTGTTGCTTGGCCCTTTCTTTTATTGCCTTGATTTCATCTAGCTTTTCCTGCTTTGCTGCAAGCATCTCTTTTCTTGCTGATTCCTTTTGTTCCTGCAGCGCCTTTCTCTGCAAGTCCAGTTCCTGTTGCTTCATCTTTTTCTTGTCCAGCACTTCCTTGCTTTTTTTTGCCTGGTCGTCTAGGAGCGCTTTTTGTTTCGCTTCAATCACTTTTGATTTTTCCGCTTGAATTGACTCAAACTCCCGTATTTTTTCTGACGCGGTCTGTTTTGCAGGTTTTACATCAGTCTTTGTGTCAGTCTCGTCTGCAAACGACAAGTTATGAGGAATTACAATCAGGGATGACAAAAGTAGAATGGAGACAATAATTCCAGTTTTTTGCACACCATGATAGCGTGTTTTTACTATAAATGGGTAACTGCAAAATGATTCTAAATTTCAGATTATAAAATAAGGAAATACACGTTGATTATTGGTTTTCAGTGCTGTTTGATACAGGAGATTCTGGGGCTTTTGTTTCAGGTGCTAGTTTTTTCATTGCAGCTATTTTTTTGTCCATCATTTCTCTTTTTTCTGCCATCTTTTTGTCAAGCATCTCTGTCTTTTTTGCCATCTTGTCTTCGAATTGTGCCCTTAGCTTTGCCATCTTTTCTTCAAACGCGGCCTTTGTGCTCATCATTTTCTGCTCTGATTTTGCCTTTTTTTCTGCTGTTCTTTGTTCTGCCTGTGCTCGCTTTTCTGCCATCTTTCCTTCCTTGGCCATTTTTTGCTCTTGCAGTTTTTGTGTTCTTTTCTCAAGAATGTCGTCAAGAGTTCGTTGCAGCTTTAGGGATTTTTCTTTGAGTGCCAATACCCTGTCATCAACTCTGGATTGAATTTTTTGTTTCTTTTCTTCCACTTTTTTAGTCATTTTTTCTGTTTTGGTGTCGTCGTCTGTCGATGTGGAGTTTGAGCCAGAATCGGTTTGTGCAAACGAAAACCCAATTGGCCCAACCAGTGCTGCAGTTAGGAGTAGTATGGATGCCAGGAATCCCAATTTTCGCATACCTGTATGCGACTTTAGACGATATTTAAGACTATGGAACGCCACGTGTGAAAAAACGACCATGCTACCAAGCACACGTGAAGGATTAAGTAGGTTTTAAGACAAACCATTCCATGGTACTTCCAATTGTTGACGAATACAAGCCCAAATGCTATCTTTGCAACAATGTATTTGAAACAATAGAAAAGCTGCGAGAGCATCAAGAAACAGCACACAAGGAGTTTGTAGATCATCATGAACCACGCAAGCGAGAGCCAGCACCTGGCGACGTAACAGTGTTTTAGATGATGTAAAATGTCAGTTGAAGAAATGCTAGAAGGTGCAAATCGCTTGTTCCTGGAAAAAAAATTTCGCGACGCCATATCGATGTACGACAAGGTACTTGAGATTAATCCGGGGCAGCCAGTTGCGCTAAACAACAAGGGGTATTCACTGAGCAAGCTAAAGGATCATGAGCATGCGGTATTGTGTTATGACGAGGCACTGCAAACCGCCCCAAATGACAAGACGCTCATGATAAACAAGACGTCATCCCTAAGAAAAATGAAAAAATACAAAGAGGCAATCAGTTATTGCAATCGGATACTGAAGGGAGCCCCAAAAGATGCCATCGCACTATACCATAAGGAAAGAATTCTGTTTTCGCTAGGAAGTTACGAGGACGCGGCATCTTGCTGCGATGTTATTTTGGAGGGACATCCAGAAAACGGCGATGTATTGTTTGACAAGTCAGCTAGTCTGGCAATGCTAGACAGTGCGGATCATTCCCTAGATGCGCTTGACAAAGCAGTAAAGACTTCCCCCCAATTCAAGATAAAGGCAAAAAACCACAAGGCATTTGCAAAATTATACGGCGATCCCAGGTTTTTGCAGCTAGTGTCAGGCTAGGACTTGGATTGCTTTAGCAGATTTTGCGCTATCTGTTTGTTTATGAGTGCAACATCATAATCCTTGTCTATTCTTAACGCCTTTTTGAAATACTTGAGCGCCTCTTCTACTGAGCCCATCTCCCCAAGCGACAGCCCCTTGTAGGCAAGTGCCATCGTGCATTTTTTATCAAGTGCAATGGCTTTGTCGTATGCAAGAATTGCCTTTTGTAACTCGCCCAGACTGTGCAGTACAGAGCCCTTGTTGACAAGTGCCGTGATGTTTTTTTGATCAATTTTAAGCGCATACTCAAAACAGAGTAGTGCGGATTTTAGTTTGTCAAGATTCTGCAGTGCCACCCCCTTGTCAATTAACGCATTGACATTGTTTGGGTCTATTCTCAGTATACGATCGTATAGTTTTATCGCCTTTTCAAGATTGCCGTCCTCACACAAATCAAATGCCTGGCTCAAAATCTTTTCAATGTTATTCAATTCTTTATTTACAAAAGGGTTTGATTGAGAGAATAATTATTCTTTTGTCAACGGCAAAGACATGTGCTCTTAATATTGAATCTATGAGGAATGCTTGTCGGTAGGGTCCATCTCAAGGGACTTGTTAAAACACTCCAGTGCCTCATCGTATCTGCCAAGGCTTCGCAGCGCAGCTCCCTTTTGATTCCAAATGTCAGGATCGTTTTGGTTTAACAAAAGGGCTTGCTCAAAATACGCAAGCGCGTCTTCAAAGTTTCCGTCTACAAGCAAGGCTTTCCCTTTTTTTACCAGTTCGCGCACATCGGGCATCATTATCATTTGTGGTTCTTCCTATACTAGGGTTCTGCGTTATCATTGTGTGTTTGAATAGAACAGACTAGGGTTAAAACGGCAAACAGTAAAACCATAGGCATGAGTTTGAACATACTCATTGCAGAGGACAACCAGTTTACTGCAACCCAGTATGACAGGATTTTAAGAAAATACGGCCACAATGTAGTGATAACAAGGGACGGCTCAGAATGTTTGGAAAAATATCGCAAGGAGCTCAAAAGAACGGAGTTTGACTCGCTTGATGAAAACCCCTTTGATGTCGTAGTATTGGACCAATCCATGCCAAAAAAGTCAGGCTCAGAGGTGGCAGAGGAGATACTTGAATCTAATCCAAGGCAGAAAATCATTTTTGCATCAGCCTATGCGCTGACTGGAAGCGACAACACAAAGCAGCTCAAGAAAAAGGTAGACTTTTTGCAAAAACCATTCTCACTTAGGGATTTCGTGCAAAAAATAGAAGGCGAAGACCTCAACGAGTAAACTTTTCACACATGCATGACTCTATGAGGCACGAGTCGTAGTTTCTTACGTGGTCGTTGAGCAAGTGTTTGCAATTTGTGTTTTTGCACGTTCGCTTATTTCGCTCCTTTTGGACGATTTTTTGCGCAACGGCATTAGCCTCCTCCCTTGAGTAGTGTTTTTTGCTGACATAGTATCGGAGTATTTTTCCGTAAAGGCGATCAATGTCAAAGTATTTCTCAATCATATTTTCCCAATGTATGATACGTGACTGATGAATTTAATCCAGATTAGCGATAAAACAAAAAAACATTCAAAAAAACACGGCAAGGTTTAATATTTGTAAAGTGCCACCACGTGTCATATTGCTAGACAAAACTGACATAAAAATTCTAAAAAACCTGCTAGTTGACGCAAGATTGTCATCAAGGCAGATGGCCTTAAAGCTGGGCATGTCCACAGTTACCATTTTGACTCGAATCAAAAAGATGGAAAAAGAAAAGATAGTCAAAGGATATACGGCCATAATAGACCATGAAAAGCTAGGCTACGATCTTACCGCAATAATTGAGATATTTACAAAAAAAGGCAAGATGGTCGAAATTGAAAACGAACTGTCAAGCCTTGAGAACGTTTGCGCAGTATACGACGTAACGGGAGAGTCAGACACAGTAGTTGTTGCCAAGTTCAAAAACAGGGAGGAACTGAGCAAATTTGTCAAGACGTTATCATCAAAGCCAAACGTAGACAAGACAGTGACAAACATAGTTTTAAGCACAGTCAAAGAGGATTTCAGGCTGGTTTAGTAAATACGGAATATTAATAAAATTTTAAAAACAACTCAGCTTAAATGAAATTTCTCGTCCTATCCGTATTTGCGGCATTATTGATATTACAATCATGCTCAGAATTCCAGCCATTTGCAAGCGCACAACAGCCAGTATCCAGTCAAGCAACGCGCGGGTCCGAAGAAATTTCAGAATACTACAATGTGGAAGACGTGCGACTAGCGCTCGTAATAATGGCAGTTGCAGTAGTCGGTTTGTTTTTGTATCTTGCACGCGACATAATTCTTAGAAGAAAAACAGGATACGAGGAAAAAGATTTAGAATCTAAACGAAACAGGGACTATGAAAAGTATCATTCACCATGGAATGAAGACGAGGATGATTTTGTTTCATCTACAAAAAAGAGCAAAGAGTCAGAGGAGTTCAGAAGGCAGATGCAGGAATCAAAGCTGCCAGACTATTACGCCATGCTAGGAGTGCAAAAGGATGCAGGCCAAAAAGAAATCAAGGCAAGATATAGGCAGCTCGTAAAAGAACTCCACCCAGACAAGTCAAAGGACGAAAAAACAGCAGAAAGTCTAGCAGAAATCAGCAAGGCATACAAGATTCTATCAGACGCGGAAAAAAGAAAAACGTACGATGCATACTACAAGGCATCAGTTGGATAGTTCTGCATCTACGACAACAAGGTTTAGTTCAAGGCCGTTTCCCCGCTGCACATAGTTTGTCAGATTTGCAAAAAGCACCGTCTGTTTTTTTGCACCGTTTAATTCAATGTCAGTCAAGAACTTGATCTTTTCAAAATCAGCACTTGGCCCAAGCATTGTTTTAGAAAGAACTGGCGATAGTGCAGTGTCTGAGAATTTTGCCTTGATTTTGAACTCTTTCAAATCAGAAAAATATACTCCGCCGCGCATTGCCGGCTTTGTCATAGGGGTTTGCGAATGCGTCACATCAAACGACTCTACTTGGTATTTCATCCCGTCAACTAACATGGTAAACTGCAGCTTACTTTGCTGCCCGATAAGAGAGGAGATTATTTGGGATTTATCCATCTCTGTGTAGTGAAAAAATTAGTGTTTTGAGTTTTTCTAATTTGGTACTCACATTTCGAGCACGCCAGACTGCAGGACTTTTAGTTTTAGCATGAGATCGATTTTTACCTCCTTGCAGGCAAGCCTCACCTCAGACTTGGATACATCAAAGTCATTTTGGATTGTCGCGTAGATTTTGTTTTTGTCAGATCCTTCTTCAAGGAGGTGCATGATTTCGGATTTGATTTGGGATTTAATTGGGGATTTAATTTTGATTTGGGTTTGTTTTGTGCTCATGATACATTACAAATCGTTTTAGTAGAATACCATGTGTGTGTTCATGTGGCATAGCAAGCTGTTTGACTTGATCAAAAACACAATACTTGACATGCCGGACTAGATTTGGCGAGGTTTTTTGATTTGAAATTCTTGTATAAAAATCACATAATACTTTGTAAAATTTACAAAATTTGTTTGAATTATTAGCCACAGATTTAAAACTGAGTTGGTTATCGATAGACTATTGCAATTGTTTGCCAATCCACAAACTCTGAGAAACGAAATCATCAACCTGTCGGTTTCATGTGGATTGGAAAGGCCGTGTTATACGCGCATGTTAGATTACACCATAAAACTCTTCGAGTCCCAGGGACTTGGAAAAGACTACTACGGATACCACAACATAACGCACGAGCTCGAAGTAACGTATGTTTCCATGATTGTCCTAAATTGGAAGAGCATACTAAACAATGTGCGCACTGATGATTTCAAGTATCTTTATGCAGCTGCGCTGTTTCATGATTTTGATCCACAGAAAAGTGTAGACAAGCCACACGAAGACAACGTCATTAGATTTCTAACGCATGACGGCAGCGTAAAGCAGCTTTGCAGCGACGCAGAATTGGATCTAAACATAGTAAAGGCCCTGATTTTGCGCACCACGTACCCGTGGGCAGGAAAGCTAAAGGAACATGCAGAGAAACAAATCCAAGAATGCTTTAACGAATCACCCATCACAAAAGACAATCCGCAGATGCAGGAATATTTTATGAAATTAGGATGGCTGCTCTCAATAATTGACAGGGTGAGCGGGTATGCGCTGGGAGACTTTGGCAAAGCAATGGACATGGCAAAAAAGAACGCGCACGCGCTTGCATGGCATCCATCATTCATAGTAAAACGCTCAGTTGCATATTTTGAAGATTTGTTAAATGACGAGTCAGAAATGTGCGAGACAGTACTCAGGGCGCTGCCAAAGCACATGAGAAAAAACTTTATGGACACAGTAACGGGATTTTTGAATTTGCGACAGCAGGAAATAAAGATCCAGTCGGATTACCTGTACGAAAATCTCAGACTAGTTCCAAAAATAGAATCAATGAAGATAAGGGACGATCCAGACTTTGTAAAAACGCTAGTCGAAGTGTATAACGAATTGCCAATGCCGCTGCAGTTTGACAGGGAGCATTTTGAGAGAACCATGAAAGACACAAAGACGATCCTCAACACCTTGAGACTCGGCGGTTCGGATGGCCCGATAATCGGTTTTGCAAAGGGAGGTCCAATAGAAAATTACATACTGCGTCCAGAAATAATAGATGAAAACTACGGCAAGAGCAACACTGTGTTTTTGGAGCCAATCGCATTAAAGATGGGCTACTGGGGACTGCGAGGGGGAAGCGAAATGAGACACCTCTTTACAATGCAGGCGCATTCGATGAACTACAAGTATCTGACAAGTTTTGCACTAAGGGACGTAATTCAAAAACGAGTTGACGGCCATGAAAAGGCGGAATTTGTAACCAAATTCGACCCAGAGAGATGGGACTATTACAGAATCGACCTAACGTAAGGCAGTTTTCGTTATTTGTAAGGTTCGACTCTAGCAGGCAAACTCTTTAGTATCCTACAGATTAGTATCCATGCGTGCTAGAGAAGATTTTGATTTTTGGCATATGCGTTTTAGTTTTAATCGCAATACCCCACGCCTTTGCACTAGACGGAACAGGTAGGGCGGAATTAAAAAATGCACGATTAGTAAATGCCTTTGGAGAGACATCGGCACAGAACATCAACACTAACCAGCAGGTGCAGATTTCAGCAGACATTACAAACATGCAGGGACAAAATCAGGACTTTGTCTACATAGTTCAGGTATTAGATCAGAATAACGTTCCAGTTCAGCTATCATGGATAAAAGCATCGTTTAAGGCGCAACAGACGTTTTCACCTGCACTTTCTTGGGTCACAGACAGACCGGGGACTTATACTGCGCAGATATTTCTTTGGGACAGCATACAGAATGCAAACGCCCTTGCAGTAAAATCAGAGATCAAGATAACTGTGAGCTGATCTCCTGACGCTTGATGGAATGGATCATCCCATGACAGACCCACGCACCGACTAGCCCCATTACGATACATGGAACCACGATGAGCGGATAAACTGACAAAACCATCTCAAAGTAAATTTTTGACGTCATGCTGGCAGAGACAATCTGGTTTGTGTCTATTTTGTTGTATATGTGGGCAATTAGAGGATAATATATGAAATATCCAAGCATCCCAAAAATTCCAGCTGCAAGATATGTGCGCATTTTGCTTTTGGATAGAACCAGCACCAAGTCACATAGAACTATTGGGATTATAGCAAGCATGTAAAACGGAACTGTCGGATGCAGCCAGTGGTTTGGGATAATCGAAGTCATCATGTTGATTATGATTAGTGTAGCACCAGTAGTCGAGACAAAGCCAAATTTTTTGTCATTTACAAGATACGCCATATACAACATGAGTGAAATCAAAAATGGGAATGCGATTGTCGCAAAAATTGCTCCAAATACAGGGTTTGGGTTAAAATCAAAATAATC
This sequence comes from Candidatus Nitrosotenuis sp., assembly GCA_036560565.1. GTDB lineage: Archaea > Thermoproteota > Nitrososphaeria > Nitrososphaerales > Nitrosopumilaceae > Nitrosotenuis. The sequence continues at coordinate 18,650 of DATBQZ010000095.1, forward strand.
AGTTTGTGAAAACGGCAATGAAAACGAGAAAAACAAGCCAGTCACAGACAGCCATACTGGGATTATGCTGAGAATGGTCAGAATGTTTTTGGCAAGATACGAATTGCGAACAAAGAGCGGAGAGTTTTTTGTAACAGAAAGAAACGAGCCGATGCTGGAAAGCGCCATGCCGCAAATCAATACGAGGTGAGGTGGACTGAGCAGTCCATCTAGTCCAAAGCTAGAGTGCCAAAGAAAATCAAACGGCCCTGCACCAAGCAGCAGCGCAATTCCAATTTGCACGAGTTTTATCGAGATGCGGTTTTCTGACTTTATTTCTTTTACAGACATTTTCATCATTACAAGTGCTGCGCCAGAGAGGGCAACCATCACGCCGGAATAAAGGACAAAGTGGGGCGGTGCAAAAAACGTTTCAGGCTTGTTTAGCAAGTGGTTCGATATGTCCCAGCTGCCACCTGTGGTCACAATCAATATGCCGATGCTGACTAGAAGGCTTCCAAGGAAAAACATCCGATAGCTTTTTGCAGAGTCATTTTGGGAGTAAGCCAATCAGTATGATTCCAGTGCTGGTTTATGTAAATTATTTGGAAACTGTAACAGAGAAGGACTCTACGTACTCGTTTTGATGATCCTTTATTCCAGAATACGGATAATGGGAGTAATTATCGGTGTGTGGAATCGCAACAGTCTTTGCAAATATTGTAAAATTTCCCACGGCATCAGGAGTTACTCTTAATTCGATGGAATGATTGGTGCCAGGGTTGACCGGCCTGCTGTATGCCTCAATGGAGGGATATTGTGCGGAAACGGATTTTGTTCCGCCAGAGTAATCATAGCCAATTTTGTCCCCAGTTTTCACATATCTTGGAGACTGGGTAAAGTCATAGCCAACAACTTTTACTTGGTCTCCGATTCGCATTACGCTTGGAAATGCAATTGACACTATCTGTATGTCGGCCACATCGTTAGAATTGCTTGAATTTATCACAACATCAAAGGAATCCCCAAGAATTATGTGGTCTGAGCTAATCTTTGCAGTAAAGCTTGGCTTGGGTTCAAGCGTCGTGATACTAGAGTATTCTTGCGGAATCACAAACAAGACGATTCCAAAATAAACAACAAGTCCTGCCAATGCAAGGATCAGCGCTATTTTCATCCATCGTGGTTTTTTTGTGTCAGTTAAAAATTCTAGGGCTAAATAACGGCAAGTATTCATCATTTCTGTTGAGTTTAACAACTGCTCAAAAGAAAATCGCTGTCGGATCTTTTCTTGGTTGGTCACTTGACGGTTACGACATAGTTTTGATGCTTCTCGTGATTCCATCCATCAGCCAGTTATTTTTCCCATCAGATAATCCAGTTTTTAGCATAATGGCAACATTTGCATCATATACAATTACTTTGATAATGAGACCGCTTGGATCAGTGATTTTTGGAATTTACGGGGATAAGTTTGGCAGAAAAAGATCAATGATGATAACAATTCTCGGATTTTCAATTGCCACATTTACAATCGGTTTGTTGCCAACATACGCCACCATAGGAATCATGGCGCCAATTCTTCTGATAATGATTCGTCTCATTCAGGGAATATTTGCAGGTGGGGAATGGGGCAGTGGAGCAGTCATAACAATGGAAAGCATACCAAAGCAAAAAAGGGGACTGGTCTCAGGATTTTTGCAGAGCGGCTTTTCATTTGGATTTCTGTTAGCAGCGATTGCCTTTGAGATCACGACTTTGATGTTTCCGGGGCACATGTTTGAGGAAATTGGCTGGAGGGTTTTGTTTTTTACAGGAATAGTCCCAGGATTTGTGGCGTTGTTTGTTAGGCTGAGCATGAGCGAATCCCCAATGTGGACTGAAAAAAACAAGTCAGGCGCGCTTGAGAGGTCGCCCCTAAGAACCATCGTGCTAGGCAAGAAATACAGAAAAGAGTTCTTTTTGTGTGCTGCCATAATGACAGGCCTAGTTTACATGTATCATGGATCAATTAGCATTTTACCCACATACTTGCAACAGTTTGGAGAATTTGGTAAAGGAGATGTTGCAAGAGTCATGATTTATGCAACTGCATCATCTTGGATTGGAATGATAGTTACAGGCTGGATTTCGCAAAGAATTGGAAGAAAAAAAACAATACTAGTTTTTGTCATCATATCTATCGCAGTATCAGTGCCGCTTGCAGGTGCAATTTTAAACAAAACAAGTCTTGTTTTCATATACATCGTAGTGTTTGCTTTTGTTGTATCAACCGCATCTGGCCCAGTTCCTGCGTTTTTTTCTGAAAGATTTCCAACGCAGGTAAGAAATAGCGCTGCGGGTTTTTCATATAATGCTGGATTGATTTTTGGTTCATGGTCCCCACTGATTGCGCTGAGTCTCATATCAAATGTTGAGAAAAGCTTGATTCCCCTTGCACTTGGCGCAAACATAATCATTGGTGCAATAATCGTTATTGTGCCAACCATACTTAGCAGAGAAACCAAAGATGTCGAGTTGGAATGATATCAACACCTTATAAGGAAAAACAGTCAGGAAACTAGATCGCAGTCCACTCAGGTGTGAAATAATGTTTACAGCATATGGTAATAGAAGATCTAACGATTAAGGAATCATGATAGGCTATTGCGTAAAATGCAGAGCAAAACGCGAGATGGCAGGTATGAAACCAGTCACTCTCAAGAACGGAAAACCGGCAACAAAGGGAACATGTCCTTCATGTTCTACTGCCATATTTAGAATAGGAAAGGCAGCGTAACCTTTCCCGACACTTTTTTAGTAATACCACTGATCACTATTTCCGTTCCATAGTGAACGGAGCGGTAGTGGGTCCTTTCCAATTTCTTCTTTTATGCGGTTTTCTAGTGCAAAAAACATGTTTTCTAGAGCGTCAACGCCGCCGTCTGCATAAAGTTCCTTTCCGATTTCCACGATTCGCTCTTTGGTGTTAGGCATATCTGGGGAGGCAGGGTTTTGAAGGCACAGTGTTAGTAAATCAATCATTTCTTCCTCTAGCATGAAATCCATACAAAACTAGGGATTTTCCAGTGTTTAAAAGCAT
>DATBQZ010000096.1:0-4139 GCA_036560565.1 Candidatus Nitrosotenuis sp.
CAGTTATGTTTGCCCCTCTGAACTTGACAGTCCATTTGGTATTTGTCATGCGAGTGTTTTCAAAATAATACTCTCTTAGGGCATCAGATATGGTGGTATTGATTTCGTGCCTGATTTTGGCAGGATCTGCCCCGTTTAACCATGAAAATTCAGGCAAATTTGACATAATTTTGGCAATTTCGACCTCGTCTACATCCAGTTTGGAATTCATTTATGGAGAGATTTTTTCTTTGAGGATTTTTAATGTCAGGGTTGGATCTGCAGTCCCCTTTGTTTTTTGCATCACCTTTCCAACCAAATAGTTGATAGTCTGTGGGTTTTCCCTTGCCTGTTGTACTGCAGTCGGTTCTTGTATCATCACATCTGAGATTATTTTTGCAAGCTCGCCCTCGTCTGATATTTTGGCAAGACCTGTCTGTGAAACGATTTCTGATACTGATTTGCCAGTCTTTACTATTTCCTGCAGCGCATTTTTTGCGGAACTTCGAGTTATTTTGCCGTTGTTTATTATCTCGATTAAATCCGCAAGATGCTTTGGAGTGAGCTTGCTTTGCTCTCTTTTTTCCCGAGTGTCTACCAGTCCCATCAAGTCTGTTGTTATCATGTTTGCGACCTCTTTTGCGTTGGATTCGGTATGAGCCTGCTCAAAGAGATCAGAGTAATACTTGTCTGATGACAAAACGTCTGCTACCTGTACTGGTATGGCATATTTTGTAATGTATCGCTCTTTTTTTGAGCTGATGCTTTCTGGCATGTTCTTTTTCCATTTTTCGATGGACTCTGAATCCAGAATAACCCATGGGATGTCACCTTCAAGGATGTACCTGTAATCCTCGTCCTCTTCTTTTGATCTTGATGATATTGTGATTTTTCGTTTGTCGTCCCAGTGCCTTGTCTCTTGGGAAATCGCTATTCCTCTTTCTGCAAGACTTTGCTGTCTTGTGAGCTCAAAGTGGATTGATTTTTCCAAATCGTGGAACGAGCCAATGTTTTTGACTTCTACTCGCAATCCGCCCTCGATGGAAACGTTTGCGTCTGCACGCATTGCGCCTTCAAGCGATGGGTCAGAAACCCCCAGGTTTTCAAGCAAATCAGACAGGATGTTTAGAAATAGTCTGACCTGTCTTGGATTGTCAAAGTCAGGCTCAGTTACAATTTCAACTAGCGGCGTGCCTGCCCGATTATAGTCAACAAGCGTGATTTGGGTTCGCTCAGACGCGCCCTCGTAAATTAGCCTTCCCGGGTCTTCCTCAAGCTGGATTCTTCGTATTCGAATTTCTTTTCCCTCAATCGCCACTCCTCCCTGCTCGCCAATGCTAGTTGGGCCATACATGTTAAGCTGGGTAATCTGAAAGTTTTTTGGCAAATCTGGATAAAAGTAATTTTTCCTAAAAAAGCCAAGCCTCTGCGGAGTCTTGCAGTTTAGCGCCATTGCAATCATGGTTGCCTTTTCGACTGCCTTTTGGTTTAGTCTTGGCAGGGAACCTGGCAATCCCATACACACTGGGCAAAGGTTTGTGTTTGGCTCAAATTCCCGATAGTTTGCCTTGCATGAGCAAAACAGCTTGCTTTGAAGATTTGTCAGCTGGCAGTGAATCTCTAGCCCTATCATAGTGGCACCCCTGGAAGTTTCGTTGTTCCCTGCAATGCATATGCTGCTTGCAAGAGTTGTTTTTCCTGCAACGAGTTTGCGTGAATTTGTATTCCTATTGGCAAGCCGTTGTGAATTTCAAATGGAACTGATATTGCTGGGATTCCAGTCAGATTTGCAGTGACCGTGTTGATGTCTGCCATGTACATTGCCAGCGGGTCGTCAATTTTTTCTCCAAACTTGAATGGCAAAATGGGAACTGTTGGCGAAATCAGAAAATCAAATTTCTTGAATGCCTCTAGGACCTGTTTTTTTAGCTTGCTTTTTACCTTGAGTGCCTTTAGCAAATATTTTCCTGCAAACCCGGCAGACGGGACAAACCCGCCTATGATCATTCTTCTTGTTACCTCTGGCCCGAAATTTCTCCTTGCCTTTGATATGTATGATTTGAACTCGTATCCCTCCAGGTCCATCGGGTATCCGTATCGTATGTTGTCGTATCTTGAAAGGTTGCTTCCTGCCTCCGCTGTGGTCAGAACATAATAGGTTGCAACTGTATATTCCACCATGTCTAGTGACATTTCTTCGATTTTTGCCCCCAGTTTTTCAAACGAGTCAACTGCGCGCCAAAATGTCGATTCTACGTTCTTGTCTAGCCCTGCGCCTTTGCTCATTTCTTTTATGATGCCAATTTTTTTGCCTTGTATTCCAGAGTCTATGCCTGCAAGATAGTCCTGGTTTTTACTGTCAACTGTGGTGTCGTCATTAGAATCCTTTCCAGCAATGTGGTTTAGGAGAAATGCTACGTCTTCGACCTTTCTTGCGATTGGCCCTATCTGCTCTATGCTGTTTGCGTATGATACCAATCCATATCGAGAAACTAGGCCGTATGTCGGTTTTAGTCCAACCACTGAACAAAAGCTTGCAGGATTTCTAACAGAGCCTCCGGTGTCTGAGCCAAGCGATGCCATGCATTCTAGTGCGGAAACAGACACTGCGCTTCCACCTGACGATCCGCCTGGGACATAGTCAGTATTCCACGGGTTTTTGCTTGGACCAAATGCGGAAAATTCTGTTGCAACTCCCATTGCAAACTCGTCAAGGTTTGCCTTTCCGATTAGCGTGGCGTCTTGAGATTTTAGCTTTGATACGACAGTTGCGTCATACGGTGATGTATAATCTGACAGCATCTTTGAGGCGCACGTCGTCTTTCCCCCTTTGACTGATATGTTGTCCTTGATTGATATCGGCATCCCATAGAATGCGCCAACTTTTTCCTTTGCTTTTATTTTTTTATCAATTTCTTTTGCATGGTCAAGTGCTTTTTCGTTAATTGAGATAAACGCGTGCAGTCTGCCCTCATGTCTTGATATGTGATCAAGTGTTTTTGCGACAAACTCCTCTGCGGTCGTATTCCCATTTTTTACATTGTTGATGTATTCTAGGGTAGAAATTGCAAGACTCAAGTTAATTCATCTTTGGCGCTCTGACAAAAGTTCCCTTGTAGTTTTTGAGATTGGTGATAAGTTTTGATTCAAACGGAATGAATTTGTCCTCTCGAAGCTCGTTTACTGTTACCTCTTGGACCGGAATTTCCTCTGATTCGATGTCTGCCTTGTCTAAAATATCAAAATAATTCATAATTTTTTGGATTCGCTCAACATATTCATCTGTACTATCAATGTCGATTCTCATTAATTTTGCAACGTGTTCTATGTCTTCTTTGGTTACCAAATGTATCACCTAGGGTGTAAGCCTGTCTACGTCTCTTGGATAAAATGTAGTGTCTCTTATGTTTTCAGTGCCTGTCAGTGACATTATCAACCTCTCAAGGCCGATTCCACATCCTGCGTGAGGCGGAACCCCGTAATCAAACGCCCTCAAATGGTACTCAAAGGCATCTGTTTTTAGGCCCTTGTTTTTCATTCTCTCCTCAAGCTCTGAGCGTTTTTCGACTCTGGTGCTACCTGATGATAATTCCAAGTCTCCAAACATCAGATCAAATGATTCTGAAACCTTGGGGTCTTGCTTGCTAATTTTTACATAGAATGGTTTCGGTCCTGTTGGCCAGTCCTTGATAAAGTAAAACCCGTTTAGTCCGATTTTTTTCAGGTTTGATGGATACAGGTCGTCGCCCCACTCTGTTTTTGCTCCCACCTTTTGCATTTTGTCAACTAGTTCTGAGTAGGTGTATTGTGGAATGGTACTTGGCATCTCTGGAACCATGAACTCTGACTCTGGATTTTCCTTTGCATAATCTTGAACTGTTTTAATTGCGATTTTTATTAATTGCTCAATTCTGCCCATCACGTCAGTATAGTCAACGTATGCTTCTTCCAAGTCTATTGAGATTGCCTCCGACAGGTGCCTGTTTGTCCTTGATGGCTCTGCTCTAAATATCGGTGCAATTTCAAAGACCTTTTCAAAGCTCATTGTCAGCTGTTCTTTGTACAACTGGGGCGACTGGGCCAAAAACGCCTCTTTGTTGTAGTAGAATATCGGAAACAGTGCAGCCCCTCCCTCTGTCGCAGTCGCAATCATTTTTGGC
>DATBQZ010000097.1:0-1727 GCA_036560565.1 Candidatus Nitrosotenuis sp.
GGAGTGGCGCCATTCTGAATTTCAGAGCTATCCCAGAACTCAGTTGCTATCATCGCTTGATCTTTCTTCATCTGTGCAAATTTTAGAGTGTCTCTGTTATCCACATACGGTACAGCGGTTATGCCAAACTCATGGTTTTGAATTTCAGAGCTATCCCATAGTCCAGTAGCTAACAGCCCCTGTATTACCTTCATCTGTGAAAATTTCATAGTATCCCTATCATCTACTGCAAGATATTGCACGCTGTCAGTTATGACAGGCATGTGTGTTTGAATTTTAGAACTATCAAATAGTTTCATTGCAATCAACACTTGTTCTTTCTTTAGCTGTCCAAATTCGAATAGGTCGTTTCTATCATAGCCGCTCCAATATGACAGACTGCTGATTCTGTCAGACACGTTTGTCGCAATAGCGTTGAATTCAAGCGGTGCTGTGAACGTGTGATAAAGCACTACAACTAGGCAATCATTTCTGACAACGCCTGCGTCACATGTTCCTCTTGATGTCTCCACTCTAACATTTGTCAAGGAATGCTCTGGGTCTACGACGTTGATTTTCTCAACTCCATTCCATGACTTGTCCCATTGGATCATAATTCTGCTATCGCTAAATATTTGCCCAGTCGCTACGCCAAAGGCTAAATCAATATGTCTTATTTCACCAGGTCCGGCTTTTTCATATATCTTGAAAACTGCCTTGTTGACAACTCCGACTTTGGGTGCTATCACCACGTATGATGAGGAGAATATTGAGGTATCTGTATTTCCGTTATATGTAAAGACTTGAGTTGTTTGGCTTGTGCCATCGCTGTTAAATCCTAATGTTGGTGCAGTCATCACGGCACCATTTTGTGCAGAAAGACTTGGAGCTAGGGGCGTAATTGCAACTGGTGGTGTAGTCGTAACTAAGGGAGTTGTAACTGTAAACAATGGGGCGGTGATTGTGTCATTTGGTCCTGTTGTGGTAACTGCTCCACCTGACAGGATTCTTCCATTCATAGATACGGTGCTAAGTAATGTAGTAGCTGCATTAGTCAGTATGTTACCTGCAAAAACGCTGTTTGCTCCAAGTGTTGTTCCACCTGTTGGTACCCAGAATACATTGTCAGCTTGCGCACCGGCTAGTGTAACATGTGAGTTGGCCACAGTATCGAGTGCACCGTTTATTCTAAATATGTAAAGTCCGTCACCGCTAAGAACAATCCCTGCGGTGTTTACGTGAGCAGATCCATCAATACAGTAGACTCCAGGCGTTAGCGGTTGTGGAAGATCGTCCAAGACGGTTACCCCGGCACGTGTTGTTGTGCAAGATCCAGTTTGTGCCGGATTGTTTGCAGATGCAAGTAGATTGGATTGAACTGCTTTTGCTGAGAGATAGGTAGGAGTAGAAGATGCAAAGATCACACCAGTGACTGTTGGAGAATTTCCAGGTGACGCGTTGACATCGTAGCCAAGATCTCCATTAAGAGTGATTCCTCCGGCGGAGTTTGTATAGGTATTAGCAAGAATTGCAAAGTTGCCGACTCCCGTAAGATCTAAGGGGCCTGCTGCAGTAACAGTTTGGATAGAGAAAAACATGACAGAAATCATGGCAACCACTACGGGGAGTAAAAGAATTTTCTTTACAGTAATAGTTACCATTGATAACTTATTGTTGGTAATGCTATTAAGCCGCGCTTACGTTTGTGTTAGTTTTATGGATGAGTTTGTCAGTATGATGGACTGATC
>DATBQZ010000098.1:0-4510 GCA_036560565.1 Candidatus Nitrosotenuis sp.
ATAGTTGGTAAAGACGATCTCTTCTTCGCCTAATGAACTAATCACACGCCCATCAAGCCTGTCCTTGAAGGTGAGATCGTTTGATATTCCAACCAACGTCATACTTCCCTTCTTTAACCTCTCATTTGCCCTTGTCAGCTGGTAAAGAATATCCTTCCCTGTTTTTGATACCAGGTGCGCCAAATAGTCTATTTCGTCTATGACAAGTATGATGTTGAATTGGTTTTCTTCAATTGATTTTAGGAGGCGTTTGAAGACTTCGCTTGTTGCTAGCCCGGTTGGTGGTAGATCCTCTTTTTCCAAGCCAAGTTGCCTTCCAATGCTTACAAGTAGTCCATAGAGGGTCGTCTCGTCTTTAGAGTTTGTATAGATTAGTTTTATTGGAAAATTTGACTTTTCCACACGTTGTTGAATTTTAGTTAGTATTTTCTTTACTACTAGTGTTTTCCCAGTACCCGGTTTGCCATAAATTAGAAGGTTTGACGGCCTTGACTGTTTTAGTATTGGAAGCAGGGATTGAGTAAGTTTTTCCTGTTCGTCCTTTCTATGTAAAATCACGTCTGGAAGGTAGGTAAAATGTAAGACATTCCTGTTTTTTATGATTGATTTGCCGCTTTCTGCAGCATCCAAAAGCCTGTCTACCGGATCATCATTCAATGAATCTCACACACCTATCTTTCCAGTCTCTTATCATTTCATCTAACAATGAATTAGTTATGTTTAGAATGCAATTAGTAGTTGTAGTTTAGTTTGTAATTAATTAATTTTAATTTATTTTTCAAAAAAAATTTGAAAGAAGAAAGAGTGGAAACATTGGTGTGTGAGTAATTAACAATTAGTTAAGGAGTTGTTAAGGAAACTAACAAAAAAGCCGGTTTTGACCCCATTATTTCGTGTCCAGGCGTGAAGATCAACATTAACAATGTTAACGAGCCAAAATAGACCCCTTTATTTCCACTCCAGGCATGAATAGAAGACCATTCCTAGTAATTAGGTTAAACTAACCTGTTAACATGTAAAGATTGGCTAGGCGTGAGCCACACAGTCAACGTTAACAACCCCAATTGTTAACAATTCTAAGAGGATCTGTTCAATTGTTAACCAGTTAACACGATCGATCACGATGGCCAAGAAGCGCATACGCATTGATCTGGAGGACTCGGATGGTGCGAAATACAACTTTAACATCGAGGGGAATATCACTAGGGATAAGGTATTGAAAATATTTGAAATGATGAATTTACTAAATATTGAAGACCAGGAAGAGGTACCACAACTGGACTCAGTTGGGGCAAAAATATGGCATATTGTAGACAAATACTTCCCAATGGGCAAGTTTACCTCAACCGAACTACTGGAGAAATTTGAGGATGAGTACAACGAGCCGATAAAACTTAGCATAATTTCGACATATTTGGCCAGGTTTAACACCAAAGGCAGGATAGACCGCCTACGAAACGGGAGGGAATGGGTTTACCAGATAGCCAAAATAGCACAAAAACGGCCAGATTAGGAAATTACAGCTCTTTTTAGAATCATAGAATCCCCCTGGAGGATGACTTTAACATAATCCCCTTTTTGCATTCCCAAGTATTTCCTGAACTGCTTTGGTATGGATATGGTTCCAGTGGCCGTGATCTTGACCAACTCCTCATTTTCTGACATATATTATAATTTTATAATCTGTGATATTTAAAATTTATTAGAAAATAATTTTATAATAAAAAATGACCTAATTTAACAAGAAATTCTAAAAATTAAAACTGAACAATTTTCTGAATCAAGCAGTAAGAGTCTGTTCTGGGGATCCTAGCTTGATCCTTCCCTTTTCAGTTATCTTGTAAGTGAACGGTTTTAGCTTGGTGTTTCTTTCTACCAAACCCTCCTCAAAGAGCCGCTTCATTAGTCTGGAGGTGTGTTCCCTACTCCTTCCTATTGTGATTTGGATGTCACGTGACGTCATTTCCTTGAGTGTGATTAGTCCTAACACATGTTCTGCAACACCATTAAAGTCCATATTGGGCATCCTGGGCTTCTGAACCTGTTTTTCAGGCTCCTTTTTGGCTACAACCTGCTCTTTTCTCTCTATTACTGGCTCTATTCTCTCCACAATTGTCTCAATTGGGGGATTTTCTTCCAAATCTAGCGCATCCATGCGTATTTTCATGTCGATTAACTGCCTTTCATAGTATTCCATGCGTGATACATGGGAAGGATCTGGACCCTTTTGATTCGTAAATGATCTGATTTTATTGTAAATGAGCATGCCAAATATGCCTACAAAGAATGAGATTATCACACCTGCAATGATTTGGGGGTCTGGAATCTCTACTAACATCACTTAAAATGATAAATTGTTGTGATTTATTGTGATTGGCCAACATAATTTCACACTTTGCATCAACACCAACGTCATTTACTGTCACATCACTTGAGGTCTGGGCCGTACAAACTTTGTGACACATCACATTCCACATGCCTGGGCAACCAATTTGTCTATAATGTTTATCACCTGCTCCTCTCTTTCAGGAAAAACGTCACTATCTTTTATCACAGAAACCTGTTCTGCGAGCCTAGATATCACATCAATGTCATCTGGAAGCAATACTCCCAAACCTCGAAGTAAAATTATCGAATAATATAGACCCATTAGCTTGTCCCTTGATTGGCCTACTTGCCTGAAATAAGCGCCTTTTGAGATGCTAAACTCGAACTCGGACAGGTTCTTCCGATTTAAAATAATTTTAATTTGCTTCTCCGTAAACAACGATTTTTTGATAATTTGGCGGATAATATTGTTAAAATTAGAACCTTCAATCTCTGCCATAGCTATACAGATCTGTATACCACCATATCAATTAAACTTTAAAGCACTCATTTCGAACCACTGGTATGGGAAAAATTGAAGAGTATCTTCATGCGTCACGAAGGAAAAAATCGGCATTAATCTTTGTATTAATTGATTCTGAGGTATCGAAGATCAAAGAATCCGTAACCCTGGCAAAGAGCGTGGAAAAAATCGGCGCGTCTGCCATACTTGTTGGAGGATCTTCAGCGACTGATCAGATAGAGATGGCACAAGTTGTAAAAACTTTGAAAAAATCAATAAAAATTCCAATAATTCTATTCCCAGGTAATGTGACCGGCGTGGTTCCGCAAGCTGACGCTATTCTGTTCAGCTCCCTTTTGAACTCGGAAAACCCATACTACATAACACAGGCTCAGGCGCTTGGAGCCCCAAGCGTACTGAAATTTGGACTCGAGCCGCTTCCCACAGCATACATCATAATTGGTGAGGGAACAACCGCCTGGTTTGTTGGTGCGGCAAGGGCGATTCCATTTGACAAGGCAGGCATTGCTGCTGCATATTCACTTGCAGCCCAGTTTTTGGGTATGAGGTTTGTTTACTTGGAGGCAGGCTCTGGCGCAAAGCAAAGTGTCCGGCCGGAGATGGTAAGGGCGGTCCGAAAGGTCTTCAAAGGCTTTCTAATCGTCGGGGGCGGCATAAGGGATGTAAATACGGCAAGGGAGATAGTTGCAGCAGGAGCAGACGCCTTGGTGATTGGAACAATGCTTGAGAAAGAAGGCAACAGCCTCAAAAAACTAGCCGAAATAGCAAATAGTATCAAGAATATTAAGAAATAACATGTCTGAAGACACGGCAATATCTAGGATCAAGGGGGTTCCAATGCCTGACTATTATCTGGAATACTATGGGCAGCTCTCAGAGAAGGCATACCAGACATTCGAAAAGGCAGCTGAAGCAAAATCAACCCACGTTGACTCTTCAGGAATAGTAGAGCCGAAGATTGCCTTTGATCTTGCCGACCGCGTTGCAAAGATGCACGACATTGACATCGCAGACCCTTTGCGCGAACTGCTAAAAGTAAAGGGAAAGGAACTCGCGGCCCTGGAACTATCAAAAAGCATAGCCTTGGGCAACTACTTGCCAGAGGAATCCTCACTCGAAGAAAGACTTGATCTCGCAGTAAGGGTAGGCCTTGCAATAGTCACAGAAGGGGTAACAATTGCACCGCTTCAGGGAATAAGCGAGGTAACAATCAAAACCAACAGGGATGGCTCTGAATATCTCTCAGTTTCAATCGCGGGGCCGATGAGATCCGCAGGCGGAACAGAATCTGCGGTGACGATGCTGATTGCAGACCATGTCAGAAAAGCGGTAGGCCTTGCAAAATACGTGGCGAACACGTTTGACGATGAGACGGGCAGATTTGTGGAGGAGCTTAGGATCTACGAGAGGGATGTAGGAAGCTTTCAGTTTCACGTCCTTGACGAGGACATTGTTACAGTAATTTCGAACCTGCCTGTTGAACTTGACGGTGTGGATACTGATCCAAACGAGGTAGTTAACCACAAAAACATGGCTAGAATCAAGACTGACCGAGTAAGGGGAGGCGCCCTTCGTGTTCTAAACGACGGATTGATTGGAAGATCAAAGAAACTGCTCAAAAGGATAGAGCTGTATGGCCTTGAGGGTTGGGAGTGGCTA
>DATBQZ010000099.1:0-1997 GCA_036560565.1 Candidatus Nitrosotenuis sp.
TCCCCGGTTTTTGTCAGGCCTTTTGGAGTCAGAGCCCATGATGAACCAGTACTGGTCGCCGTTTTCCACAAATCGTATCTTGATGTCGTGATCGTTCCACCAGTGAGCCACGTTGTTCCACAGGTCGTTTGCCACCTTTCGTTCAGAAAAAAGCGGAACCACGTTCATCCTCAGATCATAGTACCTGTACGCGACCCCAAGAAAATCATCATACCAAGGAATTGGACTGGACAAGCTTACCGGAAAAATACCAGATTCATTATTAATATGATCGGCGCAGAATCATCGATCAGGCCAGATATGCCCAAATCGTGAGTGAAATGATCGTGGGAAACATTAATACCCTTATATCTCAGGTATCACGACTATCAATCATGACCACATACAGAACTAGTATGCAAATTGTAGCGGATTTACTAGTTGCTACTGACCAGTGTGGCCAAGAAGGCATCAAGGTAACATCCCTTCTAACAAAGGCAAATCTGTCACATTCGAGACTATCAAAGTTTGTCGAAAATCTGACCGGTGCAGGCCTAATAAACAAAATTGACTTTGACGGAAAAAACACCTTTGTCATAACAACAAAGGGAAAACAGTACCTCGAGTCATACAGACGATTCCATGATTTAGCAGAATCGTTTGGTCTAGACATGTAATTATCGTCTTTTCTTCGCTCTTGGCTGAGTTCGTCTCTTTTTGATTGTAGAATATACTATTATGATCAGTGCGCCTGCAAGCTGGGCGTAGAACATTACTAGGTTTGGAGGGTTTTTCATTACTGCAAATACCATTCCGACTGAAAGCACTGTCAAAATGATAAGAAGGTACTTGCCCATGGTTAGCCTAGATAAAAAAACAATATATCTTTTCGACATTTGAGGGATTCATGAGCAAGACCCTAGAACTGATTGGATTTGCACTGATTGGCGGGACTGCATTTGCGTTTTTGGGTATCGTGGATAACCCGTTACGATGGCCAGTCTTTTGGGGCTGTGCCGGCGGCGCACTTGGAATCATTTTGTATCGAAGATCAAAACAGAAAAAAACGCAGACCTGAGATCTAAAAATTGTTTTTGTAGATCAGAAATGGAATTTGCACAAGTCCAGATAATGTGAATTGCAAACCGACAGATCTATAAAGGAGGATTTTACGATATTAATGGGGAGCATGACAGGACAGACTAGTAAATGGTGGCAAGGACTTGGAAAAGAACTTGAACTAGACATCGAATCCCCAGAAGAACAGTAAACGATCTTTTTAAAAATTTAATTTTACAGCCTCGAGCGGGATTTGATCCCGCGACCTAACGCTTACGAGGCGTTCGCTCTACCAGGCTGAGCTATCGAGGCATGGTTCGCAGAGTTATCAGAGTTTATAAAAAGCCTTTCTGACTTTGGAGCAATTGAAAAAATCCATTTCTGGCATACGGGGGATTTTTGGAGACGACCTTACACTAAAAGACATATTGCAATTTTGCAGTAATTTTGCGCCGCTCATAAAATCAAAAAAATGCGTTGTTGGAAACGACACTCGGCCGTCAGGGGAGATGGTCAGGGAGACTGCAATTGCAGCATTACTCGAACAGGGAATAGACGTGTACAATTTAGGAATGGTGCCAACGCCAGTAGTGTTTCGAGAGGCGCGCAGGTATGGTGCAGGGCTAGTCATCACGTCATCGCACAATCCGCTGGAGTGGAACGGACTCAAGTTTGTCATGGATGGTCGCGGTCCAAACGAAAAAGAATTTGAAAAAATATTGCTAAAGAAAAAACACACGCTTGGAAAAATCGGCACAGAGCACATGATTTCATCAAGATACGTGCAGGAGGCATCAAAGATAATTGGGAAAGCGAAAAAACCCAAGGTCATAGTGGATGTGGGGGGAGGCGCGGCACTGGATATAGCGCCCACCCTGCTCAGGGCAATTGGATGCCATGTCCAGGTGATCAATCCAAAGAGAGGCCCAGACCCGACTGCAGACCCGCTGACGCAGCTA
>DATBQZ010000100.1:0-3261 GCA_036560565.1 Candidatus Nitrosotenuis sp.
GCAACCAGTACCTGGATTGCGTCTTTGGCAACAATTACTTTTTTGTGGTTATCCGGTAGATACCTGTTGTATATGGTATCCCCGTTGAATTCAGTCTGCTGCGATTTTGTCTTGCTGTCAAATGAGCCTGCCTGAATTTCATAAAAGTAGCCATAGTTTTCAAGCTGCGATTTTATTGACTTGTGAAAATCCATCAGGGACACCAAATCTTTTCCCCTGACAGAGTTTTGCGAGTTTCTGTATTTTGTTATGTTGTTCTGGTCCAGCTCGTCGTCTGCTTTTATGATTGTAACCGTGATACTGCCGTCCAGATTGTTGGTTCTCTTTGCGTGATCCAAAATGGAGTTTGATGTCTGTGCCCCGTTGACTATCTGCGGTGCATGAAGCATCATGTTGTTTTCTTCTAGTTCCTCAAAATCATTAACTACTATTGTGATTCCGTTATTGTAATAAAAGAACTTGTCAGGTGAGCTCTGCAGTGTCTCCCTGATTCCCTTGTTTACGTTTGTCTTGAACTGCATCCACTGCCTGATGTTTGACTCAAAGACATAGTCCCTGTTCTTTGCAACAAAGTCTGTCAGCTCGCGCAATTTCAGAACGCCAAGAACAGTGTTCTTGTAGTGGATCATTTTTTCAAGCTTTATGCGGGATTTTTTTCCTGCTGCGGGCTTTTTTATTCTGTCCCATAGATTCTGCACTATCTTGTCCATGTCTAGTATCTCAACTGACTCGTCGCTTTGGTAGTCTACCTCTTGGTTTGTCACATAGCAGCATTCCACCTTGAGGTTTTTCTCCTGAATCTTTGTAACCAAATTGGCAAGCTCTGGCCGCATCTTTGTCACGTCGCGGCTTAGGAGCCGTTTCACATCGTCTTTGAATTTCGCTATTGCCTCGATAGAGTGAGACGTTCCGTACTTTGACTGGAATAATCTGATCTTGTTATCTGAAAAATCAACCGGTAGGTACGCGTCTATCCCAAGATCATTTGCGCCGTCTATTATGGCGTCTGCCGCATCGTCCTCGGTTGCCTCGTACACCCGTGTCAAAACCCACTGGAGGAAGTTGTGGCCCTTCTCTACGTCGCTTTTGCCGTCTTCTGTGTACTCTATCAAACTATCTTTGATGTTTTCCGCAAAACCTTCAAGGGGCTGCTCGCTTTTCTTTTGGAGCAGGAGCGACTGGGATCCTGGGATGTACTCTAACAATCCCGGATTTTTTTCCATCACGACTTGCTCTGGGAGTACTGTATTTAGAAAGGCTGGTTATTACATTATACCCCAACTGCTGACATTGAAATAAGAGCCTGCAAACACCAAAACATGATCGAAAAAGACGATGCAGTCAAGGTATTGCAGACTGTTGCAGAAAACCTCTTGGGCGTGGCAGGGAACCCGTCTAACTTTCAGAGGCTCCCGGACAACTTTTGGGGCTATTTCGCAAAGGGCCATGACAAGAAAGGAAAATTCGGCGTGATAGTGACGTATTCTGAGCAAGGTGCAGACGTTGAGAACCTGCTTGCAATGTACAATGACTGGGCTGCCAAAAATAAAAAAGACAGCTCATAATCTCCCCATTTGAAGATGAAAAAGAAACTTGTCGCAATATGCATATCTGCAGTCTTGGCCTTGGCGGCGGTGGCCCTTCTTGGCAACACTCAGTCTGGGATTACAGAAAAACCCGTAGTCGTTCCGATGGAAACGCCAAGTGTGGTAATTCCAATGTCTGCATCACGTCCTGGATGCGAAGAAGCCAGCCGCTGTTATTTCCCGTATCAAATTACTGCTGGTGTTGGCAATACTATAACCTGGGTAAACGAGGATAGCGGATTTCACACAGTAACGAGTGGGTACTATGATAATTTTGATGGCACGTTTGATAGCGGGCACATTGATCCTGGGAAAACATTCTCCCACACATTTGAAAAACTAGGCGATTTTCCCTATTACTGCAGATTGCATCCGTGGATGGAAGGCAAAGTCGTCGTAAAATGATGAGATGGATTTGAATCTCATAGCAATAAAGACTAGGCGCGTATAGGAACAATTCTAAAGAATGGGTTTGGTCCAATCACGTCTGAAAGTCAAGGAGAGAATTAAGGAAGGCACTGTTGTTCATTTCAGGATCATTTTTGTGTGCCTCTTTTGCAGCTTTTACGAATCTCAGAAAAGTTTTCAAATTTACGGTGATGGTTTTGTATTCTTTTCGTGGCAATTGATTTTTAAAGACCGCATAGTCGTATTTATGAATTTGATTGCTTACGGAAAGAAGATATGCGTGTATATGTACCCTAATGCAAGTTTATGCCAATACCGTTCAATTACTTTCCCAAAAGCCAGAATACCTAAAGACCCTTGAGATGGCAGTACAAAAAGAAGGGGAGAACCTGTCCAACAAACAGTATTTGGGATGGCAGTGGTTTGACGTGGAGACTCATCCTGCAAAACTCATGACTCTTGTTACAAGCGGCATTGTCAAGGTGAATTTCAAATCAAACAAATCCACATGTTACCTTCTTAAGAATACAGAATCTGTCAAACGAGCTATTAAGGGCTAACAAGTTTTACGTGTTAGTTTTATGGACGTCTGTTACTAGTCATCTGAAAGTGTTGATGCAAATACTTTGCCTTTCTCAGTCAAACCGACACTAATTTTGTTATTTTCAATTGTTGATTTAACAAGTCCTTTTTTCTCCAGCCAAACAACATGCTTTGCAAGTCTGGCATAATTTAGATTGGCATCAAGTGATAACTGGGTCTTGCCTTCAGAGATGTTTTCTGTCATGCTTTTCATGATGCGCGTTAAAGTTTTCATGCTCGGTTCAAAGTCAGGCTCTATTTTTTTACTCTTGACAATGTCAATAGTTTTTGAGCGTTTTACCATCTGATCTAATCTTTGTCCCGGACAATCTTATATAAGTTATTTTGTTATAAAGTGCAAATTATTTAAAAATGGGATTTTTAATTTTGTTAAAGCCTTTAGACCCATTTGGTATCTTCTAAAACTTAGCACCCGGCGAAAATTTACAGGCATAAGATCCGACGAAGACTTTACAGCGCCTGAAAATATGTTTTCGTAGAAAATTAAAGAGGTGAGGAAGGGATTCGAACCCCTATAAAATTCGCTTTGCAGGCGAACGCATAACCGCTCTGCCACCTCACCGCAGTGAACCAATCGATTCGACGAGAATTAAACTCTTTAGATTATGATTTCACAAAAGCCTTTGATGCAAGCTTGACATCCTCACCGCGTATTGTTTTTCTT
>DATBQZ010000101.1:0-1991 GCA_036560565.1 Candidatus Nitrosotenuis sp.
GTGATATGTGGTTTGAACTCTTTATCACTTTTAAATCCAAGAGGAGACAGTTTTTTTTCTACAATTTTTGCAAGTTCTACAAGATCTTCTGCACCGTTTTTTACTCCAACCCACACAACTCTTGGGAATTTAGGCGTTGGAAATGCGCCAACTCCCTCAAAACTGATATCAAACGAATCGAACTGGATGGTTTTTAGCTCGTTTTGTACTTTTTGTGCCATGTCTTCTGATATTTCACCAAGAAACAATAATGTAAAGTGCATGTTTTGCAATTCTACAGGTTTTGCCTCAATTCTAAGATTGGATTGCAAATTCTTTATTGAATTTAAAATGCCTTGATCTATTATCTCTGCTGCGACAAAGGTACGCATTACGGATTTTCGTTTTTGGCTTTTTAATGGGTTCCGGTAGCTTCATACGCTAGGCACAAAAAACCAGCGTAATTGCCAAAACTAATTGTATGCCTTACAGGAATGCCGGGAGCTGGCAAATCCACAATTGCGTCTGGCCTGCAACAAAAAGGATTCACAAGCATCAACATGGGAGATGCCGTTCGAGCTGAAGCAAAAAGAAGAAACCTTGAACCAACAGGCCAGAACCTCGGCAAGCTGATGCTTGAACTACGTGAAAAAAATGGACAAGGTGCAGTAGCAGAACTAATCAAAGATCAAATTATTGATTCAAAATCTGACGTTGTTGTAATAGATGGAGTTCGCTCTAACGCAGAAATCGAAGTTTTGAAAAAAATCACGACAGTCAAGTTATTGGCAATTCATGCATCAACTGACACTCGTTTTAATTTTCTAACTGTACGGGCAAGATCCGATGATCCGCACGATAGAACTATGTTTGACGAACGTGATAACCGGGAAATTGGTGTTGGTATTAGCGCATCAATTGCACTGGCAGATGAGACCATATCAAATAACAACCTTACAGTTTCTGAGCTCATTGATACGGTGTATAACATCGTCCAAAAATGGTTAAAGTGAATTGATTCCAGTTTTAGACTGTAAAATAGAGGCATACTGCGAGATCAATCCTTCTGAAGATCCAAAAAAAATTGAACAGACAATGATAAATGTGTTAAACAACGTAGAATTCAAAATAAACAAGGGCTCCATCACCGCAACATCAAGAGAAATAGAGTCATTATCGAAAATTCGCGAGTCAATTCAAAAGCATCGCTCACAAAATGTGTACTTGCGTTTTTTGAACAACAATTTGGATGGTGATGAAACTTGGTTTTATCTCAACAAGCAGGCCGCTTTTGTCAATAGCATTTCACTTTGTGAACATGCAGATGAATCTGCCTTGGGACCAATCAAAATAACCATACGCTCAAAGAGCATCGAGCGTGTAATAGAATGGCTAGCTGATTAGTCAGCTTTTTTTCCTATTTACTCAGCTAGAATGAATTTCTGAACTTTTAACACAATTTCAAAACATTTGCTTGTATGTTACTAAAGCTAGTCATAATAGGTACAATACTGGTAGTGGGCGGGTTTTCTCTCTATCCGTATTTAGCAAAACTACCTTCCAGCGCTAATATTGCCTTTAATGCTGTTGCAGATGACGTTAATGATTTCAAAGATAACACAATTCATACAGTAAGCGGTACAATAGATCAAACAATCGACACAGTAGAAAATAAAATTGAGACAATAACTCCAAGTGCAGACAATCTAAATCCAGTCAAACAAATACAGGACAAAATAATCTCGCCAACAATGCAGCAAACCTACTATGGTCAAGTGTACGAAAAAGATGAAGAACAAGAAAAATGCAAATTTCAAAAACAAGAACTAGTTCAGGTAACAGAGACAACTAATCCTGTAAATGCAGAAGCGATTACAGTAGAATCATTACCACAATCAAAAATCTTTGAGACATTACAGCTAAAGACAATACGATATGATGACAATACTGTCTCTATCCAGTATGAAGACACGTCTGGCAAAACAGTAAAAGTAACAGTAACATTACGAAAT
>DATBQZ010000102.1:0-15419 GCA_036560565.1 Candidatus Nitrosotenuis sp.
CGATGAACTATTCCATGATCATCAAGATAAACAAGGGAGTGATTCCAATATCCCCAATGCAGATCCCTGACCTAGAGATGGGCCCAAACAGATGCAGCATCAAGATGTGATTGGACTAAATTCATAAGATTGATCAATTGAGAATCATTCGCTATGACTAGTTTTGGTACAAAGGCATTGCTTGGATTATCGCTTCTTTTTGTTTTATCAGTGCCACACATCTATGCAATTGATTCCAGTACTGACAAAACCACATACCATGCAGATGATAAAATCATAGTCTCAGGTAATGTCGGAACTGTGTCTGCCGGAAAATACATCGGCCTTCAGATTCGAAGCTCAAATGATTTGGTGCAGATTGACCAGTTCATGCCATCAGGAGACGGCTCGTTTTCAAAAGAATATTTTGCAAAGGGCGCAAAATGGAGCTTGCCTGGAACATACAGTGTAATTGTTGCCTATGACGGGCAGACTGCTACCTCAACTTTTCAGTTCAGCACCGAACCAGATCAAGAAAGCCCAGAAGCTCAGAGCCCGGATCAGCCCACACAGCCAGCGTTACAGACAAAGCCAAAGATCCCAGGCTTTCCAGCACTAGATGCGTCCCCGCAGCATTACTTTGACAGATATCAAAACGAGCCTACCTTCAGGGATTGGTTTGAGAAACTCTTCCACGGCTACACCATACAGGAAATTGTCGGATACAAAAAAACTCACCTGGATTCATTCCCAGACGTGACAAAATCACGGCAGTACTATTTGGACAGATACAACAATGAGATAGAGTACAAGGTATGGTTTGACTCGCAGTTTCCAGGAGAGTCCATCTACGAGTTCTTCGACATAGCACATGACAAGATACCAAGCTGGATAAAAAACACTGCAGCACAATGGTCAAGAGGAGAAATATCCGATTCTGACTTTTCAGACGGGATAAGATATCTGATTGAAAATGATTTCATTAGAGTTCCTGGCATTCAGGATACCGAGTCAGAAAGCGAAATACCAGACTGGATAAAAAACAGCGCGTCATGGTGGGCATCTGGGAAAATAACTGAAGACGAGTTCATAAATTCAATCAAGTATTTAATCGAAAACAGAATCATCATACTAGATTAAATCACACCAGAATCATAGATACCAAGTGCCAATTGCAAAATGCCTCTCCGTGTCACAGCCATTTGCGGATCTAATCATCACAGGAAAAAAGACAATCGAGCTAAGAAAGTGGAATACCAGATTTCGTGGCGAGTTTCTGATCCATTCCCCGATGACAATAAAATCAGAGGACTGCAAGAGACTTGGAATTGACGAGTCAGGCCTTAGGACTGGCGCAATAATTGGCAAGGCCGTAATTTACGACGTAAAGATCTACAAAACAAAAAAAGAACTAGAGGCAGACATGAAATATCATTTTGCGTCAGACGAGTCGCACGGAAAATATGGATTTTTGCTAAAAAATGCAAAAGCATTCAAAATCCCAATACCGCACAAGGGCAAGCTCGGGTTTTTCGACATACCGCTGGACGACACCATAGTAAAGGACGAAGATATTACATCAGATCTTTTTGACGAGGAGTACCGCACACAGTGGATAAATCACCACTAAAGTCGAGAACCGTTACTATCTATATATAAAGGAGGTATTTAAAAACCGCAAATGCCACAGACAAAGCCAATCGTTAGTGTTGAAAACGTAGTAGCCTCTGCATCAGTTGACCAAAAAATAGACCTAAACGAGGTAACAAAAAAATTTCCAGACACAGAATATCATCCTGACCAGTTTCCAGGACTTGTCTTTAGACTAAAGACCCCAAGGACTGCCACGCTGATATTCAGAACAGGAAAGATGGTCTGCACTGGCGCAAAATCAGAAGAGATGGCAATCAAGGCAGTGCAAACAGTTGTACAGCAATTGCGAAAGGGCGGAATCAAAATAAAAAAGGACGCAGAGATAGTAGTTCAAAACATTGTCGCTGCAATTAATCTGGGCGGAAAGATTCACCTAGAATCAGCAGCAAGAACGTTGCCACGAAGCATGTACGAGCCGGAGCAATTCCCGGGATTGATCCACAGGATGCTTGACCCAAAGACGGTGATACTGTTATTTGCATCAGGCAAACTGGTGTGCACTGGCGCAAAAAAGGAAGCAGACGTGTACCGCTCCGTAAACAACCTGCATGCGCTACTTGAAGAAAAAAAACTAATGATCTACGACAAGTAGATTCCAAACATCTTTGTATAATTGAAGGTTAATTTCCAAGACTGAAAATTGAATGATTTTATTTATAGGCCGACAAGGCCAGCATTCTTGTTGACAGTAAAATCAATAATGAAAAAGGCCATTTCGATTCCAAAGGAATCATCGGTAGCACACGCAATTAGACAGATGCTTGATCACAAAGTATCACGCCTTATGGTCAGCAATGAAAGCGAACTTGTTGGAATCGTAACCGAGAGGGACTTGGGTTTTTTTCTCTTGGCAGACAATACTGAAGAAAACCTTGACAAAATACCAGTCAGCAAGGTAACAAAGCCTCTTGTGACAGTTGACGAGGCAATGAAAATAAAAGAATGCGCGCAGATAATGGCAGATAGGAAAATAGGCTCGCTTGGCATAAACACGCACGGAAAAACAGTCGGAATAATTACAAAAACAGATTTGGTGAGGCATTATTTGCAAAAGCATGTCGGCAAAAAACGCGTTGGCGACTTTATGACAGTATCATATGTTTCGATGTATGAGGACGACCCGATTTACAAGATTGCCGCAAAGATGGTGCAAGAAAAAGTATCCAGAATAATTCTAAAAAACAAAAGCGACGTGCCAATTGGAATAGTCACGTTCAGGGACTTGTTCAGGATTGCCCTCACCATGGGGCAGGAAGACAACACAGTGGACAACACAGACTCCATGATTTCTGTAACATTCCCGAGAAAGGGATTTCTCGCCGAGTCAGGTTTTGGCAAGACGATTCTCACAAAGGAAGTAATGAGCGGCAAAATAGTGACGGCAGATTACAATGACGACTTGATAACTGCATGCGAGATCATACTAGACAACAATGTAAACGGCGTCGGTGTTTTGATCAACGGCAAGCTTGGCGGAGTACTAAGCAAGACAGACATCATACGGGCGCTAGCCTCAATATGAGTTTCAGATCTGAAATTATACTAAATCACTTTTAAGTGTGAAAGTTTGTGCGTTTGCATGGGTTGGTTCAACAAGATTTTGGTTCCAATAGACGGATCAAAACAATCATTCAAGGCATTAGATTCTGCAATCAATCTGGCACAAGAGTCAGGTGCAGAGCTGACATTGTTTCATGTCATACCGCACATAGATGCAGGCGGACCTAGAACAAAACTGCTTGATGATCAGGTGGTAACACAGGGAAACGACATACTAAAAAAAGCAGCCACATATGCCAAGAAAAAAAAGATGCAAGTAAAGACCAAGACATCTCGTGGCTCGCCGGCGTTTGCCACAGTCAAGTTTGCCAAAAGCGGAAACTTTGATCACATAGTAATGAGTAGTACCGGCGCAGGTTCTGCAGGCGGCGAAATGCTTGGAAGCGTTTCTAACTACATACTGCACAAATCAAAGATTCCAGTGTATCTGGTAAAGTAGTTATTTGTGATTTTCTTGCTTTAGCTTTTCCCAGTCTGCAAGAAAATTCTTCAGTCCAATGTCAGTCAGCGGGTGCTTTAGCATCTTTCCTAGAACGTCTGGCGGAAGCGTGACCACGTCTGCCCCAATTTTGGCAGCCTCTATCACATGCATGGGATGCCTTATACTTGCAACAAGGATTTGCGTCTTGAAATTATAATTTGTAAATATTTGCTTTATCTCTGCAATTAGGCTCATCCCGTCTTGGCCAATGTCGTCCAGTCGTCCTATGAACGGGCTGACATATTTTGCCCCGGCCTTTGCTGCAAGAATTGCCTGGTTTGGCGAAAACACCAGCGTCACATTTACTGGAATTCCCTCAGACGAGAAGCTTTTGCAGGCTTTTAGTCCGTCGGCAGTCATTGGCACTTTGATTACGACGTTTTGCCCGTATTTTTTTAGCCTGTGCCCTTCGTCCATCATTCCGGTGTAATCGGTTGCGACAACCTCGAGGCTCACGTCGCCTTTGATTATTCTGGTAATCTCCTCCATTGCCTTTAGCGGGTCGCCGCCCTCCTTTGCTAGTAATGACGGGTTGGTCGTGATTCCGTCAAGCAGGCCCATGTCGTTGTAGGTTCTGATTGATTGAAGGTTTGCAGTATCAAGAAAGATTTTCATTGTTTTTTCTTACCTGTGATTTCCCTTACTGCTTTTGCTATATTAATTGATGTAAGGCCGTGCTTTTCTAAGAGCAGTGGAATTTCAGAGTCACGCGCAGACTCGCCGAACCTGTCGTTTACGCCCACGCGCTTGATTGGGACTGGATATGACTCAGACACCACCTCGGCAACAGCAGAGCCAAATCCGCCCATTATGTTGTGCTCCTCGCATGTCACTATACAGCCAGTTTCCCTGGCTGACTTTTCCAAAAGTGCAGAGTCGATTGGCTTTATCGAAAACATGTCAATTACCTTACAAGAGATCCCCTCCTGCTTTAGAGAGTCAGCCGCGTCAAGTGCCATCTTTACCGTTATGCCGCATGCGGCAACGGTACAGTCAGGGCCGTCCCGCATTGTGATTCCTTTTCCAATTTCAAATTCCTGCGAATCTTCGTGTATCACGGGACTGTTTGATCTAGTCATCCTCATGTAGAACGGGCCATACTTTTGCGACATGAGCCTGGTCAGCTTGCCCACTGCAACAGTGTCTGCCGGAATGAAAACAGAAAAGTGCGGAATTGCGCGCATTATCGCAATGTCTTCTATTTGCTGGTGCGATCCCCCGTCTGCGCCAACTGAAATCCCGCCGTGAGACACGACAATCTTTACGTTTAGCCCCTTGCTGCCCTGCGGTGACGGGTATGCTATTGCATTTCTTAGTTGATCAACACACCGTCCTGGAAGAAATATCGCATATGTGCTGGCAAACGCTATTTTGCCAGATATTGCAAGTCCTGCCGAAACAGAGACGAGGTTTGCCTCCGCTATTCCAACGTTGAAAAATCTGTCCGGGAATTTTTTCCCAAAGTCTGCGGTTTTTAGCGAATCAGTTGTGTCTGCTCCAAGTACGACAATGTTCGGGTTTTCATCCCCCAGATCCACCAGTGTCTTGCCATAAACGGTGCGCATGTCAGTCATCTGGCCAATCATACGTATCCAAGCTCCCTTGCTATTTGGCTGATGAGGTTCTTTTTTTCTCCAATGATGTGCAGGTCAATCCATTTTGCCACAAGATCCTTTCCCCCAAGGTCAAATGCCTTTTGGATTAGCATTTTTCGCCTGGCGTGCGCAATTTTGTGCCTAAATTCCCTAATTATTCCGCGCACGTCCTGCTGCCCTATGATGGCGCTTCCTCCAACAAATGCCCGCGCCCCATCTACAAAGCATGCGCCAATGTTATCCAGTGTCACGCCGCCGTCTGCCTCGATGTACCCGTCAAATTTGTTCTCTGACAGAATTTGGTTCAGTCTCTGCATTTTTTCATGCGTTGACTCGATGTATTTTTGTCCTGACTTTCCTGGGACTACAGACATCACTATGATTTGGTCTAGCTTTGGTATGAACTGCTTTGACCACTCTGGTAGCTCAGTGTCAGGATTGATTGCAAGGCCTACACCTACCTGATTTGCATTTAGAATGTCATAGATTTCACCAAAGCTTGCCACGTCGCAGACCTCGGCGTGAACAGTCACCACATCGGATCCTGCATCCACGTAGTCTTTCACGTGTCTTACCGGCTCGTTTATCATAAGATGGGTGTCAAACGGAATGACAGTGAGCGGCCTGAGCTCTTTTATTTTTGTGTGATCAAAAGTTTTGTTTGGAACAAACGCACCGTCCATCACATCCAGATGGATATAGTCTGCCCTACCTGCAACGCATCGCTTTACTTCGTTTTCAAGATTTGTCATGTCGCCTGCTATAATGGATGGCGCGATCATGGTTTGCGAGTCCAGCTCCATCTCAATTATTGGAACAAACTCCTTTTTTGGCGCCTGCCCGTGCCACTTGGGGTTGTCCTCCATGTGCTCCACTCCCTTTCCCTTTATGGTTCTGGCAATTATTATGGACGGCGTTCCCTTGGTTTGCGCCGCCTTTTTTATTGCAGAGTCAACTTGCTCTATTCTGTGTCCGTCGATTTCAATTACGTTCCATCCAAACGATCTCCACTTGTCGCCAACCTTCCATCTGCTTGCATCCCTCCACATTTCGGATAGGTCATCGCTGTCCAGTTCCTCGTCAAGGGGCATGACTTTTTCCGTGTAAGAGTCCTGCTGGATGTAATTCCTATCCAGAATTGCAGTAAGGTTGTCCACTTTGTATTTTGATGCAGACATCGCGGCCTCCCAGACTTGGCCCTCGTCTGTCTCGCCGTCGCCCATGACAGTGTAGATTCTTGTTTGCTTGCCATCAATCCTTGCGGCAAGTGCGCTGCCAATTGAAAATGACAATCCTATTCCAAGTGATCCTCCGCAAAATTCCACACCGGGACATTTTAGGTCAGGGTGTCCCTGCAGCCTGCTTCCAAACTGCCTCAGGGTGTCAAGCTCTGACGTGTCAAAATATCCAGCTAGCGCCATATTGGAAAACAGGCCAGGCGATGCATGGCCCTTTGATAGAATCAGCTTGTCTCTTTGGTCCCACTGTGGATTCTTTGGATCAAACTTGAGATGCTTGAAAAACACGCAGCCCATTATCTCTGCCATCGAGAAAGATCCGCCAGGATGGCCGGATCCGGCGTTTGAGGTTGCCGTGATTACAAGCTTGCGGGCCTTGCGAACGTTTTTTTTAATTTGATAATAGTTTAGGCCCATTTCTAATCAAAATTCACAATCGGCAGATTCATGATTTGAGACTTTTCCTGAATTCAATAAAAAGCTATTTCTGCAAAAGTTTAATCTCGGAACTACACACTAGACGCATGATAGATCTGCAGGGAATGGTTCCCCTTATGATATATGACAACAAGTGCTACCTCTGCACAAAATTTGCCAAAATTGTCGACTTTGCGGCAGGGGGAAGACTAACGCTTGTTGGCCACTACACAGATCTTGGCGAAAAGCTTCGAGACCAGATACTTGATTCAAGCGCCCTTGAGATGTTTTGGTTTGTTGACGGAAAAACGGCGTTTGGCGGAAGGGCAGCCCTCATACCTTTGATATTATCAATAATTCGCCACAATGGAAGCAAAGGCCGCCACACCACAGACAAGGCTGCGTGTGATATGGAATGCAAGACTGCAAAGGCAGTCTTTTTGCGATCTGCCAGCCTGCTTTCACACAGCAAAAAAATAAGAATACGCTAAGATTTTTTCACCAAAAGATCTACCACACTAAAGCACTGGTTTGCATATATTTGCAAAACGTTACAGGTTTTGTGTCAGAAAAACCGCCTGAGAAAAAAGGAATCATTCAGGAGTTTGCGCGCTTTCTGCAGACGTTTGGAGTAATCGGGCTAGCAATAGCGTTTGTCATCGGCTCTGCCGCATCGAAGCTCGTGACTGCGGTTGTAAATGACATCATAAACCCCCTAATCGGACTTGCCCTGCAAGATGTCGGGGACCTAAAGCAGCTTTCCTTTACAGTATACAAGTCGACATTTGCGTATGGCGACCTTATTGCAAGCGTGATCGACTTTCTCATAATTGCAGTACTAGTATTCATACTGTACAAGCAGCTCTCCAAGTTCAAGATAGTGGAAGACAAGACGAAAAGCTAACGCTAGTATTTTGATAAAATAAAAAAGAACGGGCCCCAGATTATTTTAAAAATTAAAATCTAAATTTAATTTAAAATCTTGGAGTTCTGTGTTTTGGTAGGCATTCACGACAATAAACTGGTTTGCCTTCTTTTGGTTGGAAAGGTACCTCTGCTGTCTTGCCGCAATCGGAACAAGTGCATGGATACATTTTCTTGTTGTATGACATACTTGTCGGCATTTTTATCCACATAAAAACGAAGGGGTTTTCCTGAATCAAACACCAACTATCTCTTATAGTCTCACGCCTAGTGATCGCATTGTCAAGAAAGCAGAGCCATCCTTCTTTGATCAAGGGCCTAATAGATCATTTTGTGTCAGGCGGGCTCCAAATCCAGTATGCAAACTATGAGGGATTTAACAAGCCGTTTGTGGTAACGCGCCATGCACCAGACATAATTGCGGTAAACCCGCAAAACCAGCTAAAATATCTCGGAAAGGTAAAACTTTGCAGCGAGCTTGGAGAACAGTCAACAAAGGAGCAGTTTACTGATTTTTCAAAAATGCTGATGAATGGGGGCAAGTCGCAGGGCCTAAAGATTCCATTTTACATTGGCGTGCCCGAAGAGTGCCAGTCCAAGATAAGGCAGACGTATCACAATTTCGATATTTCCTGGAGAGAGAACATCCAGGTTGTAGGATTCTAATTACAAAAACGCCGGGTAAGGTTTTTTAGGTGATCGCCTCAGGTGAGTGTGCTTGTTAGCAAAGAAAAACATCGTTATTTCAGCAGGAGTTGCAGCAGCGATTGTGATTGGCTTTGCAGCATATGTAATTTCAAGTCAGGATGTCACAAAACAGGATTTGGCGCCAGATAATGTGCAGAACGCTACAAGTGAAATGCTAGGACCAAGTCCCATACCAGAAGAAAACATAGCTGGAACATACAAGATCAATACAGAATGCGAGTTGATTTACGCCATTGCATACGGGCTGTACCCCGACGGGGAAGAGTTGCCTGATGTAAAAGTAGAAGTTTTGCTTGCCAACTATCCAGAAGAGTTCAAGCCATGGAAGGAAGCTTTGCAAACCCCAGAAAACAGAACAGAGTTTTTCGCAAAACCGCTCTCAGACGAGTTCCGAGATATGTTTACGCCCATAATTATGAAGGAGGCATCGATAAGCCCAGAGCTTGAACAAATTGCAAGGATCGTCTCAGACGGGCAAGGAAAAGAAAAGCTGCAGCAGGCATTCCAGGAATTTGGGTGCCAGAAATACTTTGATGATCAAAAGTAGAATTTTTTGATTTTATCGTATGATTGAAATAAAAAATTAGTGACTATGCCCGCAACCGCAAGAGTCGTGGCCATGATCCATTTCTGTGCCTTGATTTTTTGTGCACTTGGGACATTTGTTTGAGCCAGTTGGTGAAAAGAACCCAATTCCGCAAGATACACATTTCATGCTAGTCATGTTGTTTGAAGTAAAAATCAGCTATTTATCGATATGGATTTAAGTAATCTATAATAGCGCAAAAAATGCGAGCCAGAACATGTTGATCAATTCAGAAAATGTGGAGCCGCTAAAAAAGAAGACCCGGGCCCTGTGTTTCTTTGTTGCAGAAAAATCAGAGCCGTTTGGCTTGCCAAAGATGGATGCAAAATTACTTGCGGCAATAAAACAATCGGTAAAAGAAACAAAGGGAAAGCGCTCAAGTCTTGACATAATTCACACTCACGGATTGATTCCTGCAGAAAGAATTGTTCTTGCAGGACTAGGGCAGACGCATAAAATAACTCATGAAACTGTCAGGGTGTCATCAGGCAGACTGGCAAAAAAGATCAGGGAGTTAGAGATGGCCGAGTTTTGTTTAGTACTTCCAGACAAGTTTCCGCTCAAGGCAGATTCTGCAGTAAACGCAATAGTAGAGGGCGTCGTTCTTTCGCAGTATTCGTTTGACAAGTACAAAAAGGAGAAGAATCCAAAACTGCAAGGCCTTACAATTTTGGCATCAGACAAGGCCAAGATATCAGATTACATATCAAAGGCAAGGGCGGTCTCAGACGGAGTGAATTTTGCCAGAAGCATAGCAAACCTTCCTCCAAACGAATGCGCCCCGGTCCACATGGCAGGCTTTGCAAAATCCTTGGCGGCAAAAAACAAGCTCAAGTGTACCATTCTATCAAAAAATGAATTGCGACAAAAGGGATTTGGCGGAATAACGGCAGTAGGCCAGGGAAGCAAAAACGAGCCAAAACTAATCATACTAGAATACAACGGGAAAAAGGACGACAGGCCCACAGTCCTGGTGGGAAAGGCAGTCACCTTTGACACTGGGGGAATCTCGATCAAGCCGGCAGACAAAATGGACGAAATGAAATTTGACAAGTGCGGCGGCTGCACAGTTTTAGGAATAATGAAGGCAGTATCGGAATTAAAGTTGCCAGTAAACGTGGTCGGAATAATTCCATCAGTTGAAAACATGCCAGGCGGAGAATCATACAGGCCAGGCGACATAATCAAGATGTACGGCGGAAGCACTGCAGAAATTCTCAATACGGATGCCGAGGGAAGGCTTATTCTATCTGACGCGCTCTCATACGGAGTAAAAACGTACAAGCCAAAGGCAGTACTTGACTTTGCAACACTTACTGGCGCGTGCATCGTCGCACTTGGGCCAAACGTTGCAGGTCTTGTAAGCAACAACAATGGTGTGGTAAGCAAGGTCAGAAAATCATCAGAGAGGACAGGGGAGGAGGTATGGCAGCTTCCGCTAAACGAGGACTATACCGACATGATAAAGTCAGACTATGCGGACATCAAAAACGTAGGAATCGGAAGGGCTGCAGGTGCAATTACAGCTGCCGCATTTTTGGCAAACGCAGTCGGAACCACACCATGGGCCCACTTTGACATTGCAGGGACCGCGTGGATTCAAACTGGAACAAAGGAAAAATCATACAACCCAAAGGGCGCAACAGGATTTGGCGTCAGACTGACTGTCGATTACTTGGCTAGTAGCCCCTAGTGTTTCTGTCAGGTGCGCTTACGTTTGAATTTCTAAACCCGTGCTTTTCCATCATGTGGTTTAGGAATCGGATATCATTTTCTAGCTGCTGGCCGCAAACAGCACATGTGGGCATTGATGAGTATCAAAAATTGTCTCTTATAGGTTATTTGATTAAAAGATGCCAGCACTACTGCTTCCCAAGAGCTCTCGCACCTTAGTAGCACAGTAGCGATATTGGGTTTGACTTCCAGGTTCGGAATGAGACTGGGTCGCGCCCCAACACTGTGGCCGGCTTGAAAACATTTCTTAGCTTGATCTGTATTAAGATTACTCTTAGATTTGCAAAAACCACCTCTATGAGATATAAATTGAACAAGTCCGAGATATTTTTGTGACTCACAGAGTAGCGGTACTTGACAAGGAGCTGTGCCAGCCAAAAAAATGCGGCCTTGAATGCATCAAGTACTGTCCAGTGAACAAGTCCGGCGCAGACTGCATTATAATGAACGAGGAGATAAAAAAGGCGCAAATTGACGAGGACCTCTGCAATGGGTGCGGAATTTGCGTAAAGGTTTGCCCCTTTGAGGCAATTACGATTATTAATTTAGCAACAGAGCTTGGCACTGAGAAAATTCACCAGTACGGGATGAACTCGTTTAGGCTGTATCGCCTCCCTACTCCGAAAAAAGGCGAAGTCGTCGGATTGCTTGGAAGAAACGGAATGGGAAAAAGCACGGTAGTCAGCATCCTGTCTGGAAACCTAAAACCAAACCTTGGGAACTACGAGAACCCCCCAGAATGGGACGAAATTTTGAAGTCTTTTGCGGGGACCGAGCTCAAGACTCATTTTGAAAAAATAAAAAATCAGGAAATCAAGGCATCGATAAAACCTCAGCAGGTATACCAGGTCGCAGACGTCTTTGACGGAACCGCCAAGGAACTGCTAGACAAATACGACCAGCGAAATGTCACCCAGGATTTGATCAGACAGCTGTCACTTGAAAACGCAGTTGAGCACCACGTAAAGGAGCTCAGCGGCGGAGAACTGCAAAGGTTGGCAGTCGCAGTCGCAGCATCAAAAGAAGCTGATTTTTACTTTTTTGACGAGCCGTCATCGTACAACGACGTGTTCCAAAGGAGGGGAGTGGCAAGGGTCATCCACAGTCTTGCAAACATTGGAAAAAGCGTGATGGTAGTGGAGCATGACCTGACGTTGCTTGACTTTCTAAGCGACTATATCGATGTGCTTTACGGCGAGCCGGCGGCATACGGAATAGTTTCAAACATTTTGTCAACCAAGGTCGGCATCAACGTGTTTTTGGACGGCTACCTGCCAAATGAAAACGTAAGGTTCAGGGACAAAAAATTCACCTTTGACGTGTCCACGTCTACTGATGATTTTGAGAAAGGCGAAGTCGTAATTTCCTATCCGGAACTAAAACGCCTGTACCCGGCATTTTCCGTCTCAATCGATGCAGGGCAGGTAAGGAGGGGGGAGGTACTGGGAGTAATGGGCGCAAACGCGCTTGGCAAGACCACGATGATGAAGATGATTGCAGGGGTCGAAAAGCCAGACGTTGGAGAAATCGACAGGGCGGTAACCATTTCATACAAGCCGCAGTATTTGACAAACGACATTGATGTCGATGTCATATCTGTGCTTGACATGGCAAACGGCGGGCCGATTTTTGGAAGCGTGGAAGAAGAGCAAATTGTCGAGCCGCTAAAAATCAAAAAACTCTACAACAAGTCGGTAAAGAACTTGTCAGGTGGGGAATTGCAAAAGGTGGCAATTGTCACATGCCTTTTGAAAAAGGCAGACGTATACGCGCTAGACGAGCCGTCCGCATTTTTGGATGTGGAGGACAGGATTGCAGTTGCCAAGTTCATCCAGAGGTTTGTCCGCTCGTATGCCAAATCAGCAATAGTAATTGATCACGACATCCAGCTGATGGATTTGATTTCTGACAAGATGGTAATTTTTGACGGGGTTTCAGGAAAGGCAGGGCATGCCACGTCCCCACTAACAAAAGCGGACGCAATGAACATGTTTCTCAAGTCACTTGACATCACATTTAGGAGAGACGAGGCGACGCGCAGGCCCCGAGTAAACAAGGCTGAAAGCAGACTTGATAAGCAGCAGAAAGACACGGGCAATTTTTACTACAAGATTTGACACGAATGCTAAAAAAAGCATTGGGGGGAGTCCTCACCGAGGAGGAAGGCTTGGAATTGTTTTCTGCCTTTGATCAGATAGGAGAAATAATCATAGTTAGAATTCCGGATTCTTTGCTGCCAAAGAAAAAGATGATTGGCGAGGCCTTGCTTGAAAACGTGCACCCAGCAAGGTCAGTGTTCTACCAGGCAACTCCAGTAGAGGGCGATTTCAGAACAAGAAACCTGGAGATACTTGCAGGAGAGGACAATACCGAAACCGAATACAAGGAATACGGCTGCAGATTCAAAGTAGATGTTGAGAAGGCGTTTTTTTCCCCAAGGCTTTCAACCGAACGGGACAGAATAGCACAGATGATCCAGGACGGAGAAACTATGATCAACATGTTTGGCGGAATAGGGATGTTTTCAATAATTGCAGCTAAAAAGAAAAAATGCACAGTATACAACATAGACCTGAACCCGTACGCCGCCAAGCTTTGCGAGGAAAACATCAAGCTGAACAAACTGGCAGGCAAGGTAATTTCTATCCAGGGAGACGCAGCTCAGGTCGTAAAAGAGCAGCTGCAAAACACAGGTGACAGGACGCTGATGCTGCTCCCTGAGAGGTCAGACGAATTTTTGTATTCTGCAATCAGTGCAACCAAAAGCGGCGGGATAATCCACTATTATTCGCACCAACATGCAGACAAAAGACAGGACGCAGTCGAAGTATCAAAGCAGCACTACCTGCAGGTCACGCCGGTACAATCAGAAATTCTAGGCGGAAGAATGGTCAGGGCAGTAGGTCCGAGATACTACCAGACAGTAGTGGATGCCAGGATAACCAAGTAATTATTTGTCGTCTGGAAAAATCGACGACGTGGACGGCTTTGTTGTCGCCATCATGTATCCAATCCACGATATGACACCGAGTATTCCGCCTGCAATCATCAGGACGGAAAGCTGCAATACAATCGGGCTCCATTCAGAGAGCATCAGTAAATACGCGTAGAGAAAGAACGCCACAATGCAGGCGCAAAATATGAAAACACCAGTAGTTTTTCGCCTTGACATTAGCTAAAATCTTGAACGGAGTAATTTAACTGAAGCTAGGGTTCTGTGTAATCTACGGGGCATGACACAGGTCATTTCCAGATCTCATTACACTTTGGCACATCGACTCTGAGGATTACTGGTTCTTTCAGGTTCCCCCTCACCGCTTCACCTATGCCACCTTGAGGATTGGTAAACCTTGCCAACCCCTTGTAAGAAATGTTCATTGCGGCAGTAACGTCTCTGTCACGCCATCTCTTACAATTACCGCACCATAAATCCCGACGTCGTTGCCTGTCCTCTAGGAGTCTGCCTCCGCATATTGGACAAAGCGTGCTGGTGCATCTAGGGTCTATCTTACAGAATTGAATTCCATCCCAATCTGCCTTGTATGATACCTGCCTTTCCAGTTCATAAAAAGACCAAGAGTTCATTTTCCTTCTGAATTTTTTTCCCTGACCATTTCCTTTTCTATACAATTTTCGAATTCCCTTCAGATCCTCAAAGATGATTGCCGCCTTTTGTTTTTTGGAATATTCGACTATACATTTTGAGACAATATGCAATCTTTGCTTGATTCTATTTGTTTGTCTTTTTCCAAGTTTTGATGTGATTTTCTTCATGATTCGATGGTCGTTTCTTTTGAAAGTGGATTTCACATGAGTATAATTTTCTTTGATTTTTAGCATTTCAGATGTATTGACTTGGATTATTTTTTCATAATTTCCAAATGTGACGTTTCTTAGGTTCCTGTCTATTCCTACCATTTTTTCTGGATTGATTGGCGCCACTTCTTTTTGTATTGATAATGATAGAGAATTGGGCGTAATAGTAAAGGATCTTACCTTGAGTGATTTGTCCGATATGGTTTTTGCAACATGATCATTTAGCAAAACGTTGGCAAATGCTCTGTCTCGCACAGGAAATGACAAAAGCATTCCGTTGATTTTGAATCCATAGCAGGAAACAAGATATGGTTTTCGTATGTAGGGAGATTTTGATTTTCTACCTTTTTTGATGTCTTTTTTCATCTTGGATAATCTGCCGCAGGCCTGAGACATTGCAGTCAGCTTGTATTTTGATTGGATATCATAATTTTGCAGTTTGCGGTATGCAAAACTTGACAGTTTTTTTAGTGCAGAGCAGTTGTTTTCAAGGCCGATTCGTATACAATCATTAGCCATTTGGCGAAAAATCTCCATCATCTGTAGTTGTTCGGGGTTTGGCTCAAAGTCCTGTTTTATGGATTTGATAGGCAATGCAATGTTTTTGGACATTCTAGAATTAATCCAGTCCGCTATGTCAAGTGTTGAGCTGAGGTTTACAACTATTATTCGATCTAGTAGATTACACAGGACATTAGTATTCGAACTCGATGGCCATCAAAAATGCG
>DATBQZ010000103.1:0-1941 GCA_036560565.1 Candidatus Nitrosotenuis sp.
AATCAGTAATTGACCTGGAGTGGTCCATACCCAAGCTAGGGCAAGATGCAAAATATGACGTCAACGCAAGACTGAACCTATACGACAAAAAGATCGACACTGCCAAGATAGTACTGAGAACGTTCGAGCCCACAAAATCAATTCCGATTTCTGAGTCTGTAAGTGTAAATTCCATAACTGATGATGCAGGACAAACTATAGCCAGAGTGGGATTGATATATTCATCTGATAACGATGCCAGTTTACATTACAGGGTGATAGCACCAGATGGAACATGTGTAATTGGACAGTCTGATTCATGTCTGGTAAAAGATTCCACTGCCGGTAGCAGAGGAAACACGATAAGTGTAGAGATTGGTGAACAAATCTACAGAATCAGATACTCAGGACAGAACAGTCCACTGGAAAGATTCTCAGTGACATCAGCAAATCCAATAGTTGGTAACTGGGGTGTCACTCTAGAGTCTGACAGCGGTGTAATTCCAGAGGTGCATGCAGTAAAAGATGTTTATTTAAAGATAAAATACAGATCCACCGATACAAATCTGATAACAGTCACTTCCGATTAGGCATTAATTTCCAAATTTTTTTAGTTTGATATCGGCATACATCAAAATTCTTATTTTTGTACGTTGCATTATATGAATATTTAATAGATAAATTCATTTGGCAAGATGTAAATTGATTAAATTTTAAGATAAAGTATGGCAAAAATAGTTGTATTTGATTCTGGGCTCGGTTCATTATCTATAATTAAAGCAATTCAAAAAACAATAAAATCTGATATAATTTATTTTGCTGATCAAAAGAATTTTCCATACGGAAAAAAATCCACTAAAGAGCTTAACAAAATAATTACTAGAACAATCTATAAATTAAAAAAAGAATTTGAGCCCGATCTAATCATAATGGGCTCAAATACACCATCATTGTTGCTCAAGAAACTATTTCATAACAACCATACACTGATAGGGGTGTTTCCCCCACTAGCTGAAGCCTGCAAGAAAACAAAAACTAAATCAATAGCAATTCTTGCAACTTCGTCAATTATACAAAGCAGAGTGTTAAAACATTATATTAAAAAAAACCTTGATAAAGATATCCAAATAACAAAAATTGATGCATCCAAGTTAGTAAACTTGGTAGAATCTGGAAAATTCCTCTATGAAAAAATTTACTGTGCAAAACAAATAACTTCTCTTCTAGGTGACAAATTCGCTTCAACTAACATTGATGTTGCAACGCTATCCAGTACACATCTCCCATTTCTATTACCGTTACTAACAAAAAGTTTTCCTAAAATAAAATTTTTAGATCCAGCTGTAATAGTAGCACAAGAAATTAAAAAGAATAAACTATTTTTCCCCTCCAACAAAAACTCATTAACAATTTTCAGCTCTGGCGATGTAGATATTTTTCAAAAACATCTTGACAAATTAAGAATTAAGAATAAAGTAAAAAAAATCAATTTTTAATTTCACAATAAAATTCTATCATATATCATAGAATTTTTTAATTTATGTGCGATCAATCGATTTCTATCGTTTTTGACAACAAACATCAAACAACCAAATTGGCATTCCTAAAACACTATTCTGCCGTATTGGAATTGCCTTTTTCCTCAAAATTCCTCAGAGCTTAACTGATTTTTTTGCTAACTTAATTCAGATGTTAGATCTCACTAAATTCACTGGTTTTGGATTATTACCACTATCTTGGTCTATAGACAAAAATTTAGCTATCGGCAGTAAATTCACTTTATTTTTTACAAATCACAAAAATCAAATTTCAACTGGGTAATATTTTGGCAAGTCACAGAACAATTTCATTATTATTAATTTTCATTTTGGGAGCTTCAGCTTTCAGCTCATCCTATGGGGATACAGCTGTCTTAGACTATAACAAACAACAAGCTAAAGTTAAACCAATTACATTTGTTGA
>DATBQZ010000104.1:0-20378 GCA_036560565.1 Candidatus Nitrosotenuis sp.
ACCAAAACCAGAACCAAAACCAGAACCAAAACCAGAACCAAAACCAGAACCAAAACCAGAACCAAAACCAGAACCAAAACCAGAACCAAAACCAGAACCACAAAAAGTCTCAGATCCATTTGAAGGAATCAAAGATCAGGATATCTCCACATATGCTGATTTGTACGACGTTCCACCGCCAGAAAGTGACGATGACGCATTCACTATGGCCAAAAATATTAGAAATTGGATAACCGCCGGTCGTCCAAAACCAGGCCAACAACCCAAAAAACAAGAGCCAGAATCGAAATTATCCGAAGTTATAGAGCCTGAAGGAAAACAAAAAGAAGATAACAAAGAAGAGGAACCAAAAAAGAAGCGGCGTTTTGGTTGGTTCAAATGATAAAATCTAAAGATGTATTGACACTGGATGAGGTTGATAAAAAAGAACTAGTGCAAATACTAGACCTTGCGATAAAACTAAAAAAAGATCTCAAAAAAGGAATCTCAAAACCATTGCTAAAAAATAAAACACTTGCAATGATATTTCAAAAACCGTCAACTCGAACTCGCATAAGCTTTGAAGCTGGAATGTTCCAGCTTGGAGGTCACGCACTGAATCTCTCCTCGCAGGAGTTACAACTATCTCGGGGAGAAACAATTGAGGATACTGCAAAAACCATCTCTAGGTATGCTGATGTAATCATGGCACGAGTCTATGATCATTCTGCAGTTGAGGCTTTGGCAAAAAATTCCAAAGTCCCGGTAATCAACGGCCTGTCCAATTCATTTCATCCGTGCCAAATTCTAGCAGATCTGATGACTATCAAAGAAAAGAAAGGAAAACTCAAGGGGCTAAAACTTGCTTGGATTGGTGATGGCAATAACGTATGCAATTCAATGATTTATGGCTGTGCCAAGGCAGAGATTTCCATGTCGATTGCAACTCCAAAGGGATTTGAACCAAATCCCAAAGTGATCCAAAAATGCAAAAAATTAATTGATATTGAGCTAACTCAAGACCCACAAAAGGCAGCATCGAATTCTGATGTCGTAGTTACAGACACATTTGTATCGATTCACGACGATCCAAAACGACTCAAAAAATTCTATCCAAAGTATCAGGTCAACTCTTCACTTATGGCAAAAGCTAACGATGACGCCATTTTCATGCACTGTCTTCCAGCAAAAAGGGGCCAAGAGGTAACTGCGTCTGTAATTGATGGATCACAATCAGTTGTCTGGGATGAGGCGGAAAACAGGCTTCATTCACAAAAAGCATTACTTGCATCTCTTTCTATCTAACGTTTATAAGAGTAGTTCAAAAATTTCATCAATATCGCAATGGCTTATTCCACCATACTACGACGATTACGTAATGAGAAGACTAACTATAAGAAGCGCAAGCTAATGCTCATGGGAAGACGTGATTTTGTCACAATTCAGATTTCTAATGAAAATACTCTAGTTCAAATTCATAAACCAGAAATGAAAGGAGATCTGGTAATTGCATCTGCTCACTCTAGATTCTTAATACAAAAAGGCTGGAATGGTTCAAGAAAAAATGTCCCAGCCGCATATCTTACAGGTTATCTTGCAGGCAAAAAGGCACTCTCAAAGGGAGCCAAAGACGCAATCCTGTATAGCGGAACAAGAAGGTATACCCAGAGAATGTCTGCAGCACTAAAAGGAGTCATTGATGCAGGATTGACAATTCCTGCAGGCGAAGAATCACTCCCAAGTGCCGACAGAATAAATGGAGAACATCTTAAAGTAAAAAACGATGTCGCAAAAATCAAATCTGCAATCGATAGTGAGGTCAAGTAGACATGAGTGAAACACAAACTCCAAAATCAGACGCACCATCTAGTGCGCCGTCTAGCGCACCAAGATCAGACTCACGCGGATATGGACAAAGAGGAGACAGACCAAGAGGCGACAGACGTGGCGGATTCAAAAAGGAGGAAGAGATTTGGGTACCACGTACAGAACTTGGCAAAAAAGTTGCCACCGGCCTCATCACAACAATGGACGAAATTTATGCTAATGGACTTAGAATACAAGAAGCAGGAATAATCAAAAAATTACTACCTGACCTGAAAACCGAAGTAATCGATGTCGGCATGGTGCAAAAGATGACACCAAACGGACAGGCAACAAAATTCAAGGCACTCGTTGCAGCAGGAAACGAAAACGGCTATCTTGGAATCGGTCAAGGAAAATCAAAACAAATGAGAATTGCAATTGAAAAAGCAACAACTAACGCTTACCTTAATGTCAGTCCTGTAAAACTCGGCTGTGGAAGCTGGGAATGCAGATGCGACAAACCTCACTCAGTTCCATTCAAAGTACGTGGAAAGGGTGGCAGTGTTGTTGTCGAAATTGTACCTGCGCCAAGAGGATTAGGTTTGGTTGCTGGTGGAAAAATTAGAAATCTTCTCAGACTTGCAGGCCTTAAAGATGCATGGACTACGGCAAAGGGTTCAACTGCCACAATGGGCTCTACATCAAAAGCAATACTAGAATGTCTACGACAGACATTTAGTCAGGGTTGATAACAATGGCAAAAGCATACCTTGTAGTCAGAATGAGCGGACAAATTAACGTCCCACACTGGGCAAAAACGACACTAAAACTCTTAAAACTAGACAAGAAATTTAGAGCCACAATAATTCCAGCCAAAGACAACACCATTGGAATGCTAGATAGAGTCAAACACTACATCTCATACCAAGAAGTAAATCTTGACATCACAAAAGAACTTCTAAGCAAAAAGGGCAGAAAAGAAGGATACAAAAAAATCACAAACGCAGACTTGGAAAAAGCTGGATTTAAAACAATAGATGATCTTGCAGTCTCACTAAACGAAGGTACAATTTCATTAAACAAAGTAAAACCACTCAAACCATGGTTTGCACTTGCCCCACCAAAAAGTGGCTTTAAGCGAAGCACACGAAAAACATATGGTGAAGGCGGCATACTTGGAAAAAACAAAGACCTCATCGAGCTTGTCAAGAGAATGATCTAGATGGCAACAAGACTGCGAAAGACAAGAAAATTCAGGGGCTCCAGAACTCATGGTTGGGGGCAAATAGGACAGCACAGAGCAAGTGGTCACAAAGGTGGACTTGGAAAATCAGGATTACACAAGCACCTATACAGCACTTTACTGAAATTTGATCCTGATCACTTTGGTCATGATTCTACTCATCCACCTCACCCAAACATAATAAAAAAATGGGCTAGTGTAAGAGACCTAGACGATATATTTGCAAAACATGGAAAGCTGGAAGGAAATAGAAAACTAATAGATCTTACCAGCCTAGGATACGACAAACTTCTTGGTGGGGGACAGGTAAAGAATGCCTACTTAGTCAAGGTAGAACAATACACCGCCTCTGCGGAAGACAAGATCAAAAAAGTCGGAGGAGAGGTGTTAGTCGTTGAGTGAAGGAACAATCACTGCGCTAGTAAAGAAAATAGTGCTAAAATCTGAACCATATCTTGTACAAGTACCTAAACCAAAAAAGAAACTCTCCCTGCAAACAAGACTGATTTGGACAGGAATTGCTTTACTAATTTACCAAGTAATGGGCCAAACTCCGCTCTTTGGTGCAACTACTCCGCAATTTGACTTTCTAGCATTTGCTAGAGTAATTTTTGCATCTCAGCAAGGAACTCTGATTGAGCTTGGGATAGGGCCGATAGTTACTGCAGGACTCTTGATGCAGTTGCTGAAAGGATCAGAAATTCTGAAATTCGACTTTAAAAATCCAGAAGAAAGAGGTGCCTTTCAGACAGCAACAAAGATTGTCACTTACATTGTAATCATAGTTGAATCAGTAGTATATGCCGGTGCAGTTTATGGCCCTGGAGTCACACCTGACGTACTTTATGTGATAATGGGGCAACTAATTGCCGCATCTGTAATGATCATGTTCCTTGACGAACTTGTCCAAAAGGGATGGGGCCTCGGCAGTGGAATCAGTGTCTTCATCATGGCAGGTGTTGCACAACAAATAGTGTGGAGTCTCTTTAGTCCAATTCCTGCAGGAGACGGAAGCATGGTTGGGCTAGTGCCATACATCGCGCAAACTTTCACTAATACCACTCTGTCAGACATAATGTTCAGGAGCAATAACCTGCCAAGCTTGCTTAGCATGTCGATGACTGCCGGTATATTGCTGATACTAGTTTACACTCAGGGAA
Organism: Candidatus Nitrosotenuis sp.; assembly: GCA_036560565.1. GTDB lineage: Archaea > Thermoproteota > Nitrososphaeria > Nitrososphaerales > Nitrosopumilaceae > Nitrosotenuis. Next base: position 4,189 of record DATBQZ010000104.1, read on the forward strand.
TGAAAGTGGAAATCCCTATCGTCTCCACAAAATACAGGGGTTTCTCTGCAACGTATCCAATCAAACTCATGTACGTTTCAAACATCCCAGTCATTCTGGCATCTGCACTGACTGCAAACGCAGTGTTCATGGGTCAGATGTTGTGGGCTAACTTTAATCCGAGAAACAATAATGCACTTTTCAACATACTTGGACAGTTTGATCCTACCAGTCCCTCTACACCAATAGGCGGAATCATATACTATATCACGCCACCAAGAGGATTCACAATTGCCGCACTTGATCCTATACGAGCTCTAATCTATGTCATATTTATGATTGCAATTGTAATCGTGTTTGGAAGATTATGGGTAGAGCTTGGTGGATTATCACCAAAGAGTGCAGCAAAAAACCTGCTTGATGCAGATGTCCAAGTCCCAGGATTTAGACGATCAAATCAACCCGTGGAAGCACTTCTTAACAAGTACATCCCGTCTGTAACCATAATTGGTTCGGCAATACTTGGTGCGCTAGCTGGCGTATCTGATGTCCTTGGAGTAATTGGTGGTGGAGTTGGCATATTGCTGATGGTTGATATCTTGATTAACTATTACCAACAATTGATTCGAGAACAGGTAGAAGTTGTCATGCCGCGTCTGGGTGCGTTACTTGGGCGAAAGTAAAAAAGTCATAATGGTTGGAATTGCAGGTGTTGGCAAAACAACACTTGTAGCAAAAATTGTTGAACTCTTAAACGGCCGCAAGAAAAGTGTCAGCGTTCACAGCTTTGGAACCGTAATGTTTGAAGAAGCAAAAAAAATGGGAATTAATGATAGGGACGAACTAAGAAAATTATCTGTATCAAAGCAAAGAGAACTTCAAACAAAGGCAGCTAGAATAATTGCGGAGTTTAACGATAATGTCGTAATCATTGACACTCACGCGTTTATCTCAACTAAAGAGGGATTTTACCCTGGTTTGCCGTATCATGTTCTTGAGGAGCTAGAGCCTGCAAACTTTATCTCAGTTTCTGCAAGGCCTGAGGAAATCTATAATCGAAGAATGAAAGACACCACAAGAAACAGGGATATCGTTTCAATAGATAGCATAAAAAAGGAGCTGGCAGTCCAAGATGCAATGCTTTCAAGCTGCGCGGTGTTAACCGGCTCCCCAATGAAATCCATCCTGAACACGGAAGGAAACATCGATGAGGCAGCTGAAGAAGTAATAAACGCAATAGGATTTTGAACATGGAACCAATCGTAATTTTACAATTTTTACAGTCAATACTTCTCCAAGGAGATTTGCTTGGCATACAAAGCGGACCTCTTGGCAGTGCAGACCCAATAGTCAAGGGAATGATTCCTGCAATGTTTGGAATCACCGGAATTGCAATTCTTCTAAATTTGTTTAATGCCGTGGTACGAAGAAAGCTAGTTGATCAACAAAAACTACAGCGAATCATGAGGGAAACAAAGGCCTGGCAAAAAGAACGCATGGCTGCGTTTAGATCAAAGGATACTGAAAAACAAGCAGAGCTAAACAAAAAATCCTCCTACATGAGCAAGCTCAACCAAGAAATGATGCAAATGAACATGAGGCCAATGATGATTACGTTTGTTCCCTTGATTCTGGTTTTCTATTTTGTACTTCCTCCGCTGTTTTCATATACTGTCGCGGTGTCGCCAATTTCGCTAAACGTTATTCCTTATCACTTTTTTGAACTTACATGCACTGCTGATAAAATCGATGGAAGAATATGCAATAACGTAAATGATGTTTATTTTTGGGCTTGGTACTTTTTGGCATCAATTACATTTAGCGGCATAGTAATGAAACTGACCAAAACTTCAATGGATTTATCGTAACTTGATAAAATCAATCGTCATTTCTGGATCTCCAGCTATTGGCAAAACGACAATTTCAAAAGGGCTTGCAAAAGAGTTTGGCCTAAAAAGCTTGAGCGGTGGTGATGTTCTAAAAGACTTTGCGCAAGAGCAAGGGTTTCAAACGGACGGCGATGACTGGTGGGACACTAAAGACGGAATGAAATTCCTAAACCAGAGAAAGGACAACTATGAATTTGACAAAAAGGTAGACGAAAAACTAAAGGATATTTTTCTCAAGGGAAACGTGGTCATAACTAGCTATACGTTGCCATGGCTTGTCAAAGACGGAGTGAAAATCTGGCTTGCAGGATCTCAGGAAAACAGCGCAAAGCGCATGCAAATTAGAGACAACATACCACTTTTAGAAGCACTGGGCATTGTCAAAAAAAGATACGAAGAAAACAAGAATTTGTACAAAAAATTATACGGATTTGATTTTGGCGATGATTTATCCGTGTTTGACATCATAATAGATACAGACGGACTTGATGCGAGCAAGGTTCTGGCAACTGCAATAGAAGAGGTGCATAAAATATTTTGAAACTGCCTCAACTACAAAATTTGGTTGTACTTGATGACGATATCACAAATGATCAATACGGCGTGTACTTTAACAAAAGAACAATCAAGGATCTTCTAAACTACGGCCTTATTCTGCTTGACAAGCCTCCAGGACCGACAAGTCATGAGGCTGTTGCATGGGCAAAACGAATCCTAAAACTTCCAAAGATTGGTCACAGTGGAACGCTGGATCCGCAGGTCTCAGGCATCCTGCCGCTTGGTCTTGGAGAGGCGACAAAGGCACTAGGTGTCCTGTTGCTTGGACCAAAGGAATACTATGGGCTGGGAAGACTGCACTCTCTTCCAAGCAAAGAAAAACTTGACTCTGTCCTAAATCAATTTCACGGGGAAATTTTTCAAAAGCCGCCTCAACGTTCTGCTGTTTTGCGCAAAACTCGAACAAGAACTATCTATGAACTTGAACTGGTGGAACAAAAAGAACGACTCTTGCTAATGCGAGTATTGTGCGAAGCTGGAACATACATTCGTAAACTTTTCTATGATATAGGTGAAATACTAGGACCTGGTGCAACAATGGTTGAGCTTCGCCGTTCTCGCGTACACCAATTTACTGAATCTAACAAACTAGTTACACTACACGAGCTTGCAGATGCATATGCGCAATGGGAAGAAAAACAGGATGATTCTAAATTATACAAAATGATTCTTCCAATAGAACTCGCATTGACTGAAATAAAGTCAGTCGTAATACGGGATTCGGCAGTTGATGCACTGTGTCATGGAGCACAGCTTGCGATACCTGGAATTCTACAAATATCTCCAAACCTCTCAAAGGGTGATCTTGTAGCAGTGTATACGCAAAAGGGCGAAGTCGTAGCCCTTGCGGAAGCCCTTTTGTCTGAAACCGAAATCAAGGATGCGACAAAGGGATACGCGTTTACCACAAACAGAATAATCATGGCGCCAAACACCTATCCAAAAAACTGGCGCACAAAGGCCACTCGTCCAAAGTAGCATGTTCCCAAAAGGACTGATAATTGCAGTTTGCCTGGGAGTAGTATCTGCAGCAATGCTTGGTGTCTATCTAGATCAAATAAATTCCAAAAAACAGGGTTTGGAATTTGTTGAAGGCCCCTCATTATCCGTTATCACAGACAAGCAGAACTATCTTGCAGGAGAAAGCATACAAATTAGAATCATAAACTCGGGAACGCAAACCTTGAAGTTTTCTGACAATACCACAAAACTGCAAATTAGGGCCCTTGATGGCACTACGATTTTTTCATCAAATATTCAAAATTCAAAACTCGATCCAAAACAAGAGTCCGTGTTTGTCTGGAATCAAACAAAAAATGATGGCACTGTGGTAATAAGTGGCAGATATGTCGTGGAATCAAGTACATTTACAGAAAATGAGCAAAAAATTACTGATTCTATCACCATTAACGTGCTCAAGTAACCGTAGATTCCAAGTTCGGCTAGGCAGGAAAATTTAAAACAAGTCTATCGACACCCAAAATAGGCTTGGGGAAAAAAATCAAAGTAGGATTAGTTGGAATCGGTAACTGTTTTTCTGGACTAATTCAAGGAATCGAGTATTATAGGAAAAATCCAAAACAGCAGGTAATTGGACTGATGCATGAAAAAATAGGTGATTACTCAATTTATGATCTAGATTTTGTAGCAGGCTTTGATGTTGGCATAAACAAAATTGGCAAGACGATCAACGAGGCAATCTATGAATCGCCAAACATGGTCAACTGGGTTTCAAAACAAAAGATGCCAAATTCAAAGGGGCGTGTCTACGAGAGCCCGCTTCTTGACGGGGTTGGAATCTGGGTTGAAAACAAGGTAAAGCCACTAAAAAGCAAGAAAACCCAAGAACAAATTACAAAAGAAATCAAAAGAAAGCTGGACGAAACCGGCGTTGAAATAATTGTCTCCTATTTGCCTGTCGGCTCTGACAAAGTAACACAGTATTGGGCTCAGACCTGTCTTGACACTAACACTGCATTTGTAAACTGTATTCCGTCGTTTATCGCATCAGAAGGAAAGTGGGGCAGAAAATTCGCAGAAAAGAAAATTCCAGTAATCGGTGATGACATAAAAGGCCAAGTTGGAGCAACCATTGTTCACAGGACACTTGCCAAGCTCTGTGACGATCGCGGAACTAAAATTGAAAAAACTTACCAAATCAACGTTGGCGGCAATACTGACTTTTTGAACATGAAAGAACAAGAAAGACTGGTAAGCAAAAGAATCTCAAAGACAGAAAGTGTTCAAAGCCAGCTAAAGCAAAGACTTGCCGATGACCAAATCTATGTGGGGCCATCCGACTTTATTCCATTTTTAGGAAATACAAAACTAATGTTCATGAGAATTGAGGGAAGACAGTGGGCAAACATTCCATACAATATGGAAGTAAGACTAGAAGTTGACGACAAAGCAAACTCTGCTGGAATTGTAATTGACGCAGTACGTTTGGCAAGGCTGGCATTGGATAGAAAAATGGGCGGACCGATAATTCCGGCATGTGCCTACCTGATGAAGCATCCACCAAAACAGATGAGCGATCCTGATGCAAAGAACGAGCTAGAGAAATTCATCAAGGGATAAACAATCTCAACTAAACCGAGCCGCAAAAATCACGTATTAATAATCAGTTTTAAGATAGTTTTTTGTCGTAAAGACGTTGCCGAGGTCGCCTAGCCTGGTAGGGCGCGCGCCTGGAAATTGAAAAAACCATACAGCGCGTACTCGTAAGGGTACGGGAGTTCAAATCTCCCTCTCGGCGCTTTTTTCATAATCCATTAATCACTGCGTTTTGGTGTTATGGTGTTGGACAAGTACGATGTGGGTGTAATTGGCGGTGGAATTTTGGGCACTACAATTTCTTACTGGCTTTCTACAGTTTCAAATCTCAAGACATGTGTAATTGAAAAGGAAAGTAGCGTTGCACAGCATGCAAGTGGCAGAAACACCGGAGTAATTCATTCACCATTCTATCTTGATCCACAAAAAAAGAAGACAATTGCAAGGGCCGCCATGATATCTCACGACCTCTGGAAGGAGTTTGCAGTTCCAAGAAACATTCCATGGAAGGAATGCGGTACACTTGAGGTGGCACTAGATGAATCGCAGCACGAAACACTGGAAAAATATCTAGATTGGGGTGCACAAAATGGAATTCCGGAAGGCGCCCTCAAACTAATGGATTCAGGCGAAGTCTCAAAAAAAGAGCCAAACGTTCAATGTGACTCTGGAATTTACTGTAACCGAGACGTCTCAACTGACTATGGATTGATGACTGGTGAGCTTTACAATTATTCCAAAAACAATAACGTGGAATTTCTGTTTGATCATAAAATAACTAGGATCAAAAACGCAAAAGATTCAGTGGAATTACATTTTTCAAATAATAAAAGCATTGAGTGCAAATTTGTGATAAATTGCGCCGGTGGACACTCACTTGAAATAGCTAAAATGTTCGGTCTTGCAAATGATTATTCCTCACTTCACTTTAGGGGAGAATACTGGATTGCGGAGAAAAATCACGGAAATCTGGTAAACACCAACGTCTATTCTGTAGCCAAATTTACGAATTTCCCATTTTTAGATCCCCACTGGATAAAAAGAGCAGACGGCACTACAGAAATTGGACCAAACGCAGTTCCCGTCGCAACTCCAGAAACGTATTCCGGCTATGTTGGGAATATTTCCAATGCTGTATCAAAGCTTGGTGAAATTCTCAGCGGCAGCTCAAAAAAACTATTGGTAAACCAAGAATTCCTATCTTTGATTTCAAAGGAGTGGAAAAGCTCACTGTCAAAAAATGCCATGATCAATAGAGTAAAACAATTCATACCGAAAGTAAATCCAAACTTTTTTGTAAAGCGCGGAACCTCTGGGATCAGAACCCCGATAATATCAAAAAAAGGAAAATTTGTATCTGAGATCTTGGAACTTGAAGGGGACCACTCATTTCATATTCTAAATTACAACTCTCCTGGAGCGACGGGCGCCCCAGCATACTCTGCCCTAATTATCAAAAAACTACAAGAAAAAGGATTTCTAAATCTCCATAAAACAAAGGAATCTTTTTGGAATTTTGATAAAGTAATTGAGCAAATCAACATATGCTGAACTCATGAACATTTACATAGTTATTTTGCAAAGACATTTTGTTGCTTCCGGATCGTTGCTCAATTAAGGAAAAAGGCAGGGGCTGTGTTAATCCGCCAGAATTCATAATTTCAATTGCATCTGAGAAGGACGAATACATGGTAGGGGTAACATGTGATAGGCACAAAAAAGTTTTCAGCTCAAAACTTGAGGCTTTGCAAAAAGAAGACAAGATGCCAAAGGGGGCAATCAATTTTTCTGCGTTAAAGCCAGTTGGAACTGACTGCATAAAGGCACACCCAGATGATCTAGTCCAAATTGACTGAGTAAATCATCTTCTTTTCTCCAAGACCATAAATTAAATTCTTAATTGTAATTTCAGCCATCTTTTTTCTCGTCTCAATAGTGGAGCTTCCGATGTGGGGAGCAAGTACTACGTTTTTCATTTTTGCAAGTTCATGATTTCTCCCTATTGGCTCCTTTTCAAATACGTCAAGGGCGGCTCCTGCAATCATACTTGATCTTAGCGCTTTTGCCAGATCTTTTTCGTTTATTATTTTTCCACGCGACGTGTTGATCAAATGCGAAGTCTTTTTCATTTTTTTCAAGAGACGCATGTTTACAATTTTATGCGTTTCTTTTGTATATGGAATGTGAATTGACACTGCGTCACTTTTCTCAAACAATTCGTCAAGTGAAACAAATTTTGCATTCAGTTTTTTTTCTTGACTTTTTGACAACCTGTGTCTGCTATGATATGTGATTTTCATTCCAAATGGCGTGATTCTTTTTGCTACCGCTCTACCTATTCTTCCCATCCCGAAAATTCCAATCGTCTTTCCTTCTATGTCTGTGCCAACGTAATCATGTGGACCAAATATGACTTTCCAATCCCCGCTCCTGATTATTCTATCGCCCTCAGTTACTCTTCTCATAGAATCAAGCAGGAGAGCTACTGCCAGATCCGCAGTTGCGTTTGTCAGAACATCTGGCGTATAGCCAATTTTGATCTTGTGTAATTTTGCTTTCTGCAAATCAATGTGGTCGTACCCAACACTATAGGTACTGATCACCTTGAGCTTTTTGGCATTTTCAATTATCTCCTTATCTATTATGTCGTAAGGAAAGCAAACAAGGCCGTCAACCTGACTTATTTTTGATAGCAATTTGCCCCTTGGCATTGGTATTTCTCCATTGTGAACATAAACGTCGTATCGTTTTTTCAGCTCTATCATCGCAAATTCGTGCAGTTTTCGGGTGAGAAGTATTTTCATCCTATGTTTTGTCAATTGTCTGCGAAAATCTCATCAATCCTTATAAGATTTGTTGTCACAATCATGGTGACCAAAAATTGGACGATGAAGAGTTTGCGCTGTGCATAGAATGCGGTAACGCGATAGAAAAATGCGTCTGTGTTTGTCCTTATTGCGGGGAGCGAGACAAATGCGAATGTGCCCTCTTTGAAGCAGCTACTGGCGGATAAATCTTACATATTCTTAATAATAAACAAAACTTAGGTTCCATGTTGGAACAAACAGACATCAGCTGGCTAATTGGTGGACCGCAGGGAAGCGGAGTAGAATCTGGAGCCAACATATTTTCTCGAGCATGTGCTGCGATGGGGTATGAAATCTTCGGGAAGCGAGAATTTTATTCCAACATAAAAGGAGAGCACAGCTATTTTGTTGTCAGAGTATCAAACAATGCGATTCATTCAAACATCAACGACATAACGCTGATGGCAGCGTTTGACGCAGAAACAATTTTTCGACACGCAGACGAAGTGATCAAAAATGGCGCCATAATCTATGACTCTGATCTTGTTGCCACCAAAGTTGACGAAGTTCATAACATGGATCTCAACTACAAGCAAAGACTGCTAAAACATCTTGACTCTAAAAACAAACCACACACGATTCAGGGAATTTTAGATATTGCACAAGATCGCGGCGTTAACCTGTATCCTATATCTTTTAGAAATGTTTTATCTGCCATGGCAGATGAGGTAAACAATCCACGCCTCAAAGGAATGGTGAGAATGTTCAATGTGCTTGGAGTCTCATTCTCGCTTGGCGTACTTGGAATGCCGCCTGATACCCTACTTAGCTCAATCGATGCAATTTTTGCAAAAAAGCAAGCCATTGCAGACCTTAACAAAAAAACAGCCAGCTATGCGTATAATTTTGCTTCTGCGAAATTTCCAAACTTTGTGTATCGTCTAAAACCGATTGAGAAAAAATCTGGCACCATCCTAGTTCAGGGATACCAGGGAACGGCACTTGGCAAAATGGTCTGCGGCTGCAGATTCCAACCATATTATCCTATTACTCCTGCGTCTGATGAGAGCGTCTATTTGGAATCAAATGAAATTCTAGAGATCAAAGAAAACAGACCTGGCTCAACTGTTGTGGTACAGACAGAAGATGAGATATCTGCAATGGGAATGACAATTGGGGGTGCACTAACAGGTGCCAGATCAGCAACCTGTACGTCTGGCCCTGGATTCGCGCTGATGGCAGAAATGTTGGGATGGGCAGGAATCAACGAGGTTCCAGTTGTAATTACTTTGTATCAGCGAAGTGGACCGTCCACTGGTTTGCCTACACGACACGGTCAAGATGATCTAATGTTTGCAGTCTATGCCGGGCATGGCGAATTCCCGAAAATGGTTTACGCATCAGGTGATATCGAAGAAAGCTTCTATGACACTGGAAGATGTTTTAACTATGCTGACGTATACCAGGTCCCAGTAATCCACATGATGGACAAGTTTCTGGCAAGCTCTGTAGTTACTTGCAAGAGATTTGATTCTGACAAAATAACAATTAACCGAGGAAAACTCTTGGACAAAGTCGAGGGGGACTACAAGAGATTTGCGTTTGTCCCAGACGGAATCTCCCCAAGATCAAAACTTGGACTTGAAAACGGCATATTTTGGAATACTGGAGATGAAAGTGATGAGTATGGTCACATATCGGAAGATCCTGAAATAAGAATAAAGATGATGGACAAGCGACACTCAAAGCTGGCTTACATGCTAAAAACAATACCTCAGGAAGAACAGGTGACGTCGTATGGGGTATCGGACTACTGTGTTGTAAGCTGGGGCTCTACAAAGGGTCCAATTCTTGATGCAATTGATATGTTAAAAAAAGAAAACATCAACGTTGGATTCATCCAAATCAAACTACTTCATCCGTTCCCCACAGACTATGTAAAGTCATTACTAAAAAACGCCAAAACAATAATTGACATTGAGGCAAATCAGACAGGTCAGCTTGGTTTGCTTTTAAAGCAAAACTTGGAACACAGTCCTGATTACTATATTCTAAAATACACTGGAAGGGCAATGACTTCAACAGAATTGTACGATTCACTAAAAAACATAATAGCAAACAAGGCCGAAAAAAGGCAGGTATTGACTCATGGCGCTTAAGTTAGGCGATTACAAAACCGAGGTACACAATGATTGGTGTCCAGGATGCGGAGACTTTGGGATTGTTAATGCAATACAGATGGCGCTATCTGAAATGCAAATACCTCGACACCAGGCCGCGATATTTTCTGGGATAGGATGCTCTGGCAAGACGTCTCACTTCATCAACGTATATGGAGTTCATACCTTGCATGGACGCGTTTTGACATTTGCACAGGGCGCAAAGCTTGCAAATCCTGATATGAAAATTATTGCAGCAGGTGGTGACGGAGACGGACTCGGGATAGGAGTGGGCCATTTTATTGCAGCGGGCAGACGAAACTTGGATCTCACATACATCATATTCAACAATGGAGTTTACGGCCTGACAAAGGGGCAGGCATCTCCTACACTAAGGTTGGGAGAAAAAACAAAATCGCTGCCAACTCCAAACACAAACTACAACGTAAATCCAATTGGCCTTGCACTTACAAGCGGGTTTACCTTTATTGCGCGTGGCTATGCTTACGATGTAAGGCATCTAAAAGATCTCATAATTGCAGCGGTGAACCACAAGGGTCTTGCATTTCTTGACGTTTTACAGCCATGTCCAACATACAACGACATCAATACCCGCGACTGGTATTCTGGAATGGATAATCTGGATGAATCAAAAAAGCAGCACTCACGAATCTACAAGCTTGAAGACACGGGATATGACCCGGTAGTTCATTATGATTCCGAAACCGAATTCAACGAAAAATTAACACAGGCGCTAATCAAATCCCTAGAATGGGACACTAAAATCCCGACTGGCATATTTTATAAAAATGAAATAATCAGCCAATATGAAAAGAGAATCATGGATAAAATTCCAAACTATATGGAAAATCCTCCCTCAGCGCAGGTCGTCTCCTCAAATGGCAAGCCAACCGCCGACATATCAAAAATTTTAGATTCTATGTCTGTTTGAAATATTATGGGTCGTTGTATAATGAATATTAGCAAGTTATACGGAAGGTTGTACTATAATTGAATTTGACTGAAGCGAACAAGATATTTAGAAAATCCATAATTAAGGGATATTTTGAGCCAAGCCTGCTTAATCTTGACTTTAGCAAATCCAACATAAAACATCCGACAATGCAAGAAGACGGGCTAATGCAATCAAACCTGCTTCATATTTTTTTCGATGTTGAAACGGGTGCTGACTATCCGGATGGCGACGAGTGGTTCATCGCAGAATTTCTATTCCCATACAACATAAAAATTCCAGACGGCGTCAAAGGTCCTGACTATTTCACATCGCTTTCACTAAGTGACGGCAAAAATTACTGGCATCATCGAGAATTAATTCGATTCAAGTACGGAAAATCAAAAAAACTTGCTGAATCACTAGACTTTCTAGACTCAAAGTACAAAGAACTTCACTCAATGGTGGAGCCGCTAGAAAAAGACATCAAATAACTGCTTTCCAGACGTCGTTTTTTAGGATGAATTTTTTCTTGTTTGCAAATAAGGTGTTTAGCTTCCATTTTCGCGTCTCGACATCAAAGTTGTAAACTACAGTTGATATTTCCTGAGGCATGTTGGAAGAATCTAGGTGGAACGGCAACAGCTCAATTACAAAATCCATCTTTTCTAGCGCGCTATCAAACCAGCTGCGGTCCTCCACGTCCAATGAGAATCCTATCCTTGGACTGCCCAAAAAGTTAATCTCTATTTTTAGCGCGTTGCTTGATCCTCTGCGCCTTTTCATTTCCTTGAAAATCTGTTTGACCTTGTCCCATCTGCGATACTCGAACCATTTGAAAAACTCTTCATTAAACTCAAGGGGAATTGACACGGCGATAAGACTCACAAAATTTGGATCCGTTTCCTGCGTCTCAAACTGCGTTACGCGAAATCTTTCGTTAAATATCCCGTAAATCACTTCGATTTCCCACGGTGAAATTCCATAGTACTTTAGATCCGTAGTGAGAAAACCGTCAGACATGATTTCCTTTTCTGAAAAATTGTAATTAAAGTTTCGAGGAATAATTCCAGAAAATCAGAGTCTTGTTATATGGTGTTTATGTATTTCCAGAGGTAAAATATGCTAATCGTACCAATGAAAAAGAGCATTGGCTTCCAGGCAAAAACAGGAATGCTTGGCGTCGCTAATCTTATCTTGTAATTGTCAAATACTGTGTGGACATAGTTCTTTACCTTGTCATTCCATATTTTGTAGTCAATTTGGTGTTTTTTCAGCATGCTTTCAATCTCATAAATCACCGGAGTTCTCTGGCAGAACAAGTGCTGCAAATAATCCCTTGACACTTCAACTTCTGCATGTATTGCGACTAGCCCCTTTTTCATATCGACTAGTCTGACATGCATCTCCCATGGCTTTTTCAGCTTTAGTGACAAGCCGTGGCCAATTTGAGACTCTTGCTTGTGCTCAAATTTTACGTGGGTAAAGCCCTCGTTTTTGAAGAGATTTAGTAAATCCTCTACATTTTTTTTCACGATAACGGTAAGCTGCTCTACTCCCTTGGCATCAATGGATATGGTTCGCTTTACTCCGTCATGAAATGATATTGTCTTTGGATATTTTGTGAGATATTCCTGTGCCATTTGTCTATCCGTCCTCAAAATCTGTTTTATTTAAAGTAATGAATGAGTTTTAACAACGAGCTCTAATTTTTGCTCTGAAAGCCGCGAACATATACGCACTGGTCGTATGATATTGCCATTTCGTCTGTCCTGATTTTTCTGTCAGTTAGCTTTACCCCTGATTTTTTTATTACTGCAACTGGCGTTGATTCTGAACCCTCTCCCATTTTGTGGTTCGCGATCGTGGCAAGATTATCAGCAGTTGCCTTTAGCGTAACTTTGAGGGGATTTCCGTCAAGGTCCTTCTGTCCCCGCATGTCATGTACCGGTTCTAGTCCAGCACATGCGATTGCAACACCGGTCGTCCCAATTCTTGCCGGCATCAGTCTGCTGTCCACAATTATTATCCCTACATGAACTCCGAAATTAAGGAAGATCTTCCTGCGCAGCTGTTCTGCTATCAAGTACGGCAAATCTGGATACAATATGATGCTGCCCTTTCTCACATTTGATTTGTCTATTCCTGCATTCGGAGCCAAAATGTTATCTGAAGACGTAAGCACAAAGCCTGCAACACCACCAAAAATTTTATCAGATTCGCGCAAAACTATCTCTGCTGTCTTGGCATCAAGCTGAAATCTTTCTGATATGGAATGAGATTTCTCAGACGATTTGATTTTTTCAATATCTACTATGCGGTTCTGCGAGTTTGCCGTATACTTGCTTGATATTACTAAAATGTCACCGTCTTCCAAGCTGATCACGCTGTTAAGCGAATTCATTATGTCTTGGTACAGATCAAAACCGCCCTGTTTTTTTTCTATCCTGATTGGAATTACCTCTAGTGACACAACCAATATGCGAATTTCGTATCTTTTAGTCTTCTTCTCCAAAGCTTTTAATCCAAAATAAGGCGTATTTTTCTTGTGAACATCACAGAAAAACTCCTAGCAAAGGCTGGCGGTAAGTCAAGTGTAGCACCAGATGACATTGTTTTTGCCAACGTGGACAAGGTGATGATTCACGATGTTTCAGGACCTGGAGTCATCAAGGTATTTGACAAGCTGAAAAAAGAGGGGACAGTCAGCGTAGAAAAGCTTTGGGATCCATCAAAGGTGTGGGTTGCAGAGGACCATTTTGTCCCGTCTGCTGAAAAAATTTCCGCAGAAAACATCATGAAACTAACAAAATTTACGAAGCAGTATGGAATTGAAAAACACTTCAAGTATGGGATGGGCCAGTACGGAATATGCCATACCTTGTCGCACGAGGAGGCATTGGTCTTGCCAGGCGAGATATATGTTGGCGGGGACTCGCACACAAATACAACCGGAGCACTAGGTGCATTTGCCTGCGGATTGGGGCATACTGATGTTGCATATGTTTTGCTAAATGGGAAAATCTGGTTCAAGGTTCCAGAGACATTGTACTTTAAGCTAAATGGAAAACTGCCAGAAAACGTGATGGCCAAAGACTTCATCTTACAAATAATTGGCGATATTGGCAATGACGGTGCCGCATATGCTGCGATGCAGTTTGGCGGGAGCGGAGTATCTGAAATGTCAGTAGAGTCGAGACTCACGTTATGTAACATGACTACCGAGGCTGGTGCGAAAAACGGAATCGTAGAGCCAGATCAAAAGCTCTTTGACTATCTGGCAGAACGCGGAGCTACAAAATATTCTCCAGTGTATGGTGATCCCGATGCGCAATATCAAAAGGTCTACGAATACGAGGCGTCAGAACTAGAACCGCTAGTAGCAAAGCCCTTCTCCCCAGAAAACATTGCTGTTGTAAGGGATGTTTCAGGAATTGAGCTTGACAAATCATACATTGGTTCTTGCACTGGTGCAAAATACGAGGACTTGGAAGCTGTCGCAAAAATTCTAAAGGGAAGAAAAGTCAAAATCAGAACCGAGATTTTGCCTGCAGCGATATCAATTTACAAAAGAGCGATGGAAAACGGCTTGCTCAAAATATTTCTTGATGCCGGTGTGACTGTGGGGCCGCCTACATGCGGTGCATGCTGTGGTGCGCACATGGGCGTCTTGGCAAAAGACGAAATCTGTATCAGCACAACCAACAGAAACTTTCCTGGACGAATGGGCCATGTGGAATCGCAAACATATCTATCGTCCCCTCTTGTCGCTGCAGCGTCTGCAGTTACTGGCAAAATCACTGATCCGAGGGACCTATAATGGGCAAAGTAATAAAATACGAGCGCGACAACATCGACACCGACGTAATTTTACCTGGCACCTATCTAAAACTGCATGATTATGATGAAATAGCAAAGCACGCAATGGAGGGAATCGATCCGAATTTTCACGCGAGGGTAAAAAAGGGCGACTTTATTGTGGCAGGAAAAAACTTTGGATGCGGCTCATCGCGTGAACACGCACCGATTGCATTGAGCCATTGTGGAATAAAGGCAGTTCTGGCACTGTCTTTTGCAAGGATATTTTACAGAAATGCAGTCGATGGGGCATTCTTACTCCCAATAGAAATTGATGAATCTGCCTACAAGAAAATATCTGAAAACGACGAGCTAGAAATCAACACGGACAAAAACGAAATCAAAAATCTTACAAAAAACGAGACCTATTCCATGAAGCCCTTCTCTGATATAATATCAAAGATAATAGCTGCCGGCGGCCTCTTCAAGTACAAGCCAGATTAAGCGCATTAGTACTGTTTTACAATTTTATATTGATTCTACCACAAATCTAGTGTAAAATGCCCCAAACCCTCTTTGAAAAAGTCTGGAATTCCCACAAGGTGACCGAAATTGACGGCAGGACACTAATCTATATCGACAGACATTTGGTGCACGAGGTGACATCACCACAGGCCTTTGACGGTTTGAGACTAAACAAAAGAAAGGTGCGAAGGCCTGACTTGACATTTGCTACAATGGACCACAACGTTCCGACAAACAACCGATCCCTTCCGATCATCGACCAAATTTCTGCAATCCAAATCAAAACCCTGGAGACAAACTGCAAAGAGTTTGGCATAGAGTTGTTTGACTTGCACAGCCCATACCAGGGAATAGTGCATGTGATAGGACCAGAACTTGGAATAACCCTACCTGGCACTACCATAGTGTGCGGTGACAGCCATACCTCAACGCATGGCGCCTTTGGCTCATTTGCCTTGGGCATTGGAACAAGCGATGTGGAGCATGTCTTGGCAACGCAATGCCTTGTAATGGACAAGCCAAAAACATTTGAAATAAGGGTGGACGGAAAAAGGAAGCACCGACACGCAATTACTGCAAAAGACATCATCCTTTCCATAATAAAAAAAATTGGAACGGCAGGCGGAACTGGAACAGTAATTGAATACCGGGGAGATGCAATTTCCGATCTTTCCATGGACGAAAGAATGACCATATGCAACATGTCAATTGAGGCAGGCGCAAGGGCAGGCTTGATTGCGCCTGATGATAAAACGTTTGACTATTTGAAAGGAAGGAAATATGTTCCTAAAAATTATGACGAACTAGTTAATTCCTGGAAGACTGAACTGGTGACAGATAACGGGGCCATGTTTGACAAGACCTTTGCCGTCAATGCGAGCGATATCGTGCCACAAGTAAGCTGGGGCACAAACCCTGCAATGACTAGCGATGTTACAGATGCTGTGCCATATCCAGACGAATATGC
>DATBQZ010000105.1:0-1561 GCA_036560565.1 Candidatus Nitrosotenuis sp.
TCAAGGGAACTGCAGAGGTGATAAACGCGTCAGCACCACATTATGTAGGCGCACTAACGCTGTACTTGGAAAACGGAATTAAAGATGAATTTAAGACAAAGTTTGGAGAGCCATTCATTCCAGTAAATGATGCTGAATCACTGGATGAGCTTGAGGATCTGATAGGACGAATTGATGTGAAAGATGAGGTGATTTTTAGGGCAAACCACGGCTCCAATGCATACACCATCAAGGGAACGTTCCCTCAAGACAAGCAGATGATGCTCGATAAAGTATCGTGGACGAAGCAACATCCAGAGGTAGTAAGACCAACTGGCCTTAGAGGATTCTAGATTCAGAGTTTTTTGTACATCTAAACGCGTGAAAAATACATTCTATAGACTATCAATTATCGGTTTTAGGTGATCAGGAAGATCTGGAAGTTCGGTATGACTTGTGTTGTTTTCCAAGATTTCAGGTCCGATTCTTCGCACTCGTTGTGTCCCAATCAGCGTGTCAATGCTTCGTTGTGCATCTTTTTCTGACAAGACGGTCTTTAGTTTTTCAATCAATATCGCCTCATTTTCGTATTTTTGGATTGCAAACTGGACCAAAACCATCTTGTCATTGAATGATAAATCGGTCATTTTCTTTTGCTCATTCTTTGGCTGTAAAAAAGATTCTCAGATGAATTACCGTTGGAATAAAGCATCGACTTCACGCCTGATTAGAATCACAGAATAGTAGATATTACTTGGAGTGAGTATCAGATTGCTTGAGTGCAAAAAGCGCAACTGAGTCCAAAGTTGAGGTAATCACCCGTATGTTCCCATCTGACGCCAATCCTGCAGGAAACGTGTTTGGTGGCGAGATCCTAAAACAAATTGACATTGTTGCAGGAATTGTCGCCCAAAGACACTGCGGTACAAACGCAGTAACGGCAAGCATAGACAGAGTTGATTTTCTCAAACCTGTTTTTGTTGGAGATTTGCTAATCCTTAATGCAAGGCTAAATTGCATCAAGAACTCGTCGATGGAAATTGAGGTTAAAGTCGAATCTGAGAATTTACGGAACAGCTCAAGAACCTTGACTGGAACTGCCTTGGTTACATCGGTTGCACTTGATGACAACGGCAAGCCAACGACTGTTCCAAAGCTATTACTTCAAACTGAAGATGAAAAGAAAAAATTCGCAGATGGGCTGACTAGAATGGAACAAAGATCCAAAGAAAGGCGCAAAGAAAAGATGCATTAACTTGCTATACACATTTTGTTACAAATAACAAATGAACTTGGAATTTTATTGTGGTTTTATTAGAAATTAGTTTAATACCTTGAATCGCAGTACTAAATATGAACAACATCACAATAAGGAAAGCAAACAAAAGAGATATTGATGAAATTTTAAATCTTTTATATCAATTACAAAGGCCAAAACCAAAAACTAACACAGAAAGTATTGCATTTAGAAAACGAATTTTCCAGTATCTTGATGAAAAAGACAAGAAAATTATCGTATACGAACAGAATTCTAAGATTATCGGTCTCGTAAGTATGATGTTTCTTCCAAGACTAAATCGCA
>DATBQZ010000106.1:0-2418 GCA_036560565.1 Candidatus Nitrosotenuis sp.
CGGCTGAGACTAGCAGTATGATTAGAATTATTGGAATTATTTTAGACATGATAACATTATCGTCTGCGTGCAAGAATTGCTATCTGCAATGCGACTATAATTGCAATTGAAGCAACTATTGGGAATAGCAGTGAGTTTAGCTGAAGTGATGCAGCCTCCATGTTGTCAACTGATGTCGATATGGCACTTACGCTTTTGTCAAGGTTCTGGCTTGCAGAGTCAAGCGACGAGCCAAATCCGGTTATTTCGGTTTTGAGATTTGCGAGTTCCTTTGACGTGTCACCAAGAACGGAGTTTAGTTCAAGGATTTGTTTTGATATTCCCCCGATGTCCTGCTTTTGGACTAGTGTTGCAGATGAGCCATGGGAGATTGCCCCCTGGGAGAATGTCACCACGTGAAATACATGAGTGCCCTCCTGGGTTGGAGTGTATTCTGCAAAGTAAAGTCCTTGGTGCAGAATTTTAAATGAGGATGATAAATTTACAACCTGCCCGTCAGGGAGGTGCACGTGCGATGTGCCAAGCAGTTTTTCAGGGCTTCCACCAATTAACAGTCCGTCACTTGTTGTCTGGACAAATATTTTCATTGGCGTGTTTATTGCAGCGGTTTCCGGTGCAAACACCAAGGTATTGATGTTTCTAGATATTGGGATTTGTTCAGTTTCAGAAGAAGAAGAAAACTTGACGTCGATTTTTTTCGACGCGCCATTTTGCTGTGTGCTTATTGCCTCAACAGTGTATGTCCCATATGGGAACGATGTGGATGCATCAGGCCAGATAAATAACTCCATTTGGAACTTTCCCTTGTCATCGCATGTCACCTGCGTGAATGTCACAATGGTGTCATCTGGTGCAAAAATCCTAAGGACGATATCCTCGTTTGGAAGCGCCTGACCATACACAAAGAGCGGCCTGTTTGGGGAATAGACTTGATTATCGGTGAACAGGTCCAGTTGTTCTGCAAAGGCAGAGTTTACGCCAAACATGATTCCAAGGCAAATCAAAATCAGTATTTTCATTCACTAATATGGAAAATATCTGCTAGATATTGGTTATGATAGTATCCACTAGGGAGGATTCAAAAAAAGAAAAAAAGGGATAGTTTGATGTTAGTCTTAACTGACAGTTATGTCTACAGATACAGGTGGGCTCAACGCTGTTGGATTGTCAACACTTTCCCAAACAAACACTGTTGCAGTGTATGTTCCGGATGTAGCTGGAATCCAAGACAATGCTGGGCTAAATGACTGACCTGCTGATAGTGAACCAGTGATCCATGCAAGTGATACAGTGACACCATTCTCATCCTGAATTTGTACCAAGTATGCAAATGGTTGCTCTCTATCTTGGCCGTTTACCAGGTCTGCTGTAATTTGCACCTGTTGATCTACTGATACCTCATCTAGTGAGTTACCAAAAGCGTCAACTACTCTAGCATTAGATGCTGGAGCTCTTTCGAGTGGTGGTACTACAGTACCGATAAACGCTGTGCCTGTGATATCGAGTTCATCTGATCTTGTGTATGGGGATGGTAGTGTGTTGTCTTGATATTCTGCTGTGACTGTGTCACCTTCTGCGACTCTGAGTCTGTGGCCTGAAGATTCGTCGGTAGTTGTAAAGTATACAGTACCCTCGAATATTCCGGATGCCTCATTAGTCTCAGTAACAGTTAGATCAATACCTCCTGCATCTGAATCTGACCATACATCAGCCGCAAAGTTGTTTATGGCTTCTGGGTTCAGATTCATGTCTGGATCAATAATTCTTACTACGCCGGTTCCGCTGGCTGGATAGCTTGCTTCGAGCCATGCGACTTCACCGATATTCCATCTAACTAATGCAGATCCTACGATTGTTTCATCCTCTGAGAATTCAAAGGAGACTGTAAGACCGTCATCATCATCAGCCTGCAAGTATCCATTTGTTGGACCCAAGCCGGATGTGGTTGTGCTAGATGCGGAGCTACCTGTGAAGTTTGGTGCGTCATTTCCGCTGCTTCCGGTTGATGCATCACCATCGGCATCGTGGGCAAATCCTGTAAGGATTACTTCGCCCGTGAAGATGCCTGTGTCAACGCCTGATTCAGTTAGATGGTATTGGTCGAGTTTGTGACCTCTTGTGGCGACCTTTACTGGGTCGTCTGTAGAGTCACCTACTGTGTCGATCAAGTTACTATCAAAGTTGTGATCAGGTGCGATTATAGTGATGTATACCTTATCAGTCCAAGTGTAGACCTTTTGGTCTAACTCTACAGTTGCACCAAAGTTGGATGTGAAGATTGTCAAGTTGACATCTTCGCTTTCTTGTCCAACGTAATCTGCACCAGATGGACCCCAGTCAGTGTATTCTAGTACGATCTCCTCGCCTCTCTCAAGCTTGTTGAGTGGGGCTGTAGATGAAGATCTCAGCGATGCTGGA
>DATBQZ010000107.1:0-5501 GCA_036560565.1 Candidatus Nitrosotenuis sp.
TGCAAGCTTATTTTTCTTCTTTTTGTCAACTAACTGCAAAATTTGTTTATGATCTTCTGATTGCTGTAAAATTAGTTTCTGACTTATTATGTCAAAATCGCGGATCTGATTGTTGGTCTTAAAAAATTTCTTCAGTTCAGATGTAAACTTCCTTATCTTTGGTTTCTGCCTGGTTTTCTTTGGGAGAATCTTAAATGCTGCATCCAATCTACGAATTGACGTTCTGATATCATGCACGCTTTTTTCATTTGGATCTTGGAGATACGCTGATAATCTTTCGCTAGTATTAGTTAGGTTTTTGTTAAATTGTTCAAAATAGTATTCTGTCTTGAATTCGTGCATGGTACTCAATTTCTAGTTTTTAGAAACAAGTCGAGTCTCTTTTTCATATCTTCATTGATCTCATCCATGTTCTTATTCCCGTCGATATGGACTAAACCGTATGTCTTCTGCATAGTCTGAAATTCCTTTGCGATCCTTTGCTGGTACATAATAAATGACTCAAACATGTCATCTGAAAGACCCAAGTCGGCTCCAGATTCATAGTAATCGAGCGAGGAATATTTCTCAAATACTCGGTGTATGAGCGTATATGGATCTACTTTAAGGTAGTACACCAAATCTGGAACCAAAGCAAAACCATACAGATCATGCGACCATTTCTTTGGAATGCCTCTAACTGTATTTCTTGCCATGAGGGTGTAGATGTATCTGTCTGCAAGTACAATATAGCCAGCTTCTAAGGCTGGAATAATTTTTTGTTCTAATTGATCTGCAAAATCTGCAGCATAAAAAAGTGCCAGTGTTTTTTTCCCTAGTGAAACATTTCTTTTTGCTTCCAAAATTCCCTCGCCAACAAGTTCAGATCTTTTTAATCCAGTGTTCAATACTGCATGTCCATCTGCTTCTAGTTTTGCAGTCAAAAGAGAAATCTGAGAACTACGTCCAGAAGAATCAGGTCCTTCAATAACAATCAGCTTGCCTCTGGGATTGATATCATGTAGGTATGGTATGCCCTTTCCATACCACCTTATCTGATTTCTATTTTCTTTTTCGTCTAATTTCATCCTTTTTTACCTCTATTTCCCCTTCGAGTTTTTTTGGTGATACTTGCAGAACTTTTGATCTCATGATCTTTTGCTGTTCTTCAATTCCTAGCGTCGCATCAATTATGGTAAAGTTCTCCCTTTCAATCATTGATTCGTATTGTTCGATAATCCTGCTCTGAAATATCCGATAGCTGTCATACGGATCTTTACTTAGGTTAAGATCCATTCCAGCCTCATAGTATTTGAGCTGCGGCCTTCCTGCAAGAATTCTATTAATGGCCGTATCAATTGGAGTACGAAAATAAAACGTAATGTCTGGTTTTATTGCAAAGTTGTATATTTTTTTGACCCATTCAAGATTACATCCTCTTGTTACATCTCTTGCAAACGCAGTGTAGATGTATCTATCCGCCAAAACGAAGTATCCGGCACGCAAAAGCGGGAAAATATTCCTTTCATATCTGTCTGCAAAATCGGTTGCATGTAGAAGACTGAAAGTTGTTGGAGTGAGCCTGCCCTTTTTCTTGCCTTTTGAAGTAATTTCTTTAACTAATTCTGACGAGTTCCATTCTGTAAGAAAAACACGCTGCCCGTTGTATCTGAGCCATTTTTCCAACAGTCTGATCTGTGTTGATTTTCCCGAACCGTCAATTCCCTCAACTACTATTAGCTTACCAGGAATAGCATGTTTTTTGGATTTTAAAACAGACAATGGTTTTGTAAGTAGTCCTGTTTTATCTATATCTTATCTATAGATTATACATAATTTACTGAACTTCTAGAGATTGTGACTTGAATTTTGAATTATCAATAAAATATTCTATTTCTGTATTGAACGCATTTGATAGTTTATCACATTCTTCTTTAAACAACAGTGTTGGAAATGTAGTCTTTTGTGGATAGGCCCTGATTTTTATCACATTACCGTCCATTGATTTTAGCTTAATCTTTGCATTTGATTTTTCCAGAACTTCAGAAAATGAAATCAAAGATGCAATTTTTTTTATTGGTTTTTTATCTGATTCTTGAAGAATTGAACTGAATTTATCAAATACTTTGTCCATGGTTTTTTTCTTTTTTGCGTAAATTATTGCAAGTATGGAAATCAACTGTTGACGATGAGAAAGTGAGCTATCCACATCCATTCCATAGTAAGCAAAATTAATTAGATTTTGAAACGTTAAGCTATGTGATACTTGTCTTAGAGCCAGCGCCAACATGAGACGTTCTTGCTCATTCATGTGTCCGTATGATGTTAGAAATCTTACGATATCTTCAAGATGTGACGGAATAGTATCTGGCTCGTATGAAAAGCCCACAGATGCTTCTACATGTTGTTGATTAATTTTACCTGCAGCAAATTCCTTTGGATGTTCTAATGACATCAAAATTGTTCCTTCTCTGAGCCCCTGTGCACTGACTATGACCTCATCAAATCCTAGTCTCTGCATTAATAGGTCTATTAGACATGCTCCTGCAGTTATTGTGTCTGCTCTATTGCTACTTATGGAACTAATTTTTGTAATTTTTGTCGGTTTTAATGAAGAGAATCGCTCGTTAATCACATGTACTGATTTTGCCATCATTTTGTAATTGTGTATTTTATTTAATGGGTATTTTGTAATTTCTTGATTGTATTTTGCGATGGAGCGCAAAGTCCCCCCAACTCCAACTAGAACGCAAGAATCATCAATCTTCAAGGTTTGTTTTTCCGGAAGGTATTTGTTGATACAAGATTTCATTTTTTCATAATTTTTTTCTGATATTTTGCCAGATTCGTCAGCAAATGTTTGAGTTAGTCGTAATGCTCCAAGGGGAAGCGATATGATTTTTTTGATTCTATATTGTTCTGCGTATACCATCTCTAGACTTCCTCCACCCAAGTCAAAGAACAATGCCGTAGGTATTCTAAGGGAGCGCGTTGTGCCTGCATAGGAATATAGCGCTTCCTCCTCCTCTGAGAGCGTTCTAAATCTAAACCCTGTTTCAAAATATATTCTATCTAGAAACTCTATCTTATTTGCAGCATCTCTTACCGCACTTGTTGCAACCGGCAAAACATGTTTTATTGCCTGTGTATCTATAATTTCGCGAAACAGCTTCAGGGCCTCAATTGTTCTTCGAATTGGCTCTTCTTTGAGATTATCTGTTTGTATCAGACCTTCTGCAAGCTTTACTGTAATGGCTTCCTGCTGATATGCTTGATAGGAATTATCGTGGTTGATCCTAAAATTGACTAGTTTCACTGAGTTTGATCCCAGATCTATTACGGAAATTTTTTGCATTCTTGTTATCATACCTCATTTTTTGCTGTTCTTATCTGTGTAAACTGAACAAAAAATGACTCATTTACAGAATTTTCTTATCAGTTTTGGGGGAAGCATCAGTTGCAACTCTCCTTTCATTTTTGGTTCCACAGAACTAACCTTGATCTTAATTATTCCTCCAGTTTTTAATGAGATGTTTGTAGAGATCTGATCAGCTGAATTTATTATATAATTTGTCAGATCTACCAGAAGTGGGTTATGACCTACAATCAAAACTTTTATGTTTTCTTTTTGAGAGGATAATTTCTTACAAATTTCTTCAACTCTCCCCTCGGGTTTTAGCTCTTCTAGTTCTGTAAAATTAGATTTGCTCTGTTTTTTTAGTATGATTTCTGACGTCTGCTTTGCACGTTTTAGCGGGCTAGAAAAGATATGGTCAAAATTTATCTCCAATTCCTCAAAAAAATTGCTAGCATTTTCAATTTCTTTTACTCCATTTTCAGAAAGTGATCGCTTTGAGTCGTCGGTTAGTTTCTTTGCATTTGAGCTTGCATCACCGTGTCTGAGAATGAAAATTTCCATCATTAATGCCTCTTCCAAATCAATTGTAATTTATCACTCTTCGTATTAGTTATCATTTTAATCATAACGCCATCTGATAGCCTGACAAGTTAAAAAATTTGAAGCATTCTGGATGATTATCTTGTGACACGACGTGGCAGCATTTCTTGCACATTTTGTAACTGATTTTTCTACATTCTGTACAGCGGGCATAGTCAATTAAACCACCTCCGCATTTTCTGCAACTCTCATCAGGCATAAGTTGCAATGATCACAAAAGATAATGTCATTATCCAAAATAGATTTCTGATATTTACGTAAACTATGTATGTGGTTTTTTCTTTGTGATACCAAATCATCACAATCAGTCATTGTAAAACTGCGGGGAGCAGTTGAGTTTTTCATAATGCCTGCATGTTCAAAGGTCCACATTGTTTACTTCTTGGTGCTAATCAATGAAAAATTACCGGATCATAGTTATGGGGTTACAACGAACAAAACATAGAACTATGTATCCAACATAGTTTGTTTACTGGGATTTCGTAAATTTTTCGTTTAAAGACTCGTCTACAAGGAACTGTTTTGTCAGTTTGTGTTTTCCAGTGACGATATAATTTATTGCATCACTCATAAACATCGCATGATCCGCTATTCTCTCAAGATAACGTAAGACCAGTGCCTCTGCAAGTGCACATTTCGTATTTTCCGAATTGATCAGCATTGGAAGCCTTTCTTTGTAAAGCCTGTCTACAAAGTCTTCATTTTCCTGCATCACAACTGCCTTTCTGATATCTAGATCTGCAAAATACATCACCGCGTCACGAATCATGGTCTTTACTTTATTTGATGCCTGAATGAGCCAGCTATTATCACATTCTGATATGTCGCCAAACATGTCTCTGACAAGCGTTATGTCATATGCATATCTACCAAATCTTGAAAATCCATGCGAAATCTCAATTGAAGAGCGAATTAATCGAAAATCATCTGCGACTGGCTGATATTTTAGCAACATGTCAAATGTCAATTCTGCAACTTGAAAGTATCTTTTTGTTATCTCATCTGAAATGTCATGGACCTGATTTACCGTATTTTTTCCATACAAGTAAGAATCTATTGCAAGCATGATCCCTTGAATGGAAAGGTCTCCCATTTCTGACATTAAAGAAGAAAGTTCCTTAAGTGATGGATCAATAAGTCGGGTCATCTAACCAAATTGGCCTTGCACATATTTTGCGGTTAACTCGTTTTTTGGTTGAGTAAAAAGCTTTTTTGTCTCGTTAAATTCAATCAAATCTCCAAGATACATAAATGCAGTATAATCTGAAACGCGAACTGCCTGCTGCATGTTGTGTGTTACAATGATTATGGTGAATTCTTTTGCAAGCTCCGTTATTGTTTCTTCGATTTTTTGAGTAGCTATTGGATCTAGTGCAGATGCTGGCTCATCCATAAGTAATACCTCTGGTTGAATCGCAAGTGCACGTGCAATGCAGAGGCGTTGCTGCTGGCCACCTGACAGCTCAACTGCTGGCTTTTTGAGATTGTCCTTTACCTCGTCCCAGATGTATGCCATCTTTAGCGAGTCTTCTACTATCTCGTCTAGGATTTTTCTGTCTTTTAC
>DATBQZ010000108.1:0-26298 GCA_036560565.1 Candidatus Nitrosotenuis sp.
AAAACGCCAAAGAAAACTACCAAGTCACCAAAAAAGACTTTGAAGAAGTCACAAAAGAAAAAATTAAAGAAATAAAAAATATAACAATAAAAAATCTAGTTTCTTTATTTAACAAACTGTGAAATCAAAAATAACTTTGAATCTAGCCCTGCTGGGGTTTTTTAGTTCTAAATTCGCGTCTTTCTATTACTATCATGCCTGCCAGATACAGTGCAATCATGGGTCCTGAAATAAACCACATTGTAACACCGCTCCCATCTGGTGTGACCACTGCTCCGACAATTACCAAAATAACAATTGCGTATCGAATGTTTCTGCGCCAAAATTTGGCATCAGTAATCCCAGATGCTGTTGCCGCATACATGATTAGTGGGAGCTGAAACGCAACTCCAAACGCAAGCAAAAACTGCAAAACAAACGACACAAAATCCATCACGTTCAAAAACGTTACAAGCCCTGATGCTTCCCCATACTGGTACAGAAAATCCAGCATAAACGGTATTACCGTAAAATACGAAAACACCACCCCCGATACAAAAAGCACCAGTGCCGGAATCGCTATTGAACGGGTCGCCCTGACTTCGCTTTCCTTTAGAGCCGGTCTGATAAATGCGGTAAGCTCTCTTATGATAATTGGCATGGAAAGCACAACTCCCACAATTGACGCGACATACATTTGCGCATAAAACGCCTGGCCTGGGGCCGTCTGGATAAGCTGAACACTTTCTGGAACTAGTTCTTGCCGCATGTGGTTTGTTATCTGTGCGGCGATATTGTTGATTGGCTCTAGAATCGGATAGTAAAGTGTAATCCCGTTGTAGACAAAGGATTCCAGCCTGCACGTAAGAATGACTGCAATGATAATGATGACGGCAATTGCTATTCTCGTTACTCTTTTTCGCAGCTCTGACAGGTGCTGAAAAATTCCATGTAGTTCTGACATCTGATGTTTTAATGCGCCAAATGTCTAATTTAGGTTGCTAATTTTTAGCTGTGGTTTCCAGGTATTGGCAATAGTTTTGCGTCTGGCAGGCCTGCTTTCTTTCGCTCTTCCTCTGTGAGGCTTTCAAACTCTATTGAAATGGTGGCCTTGAGGTTGAACCGTGTCTCCAAGTCCTTTGCAAACTGGCCTACTTCTTTTCCTGAATAGATTTCTTTAGAGCCTTCCAAAAATATGCGAGTTCCCTTGTCTCTTGTATCTCCGCCGAATTTGTCTTTGATGAACTTTGTAGCTTCATCAACTTCTTTTTTTAGAATGTTGTTGTGGTACAATACCATTCCTTTTGTCGGGGTATAGTCAATTGGCGTTCCCCTTTTGTACAAAAATACTCCGATAAACCTTGCATCCTCTTCTGGTTCCTTCACGCCTTTGATTTCCCAGTTTAGCACTTTGGCTTGATCATAATCATACTTTTGAATGTCATCTGCTGTTATCTTCCAATATCTGTGACGGGTCACTGCAATTCTTGAGTCACTGACGTACTATAAATTGGCTCTGCCAATGTATGATTAAATTATTTGGCGGAGCCTAGATTATTATATCACAGCAAAGGCAAAACTACTCATGCCATTGTTTGAGGTCCAAGTCATAATTGAAAACAAACCCGGAATCAGTGATCCTGAAGGCGCTACAATCCTAAATGATTTGGTCCTAAAGGGCAGTTATTCCTCCGTCAAAAAAATACGATCTGCAAAAATGCTAAAATTCCAAATAAACGCCACCAACAAAAAGGCAGCAGAAGAAACAGCTCGAAAACTCTGCAACGATCTTAGAATCTACAACCCAATGGTAAGCAAAGTCACATTTACCGTAATCTAGTCGTCTTTTCCAATTGACTTTATTGTCCCGTCAATTAGTAATTTGCTTCTTAGGTGGGATGCAAGGTCTGTCTGCGTAATTACGCCTACGAGTTTTTCGTTTTCCAGCACAAGCAGCCTTCGGATGTTGTTGTTTAGCATTTTTTGCACTGCATCCTCAATTAGCGTAGTTGGCTCAACCCACCTGAACTTGGGGGACATTATCTCAGAGATTAAAACGTCGGACGCAAGTCTGTTTTTGGCTATGATCTTTCTAACAAAGTCTGCCTCGCTTAGTATCCCAACTGGGTTTTGGCCTTCAGTCACAACAAGAAAGCTAATGTCTTTTTCCTGAAGAAGGGATGCTGCCTCCAAGCACGTCTTTTCCTTTGATATGGTGATTACATGCTTGTTCATTATGTCTCGGACTTGGCCCATGATTCGTTTTGCATATTTTCAAGATAAAAAAGGTTTGTTGTGATTCCTACTATGTGATAATCTGCGCCAAATCTTGCGATTTAATTAATTAATGGCGTCGTACAAATTACGGTGTGAAAGTCGGTATTGTCGTATTTCCTGGAAGTAACTGCGATCGCGACATGTATCACGTTTTACTTGATGTTTTCAAACTAGATGTGAAATATTTTTGGCATGAGGACAAGCTTCCAAAGGATCTAGATGCCGTTGTCCTTCCTGGGGGATTTTCTTATGGTGACAGGCTGAGGGCCGGAGCAATTGCGGCACACAGTCCAATAATATCTGATGTAAAAAGAATGGCAGACAAGGGGATGCCGGTTCTTGGAGTGTGCAACGGATTTCAGATACTGGTGGAATCTGAGCTTTTGCCAGGCATATTGCTAAAAAACACGTCGCTTAATTTTATGTGCAGGTGGACTGAGCTCATAGTGGAAAACAACAAGACTCCGTTTACCAACAAATTTGCGCTAAAGGAAAAAATTCCAATTCCTATCGCAAACGGGGAAGGGCGATACTATGTCGACAAGGCCACTCTTTCCATGCTAAAGAAAAACAACCAAATCGTGTTTAGGTATGGCGAATCCGTGAACAACTCTGTCTTTGACATTGCGGGAATCTGCAACAGGGAGGGAAACGTGGTCGGCATGATGCCGC
This sequence comes from Candidatus Nitrosotenuis sp., assembly GCA_036560565.1. Classification (GTDB taxonomy): domain Archaea; phylum Thermoproteota; class Nitrososphaeria; order Nitrososphaerales; family Nitrosopumilaceae; genus Nitrosotenuis. Next base: position 2,929 of record DATBQZ010000108.1, read on the forward strand.
ATCCTGAGCGTGCAGTTGAGGCCGAAATCAACCCAAGAAACTCCAAGCCTGCATCTATGATTTTTGAGTCTTTGATTACTACCGTTGGTGCAAGAAAATGAGCCTGCATCCACAAGAACTAGACTATCTTTCAAAAAAAATCAAAAGAAAGCCAAACGACACCGAAATGCACATCGTTGCAGCTGAATGGTCTGAGCACTGCTCGTACAAGTCTTCAAAAAAGCATCTCAAAATACTTCCAATGTCTGGACCTCGAGTGATTCGCGAAAAGGGATTTGACTCTGGTGTGCTAGATGTAGGGGACGGATATGTGATAACTGTCCACATAGAAAGCCACAACCATCCATCCGCAGTTGAGCCGTATGGCGGCGCGGCGACTGGAGTAGGTGGGGTGATTCGAGATATTTTATCTGCCGGTACGAGACCCATTGCACTTCTTGACGGGCTTCGCTTTGGAAACATTGAAAAAGATTCCCAGGCAAGATGGCTGTTCAAAAATGCCGTAACTGGAATCGCGGACTATGGCAACTGTCTTGGGATTCCAACCATTGGTGGTGAAGTGGAGTTTGATGAGTGTTATACAAATTATGCGCTAGTTGATGTTGCGTCAATTGGGTTTGGAAAAAAAGAAAGGCTGATCAAAAATCACGCCGACACAGGCGATGTGGTGGTATTGCTAGGGGGCTCGACAGGGCGTGACGGAATCGGCGGTGCGCAGTTTGCATCTGACTCACTTGAGACCGAAGACCGCTCGGCGGTACAAATCCCAGACCCTTTTATTGAAAAATTAATCATCGAGGCAACCCTTGAGGCAAGAAACGAAGGCTGCATCAAGGCGCTAAAGGACTTGGGCGGGGGCGGCCTTTCATGCGCAATTTCAGAAACCGCAGACACGCTTGGAATTGGAATTGAGCTTGACGTGAACCGCGTCCACACAAGAGAGTCTGACATGAATCCAAGGGAGATAATGACATCCGAGTCACAGGAGCGAATGTTGATCATTACCGACAAGAAAAAACTAGTAAAACTGGAATCAATCTGCAAAAAATTCCGAGTCACCTGCTCTGTCATTGGCAAGGTGACGTCTGACAAAATAATGAGAGTCAAAAACAACAATGTGATTGTCGCATCCATGCCTGCCGAAATTGTTGCAAATGCGCCGCTTCTTGACAGGCCGTCAAAGGAGCCCGCATATCTCAAAGATCTGCAAAAAAAGAAGGAACCAAAATCTGTTTCTAATCTTTCTAAAATCACTATGAGACTGTTATCTTGCCCAAATATTGCAAACAAAATCTGGGTATATGGCCAGTATGACCACGAAGTTGGCATACGTACAGTAGTAAAGCCTGGGATGGACTCTGCAGTCCTGCGTTTGGATAACGGAAAATACCTGGCTGCAAAAATTGACGGAAACCCAAAGCAATGCTACATTGATCCAAGAAACGGGGCAATCGGATGCTTTGAGGAGGCCTGCAGGAACGTGGTGTGTACTGGCGCCACGCCGATTGGGATGGTTGATCACCTGCAGTTTGGCAATCCGGAAAACCCAGAAATCTTTTGGACGTTTTTAGAATCACTAAAGGGAATATCTGAATTCTCAAAACACTTTGGCATCCCATGTGTTGGGGGAAAAGTAAGCCTGTACAACGAAACCCCACAAGGCCCAATCAAACCCACCCCACTAATTGGCGTCCTGGGACTAATTGAGAAAAAGCCACTGCACCCGCAAAAGTCAGAGCAGGGCGACATCCTGATCCTGATTGGCTCTACCAAGGATGAGCTCGGTGGCTCTGAATACTACGAGTACATTCACGAGTTTATTGGAGGAAAGTGCCCCGTAGTCGACTTTGCAGAATCAAAGCGAAACATGAAATCAGTACTACACATAATTGAAAACGAGTGGGCAAGAAACGTCCACGACTGCTCAAAGGGCGGGCTGGCAATCGCAGTATCTGAGATTGCCATGACTAGCGGCATCGGATGCATCGTATCAATTGACAACGTGCCGTCATCAAAGATGTCTGATGACAAAATTTTGTTTTCTGAGAGTCATTCTAGGTATTTGTTATCTGTATCCAAATCAAACCTTGACGCAGTGCTGGGCTATCTCAGGGCAAAGGACGTAACCTTTGGCATAATTGGCAAGTTTGAGGGAAAAAACATTACGTTTTCCAAAAGCAAAAATGTAATTGTAAAACTAAGCGTTGATAAAGCACATGACAAGTGGTTTAATTCACTGAAGGATTTGGTTTTGCATGGTTAAAGAAAACTGCGGCGTAGTTGGAATTTTCAGTAGAGACGGAACAAACGTAATCCCAATGGTAATTGACGCATTACGTGCACTGCAACATAGAGGCCAAGAGGCGTGGGGAATCGCAATTCCAAAAAAAGATCCAATCAAAAGACTGGGGCTTGTATCTGGCGCATCTGGCGAATACCACAAAATCACTGAAGAATACGCATCGCCTGCAGCAATAGGACATGTGAGATATTCGACTGTTGGAAAAAGCAACCTGGAAAATGCCCAGCCACTCAAGGTCAAGGACTTGTGCATTGCACACAATGGGACAATAGCAAATGTCGCAGAACTCGCAAATCTGGTTGGCGGATGCACTTTTACGCCTCAAAACGCAAGTGATACACTCGTTGCCGCTCAAAGACTGGTCTCATTGATGTCCACAAACGGCAAACTGGGAAGTGCACTGTCTATTCTAAAAAACGAGATGGCAGGCTCGTATTGCTTTACTTTTGTATCTGATGATAATGCAGTATATGCTGCTCGCGATCCGCGGGGGTTTAGGCCGATGGTTCTTGGCTCAAAAGAAGAAGGGCAGGTAACAATTGTCGCATCAGAGTCGTCTGCAATAACTGCCGTTGGCGCAAAACTTGTCCGCGACGTTATCCCAGGGGAGTTGCTAAAATTTAGCAATTCTGGAATGGAGTCTGAAATGTTTTCAGAAGAAAAAAAGCATGCGCACTGCTCATTTGAATTCACATACTTTGCACACCCTACATCTAGAATGGAGGGAACAAACATCTATGTTGCAAGAAAGAACATAGGCAAGTTTCTAGCCAGAAAATTTCCAATCAAGGATGCAGACTTGGTAATCCCGGTACCTGACTCTGCAAGACCTGCAGCACTAGGATATGCGCAGGAACTTGGAATACAATTTGATGAAGGGTTGCTCAAGGACAGGTACAGCAAAAAGGGGCCGCTGCGAAGTTTTATCGAGCCCCACCAAAGCGACCGAGTAGAAATAAATCGATGGATTATACCGATTACAGAAATTATTACTGGAATGCACGTGGTTGTAATTGACGACAGTCTAGTTCGCGGTACAAGCTCAAAGGCAATCATAAAGGCATTAAGGCGAGCAGGTGCAAAAAAAATTAGCATGCTAATCACATACCCTCCAATCAAGTATCCGTGCTATGCAGGAATCGATTTTCCATCTCAAGACGAACTGGCAACCGGAATAATAGGTGAAGGCGTTACTAATGAGCAAGTAATTGACAAAATACGCCGAGACATTGGCGCTGACTTTTTGGGATACAACGATGCAGAAAATCTGGCAAACGCAGTTGGCATACCGCTTGACTCTATGTGCTTTACATGCACAACCGGAGACTATTCTACGCTAGGAATAAAGCCGGTATTCAAGACAAGAGAGGAAATGAAGGGCGAGTAAAATGGAAATTGCGTTTGTCTTGGTAAAATGTGAGGTGGCTCATGAAATGGACGTGATGCGGGATGTTCTAAAAATTGATGGAGTAAAAGAGGCGCACGGCACATATGGGATGTATGATATTTTCGTCAAGGTCCAGGGGCAAACCCACAAAATAGTGTCAGATATCGTAACCAAACAGATTCGCAAAATTCCAAACGTTATATCAACCAGTACCCTTTCGACCATCCCAGAACAGGGCGGAAAATAATCCTAATTCCTATCTGATCTATTTTTTAAATTAGTATTGCATCTGTCCAGTTGATGGTTTCATCGTACAAGTTTCTCATAATAATTGGTGTGGCAGTGATTGCTGGAATTGGAGGAGTCATTACTTTCTCATTGTCAAAAGGAACATTCTCATCACAAGACTATGAGATTGACGTGGACCCGTTCAAGGATCCGCAGAATCTTTTTGTCACTGCACGAGTGATGGTTCAAAATATTGGCGCAAAGCCCCTGACTAACGTGATTGTAAATTACGGTGACGGCCACGTGCTAAATCTTGGAACTTTGACTCCTGGGCAAAAAGTAATCTTGTCGCCTCCATCTGAAAACTCGTTACACCAAGTTAAAGTCACTGCGGATAATGGGATTTCGGTAACAAAGCCATACAGAATTCCACCAAAGATCCCGGGAATGATGGGCTCCTAGGTCCAGGCTTTTTTGTCTTTTTTCCATACTCTGACATCATCAACATAGACTTGGTCCTCAAGATCAAATACCGTGTGCCATTTTTTGTCGTGTGGGAGCATCTTGTCTAGCTCATTTACGTTGTTTTTTGTGGGGAACTTGTTAGTTAGGGCGCCCCACTTCATGTTTGGGATCTTGGGCATGATATCGTTGATGTCTCGCATGTCATATGTAGGGAAAATTTCATTGATAAATTTTTGTTTTGGCATGCTAAACGCTGTTGACTAGAATTGCTTTGAATTAGTTGCCTTTCTTGCTAAAATGCTGTCGTATCTTTATGATGGCCAATATCGGCATGACAAAATACATTGCAGAGTTTAGTAAGATGACTCCGATCCCATATCCTAGCAATTCTTGCTCTGAATCAATATCTGCATAATTTAGGATGGACAATGTGGATAGCATCGGAGATATGGTTATTTTTACAAATTCCTTGAAAACTGGGCTCTGTCGCTCCAAGTCTGCTACGGTGGGGCTAAATGAATAGTAAAACTGGTTGAATCCTGCCATGAATGTTGTCCCAGATTCGGTATTGAACAAAACTCCGTCTCGTATTTCTCGGAGTAATTGTACCTGGGCAGATAACTCGGTTCCGTATGTGGCAGTTGCAATGAGGCATCCTCCATCTGTGTCTGACTTTTGGCTGGACTGTTCAGCCGATGCCTTTGGAATTATTCTAAAGATTTTTTCCTCTGAAAGCGATACGATATAGAGCAGCCCATCTGGACCTACCTCGATATCTGTCACACATCCAAAGCCTGTGCCAAATATGATCTCATCCATGGATTCCCCAATATTGTGAACATTGTCTGCTAGTTCGGGAGACTTGAAGACAAAACCTGTTCTGTCTGAATTAAGCTTGAATCTGTACAGATTGCCTGTATTGCAATCTCCCACAAATACACTATCTGAGTAATCCTTTAGCTTGTCTGATTTCACAAAAGAAATTGCAGTTGGGGCAACTGGTTTTTGCCAGCTAAACTCTGGGTCACTGTAAACAAAATTTCCATACTTTGGTAACGAATCAATCTGCGCTTGATTTTTTGCAGGCCCCATTATCTCAATCCATCCGCTGTTGAAGTTTTCTGGAACTAGGTTGATCTCATCATAATCGTCATCCCCATTTTCTGTATCCCAGAGATTTCCAGTACTGGGATCAAATGTAATTCCAAAACTATTCCTAATGCCCATCGCATAATATTGTCCTGGCGGGTCAACTCGCAAAATAACACTGGTGTCGTTTTTCCACTCTGCTGCCCTGTTCTGTAATTTGCCATAGTTGCCATTATCCCCAATCACTGCATACACCTGACCGTCAAAATTGGTCATCGCCCCTCCGTTATGATAATAATTATCCCCTGGAAGCGTCTTTAGCAAAACTGGATTGATTAGACTGTTTCCGTCCCACTCGTACTTGTAAATTCTATTCTCAATTGCTTTTCCGCCATCTACATCTGACGCGGTAAAATACACATAAACTGTAGATCCGATTGATGTGATCCCAAGCATTCCGCGCTCTCCGTCTTTTGCAACTGAAACATCCAAAACAGGCTTGTCTTGCAAGTCTCCGTCTCTGACAAGTCGTACCAGCCCGTCATATCTTTGCAGTACCAAAATATCGTCTCCAACAAAAGTCATCGTAGTTGGATTGTTTGGAATCCCTTCTACGTATACCTCGACTGTTGCACTATCATCTGTGATTTCCGGCCCGTCTGATTCTTGGGCGAACGCTGGCAAAACTCCCAAAGACAAACACAGTACCAAAAGAATGGCCAGCATGTTTTTTCTATTAACTGCTAAATTAAAAACCCATTCACAATTGTTATAATCATAGATTAATTATCAAAACTTGGAAAATAATTGAAGTTTGTAGGATCTGGCAAAGTAAAAGATGTCTATGATTTGGAAAATGGGGAGTTGCAGTTCAGGTTCAGCGATCGTGTATCTGCATACGACGTAAAATTCCATGACCCGATCCCTCTCAAAGGTGAGGCCTTGTGCAAGTTTGCGGAATTCTGGTTCAACAAACTACCTGCAAAAAACCACTATGTCAGAACCGTGTCCAAAAACGAAATCATTGTAAAAAAAATGAAAATGATCCCAATGGAATGTGTTGTCCGCGGATACTTTTATGGAAGTTTGATCTCGCGGTGGAAGAGCGGCGAAATACAACTGCCGTCTGAAACAATGACTGAAATTGCAGCCAAGCTGCCGTATCCAATATTTGATCCTACTACAAAGGCAGAGCACGACGAGCCAGTAACAAAGGAATCAGCCGTAACGCGTGGGCTGGTAACAGAACATGAATTTGAATGGCTAAAATCAAAATCAATTGAAATCTATAATCTGATGTCAGAAATCGCAGACGTGGCGGGATTCATTCTTGCAGACTTGAAGCTAGAGTTCGGCAAGTTAAATGATGACATCTTGCTTGGAGATTCTATTGGCCCCGATGAATATAGGCTGTGGCCAAAGGACGCTTACGTCGTTGGCAGAATCCAAGAGTCATACGATAAACAAATTCTCCGTGACTGGCTTACTGCAAATGGCTATCAAAAACAGTTTGAGGACTTTAGGGCGCAAGGAAAGGAACCAGTAGCCCCCTCAATACCTGCCGACATTATCAACAAAATGTCAGAGCGCTACGTGGTTTCATACGAAAAGCTTACTGGCAAGGCACTCTGACTCGAATTTTAATTTCCGCCCATAATTCAAACCCCTCTTTTGGGGTGTTTTGCACCTGTTTGGCGATGGTGGTTTCCAGATTTTCAAAAATTCATCAATTTCCAAAATTAGTTGGAAGGTTACCAAGTTTGTCAGTATGCTACCATATTTATGATACCAGTACGAGATTAGTGATAGCAAAAGAAGATTTATTGGTTTTGCTACGAAGTTTCTAGTAATGTAAAAAAAATAGTGCGATTGGACAAAAAAATGTGATACGTTGATCTTTTAGCTAATCAAAATACAGAACGCTATCATGTCTACATTACTTGAAAAACCAATCAAAATTAGTCGCATAATGACAATTTCAGTTGAACACGCCCGTGCACTCGAAGACCCAGCACGAGCAAAAATTGTGGAAATTCTGTATCACAAAAGACTCACCGCAGAACAAATCACAAAGGAGCTGCAAAAATCAGGTCACAACAAAGCAATCACCACAATTCGGCATCACATCGATATTCTAAAAGAGGCAGGCCTAATTGAGATAGTAAAAATCGAAGAAGTGAGGGGAGCCGTCGCAAAGTTCTATGGCACGTCAACCAAGTTTCTTGGGAATCATTCTTCAAAAGATTTTGACACGAAATATTCCTCAATTATAGAAAACACATCTGCAAAAATCGAAAAGATTCTTGAAGGAATCGCAAGAAGACCGGCACTGCAAAAAAAGACAGACAAGCAAGGTTACGGCGAATTTCTTCTAATGGAAATCGTCAACCGTGCAATGGCAAAGGCTCTGGAAACAAAAGACTACACATTGCAAAAAAAGCTCAAGTGACTTCGATTACAAAGACGCCTTTTGTTTGAGGGCTCTGCAGCATCTTTATCATTTTTCGCGGAATATCATTTGATGCCTTGTCGCAATTTATTGCCAGGGTCCTTGGACACAGAAATTTGCTTTTCCTGATCACTATGTCGTGAGGATGCTCCAGTATCAGATCCGGATTTCCACTGCCTGCAACTTGAAAAACTTCGCCGTTTACCTGAATTGAAAGTGTGACTGTTGATCGCTCATCTCGCAGCTTTTTCTTTAGTTTTTCTGGAATGTCTTTGCAGCCGCATTCTGCAGAAACTCCGATGATGCAATCTCCCTGTATTGTAAGATCAGGCTCGGTTGTGATCTCAATTGTTCTTGCGTGAAGTGCTCTGACATTTTCGTGGCCGTAAAATGGAATCTCAAATCGCACGCTGCACACATGACTAGACTTAAATTAAACTTTCAAGGCATTGAAAACTGAATTGCTTCCTTCTCAACAAGGTTATGACCGAGCTATTACAATATTTTCTCCAGATGGAAGACTTTACCAAGTAGAATATGCAATTGAAACAGTAAGACGTGGTGCGATTGCAATTGGAATCAAAAGCAAAGACGGTGTCGTAATCGCAGTCGAAGAAAAGCCACGCAAATTACAAATTTCAGAATCTGCACATAAAATATTTCAAATTGATGAGCACATTGGATTTGCAGCAGCAGGATACATTCCTGATGCAAGAAGTCAAGCAGATGCAGCAAGATTCTTTTCACAAAGCAACAGGATGATCTATGACGAGCCAGTTGATGTGGAAACTGTGGCAAAACACCTCGCAGACCAATGCCAGCAGTATACCCAGTTTGGCGGGGCAAGGCCGTTTGGCGTTGCACTAATTATTGGCGGAGTTGACTCTAATGGCAATTCATTGTTTTTGACTGATCCTAGCGGAACATACATCGCATATGATGCAGTTGCGATTGGCGCAAACTCTGATCAGGCAAATGACTTTCTTGAAAAAAATTACAAGCCAGACATGTCACTTGACGACGCGTCCGCACTAGCAGTGTCATGCATATATCTTGCAAGTGACCAAAAGGACGGGACAGATCACATCAAGATGTCAAATGTAAAATCATCTACAAAACAGTTTGACAAGGTGACACAAGAACAAATTGCACACTATGCAGCAATTGCAAAGCAAAAATTCCCAGTTCCCTCCTCATAAGTTTCTCAATATTGAAAATCTCAATCGCTATTCCAGACTCTGCTCTCAAGGATGAATCAACACAGCTTGACAAGTCCCGTAAGGCTTCCTTAATTGCACGTGCATGTGCAATTTTCAGAATCGATACCATATACCTCTACGAGGAAAGCGGCGGAAGCGAGGCAGACAGATTTCTTTTATCGCTGATTCTGCGCTATCTTGAAACTCCGCAATACTTGCGAAAGGCACTCTTTCCAAAAATAGATGAGCTCAAGTATGCTGGCATACTGCACCCATTGCAAATTCCGCATCACACGCTTTTGGCAAATCCAAAATACCTCAAGGTAGGTGACATCCGAGAAGGCGTAGTACTGCACCACAAGGGAAAAAAATTCCTTGACATTGGAACATTCGATCCTGTCGTATACTATGGGATGGAACACGAAAAGAAACGACTCACGGTTCAAATCAAAACAGTGGTGCCGACAGTTACTGTAAAAGAAATTTCTGAAAATGAAGTAAAGCAGTACTGGGGCTACAAAGTAAAGGAGCGATCAAACCTTCTAAAGCTGCTGACTGAATGGAAGGGCGACTCTCTTCTGACGTCGCGCAAGGGAAAAAACGCTACGCAAAAACACCTGGATTACTATGTTCAGTCTGAAAAGCCAATGCTTTTGGTTTTTGGAGGCCCGGATCGGGGAGTATACGAAATGCTTGGCCAGAGGATAAACGATATCTCAAATGCAAAGGTGCTCAACTTTTTCCCAAATCAGGCAACTGAAACCGTTAGGATGGAAGAAGCACTGATGGGCATATTGTCGATTCTTAATTTTGCAAACTCGCATTAACGATCATTCCATAATATGGCAAAATCAAAAAATTTTCTTAAACTGGTAATTCTAGTCGGGATTGTCGGAATTGTAATTGGCGGAATGACGTTTTATCTTTCGCTTGCAAGTCTGGTAAAACCGTAACATCCGTTACCTCTAGATATATAATGGGGTTAACGAGGTTTTCGATTATCCATGGGCCATAAGAAATACAGTCAGCCACGTCGTGGAAGTCTTGCGTACTCGCCTAGAGGACGTGCCAAAAGCATGGAGGCAAGAATTCGAAACTGGCCTGAAACAAATTCAGAACAGCCAAAACTGTTGGGCTATGCGGGATTCAAGGTAGGGTGCATCCAAATTGTCAGCATTGACGACAGAGAAAAAACACCAAACCACGGAAAGCAACTTGTAAGCCTTGGCACTGTTGTTGCGACTCCGCCAATCTCGATAATTGGAATTAGGGGTTACCGGGACAATAATGACGGCTCACATGCACTGTTTGATGTGTACAGCAGTGACATGCCAAAAGAAGTATCTAGATTATTCACAGTAAAACCAAAAGAAGGCGGCTTGGAACAAGCAGAAAAAATGCTCAACAAAGTAGACGATCTGTTTGCAGTAGTTGCGGTATTTCCAAACACCGCAGGACTTGAGCAAAAAAAGCCGTATGTGTTTGAAGTTGCAGTAAAAGGCGGAGATACCAAAAAACAATTTGAATTTTTGAAAAATCTTTTCGGAAAACAAGTCAAGGTAGAAGAAGTCTTTGAGCTTGGCACAACTGTTGATGTTGCATCCATAACAAAAGGAAAGGGCATCGAAGGCCCAATCACAAGATGGGGCGTCAAGAAAAAGCAGCACAAGTCAAGAAAAAGCGTAAGAGCACTTGGATCATTGGGTCCAATTTCTCCAGCAAGCATCATGTACACTGTACCGCGTGCAGGACAGCGAGGTTTCCATCAAAGAGTCGAATACAATAAACGAATTATGATAATGAGTAACACTGACAAAAATGAATTCAAGATAAATCCATCAGGCGGATTCAAACACTATGGCGTCGTAAATGGCGACTTTGTCGTTCTGAAAGGCTCCGTCCCTGGAACATACAGACGTCTTGTCAAGCTCAGAGCACAAATCAGAGACATTTCAACAAAGGTTCTAAAACCAAACATATTGGAGATTGTGATATGAAGGCCAAAACATTCTCGTTAACTGGAACAAAGCAGGAAGAAATTGAACTGCCACCAGTGTTTCTGACACCGTTCCGCAAGGACGTAATTCACAGAGCATTTGTCAATTTAGATTCTCACCATTACCAGTCCCAGGGACGACACCCGACTGCAGGTATGGATGTAGTTGCGATGTCTAACGATCCTCCAACAGGACACGGCAAGGCAAGAATTGCAAGAATCAGGGGCGGTGGACCAAGACAAGGTGAAGGCGCAGGCGTCTCACAGACAAGGGGCGGAAGACAAGCACACCCACCAACGTCTCAAAAGATAATCTACAAGAAACTAAACAAGAAAGAAAACAGATTTGCGCTATGCTCCGCAATTGCCGCTACTGCCTCAAAGGGAATAGTAGAATCAAGAGGGCACATAGTTGAAAAAGTCGAGTCATTCCCACTAGTCGTATCTGACGATATTGAAAACATCTCAAAGGCAAAAGACATACTCAAAGTATTTGATGCATTACACCTGACACCTGACATTAAAAGACTGGAAAGCCGCAAGGCGCGTTCCGGCAGGGCAGTCATCCGAGGAAGAAAAACAAAGGTTGGAAAAAGCATCCTCTTTGTAACAAAGGATGCAAAGAATCTTGCCAAGGCATGCGGTGGCTTCTTGGGAGTAGACGTAGTAAATGCAAGCGACCTGTCAATTCTTGACTTGGCACCTGGCTCTCAACCAATCCGACTGACAGTATACACAAAAGCTGCAATTGCTGAAATTGCAAAGATAAAATCAACACACTTGGGACTGATGGAGGTATTGCAATGAATACAATTCAAGCAACAAAAATCATCATAAGACCACACATCACTGAAAAAACTTTTGCGCTAATTGAAAAAGACAACAGAATCTGCTTTATCGTAGATGCTGATGCAGACAAAAAGACAATCAAAGAGGCAATCAAAGTTCTCTATGAAGAAAATGCACTTGATGTCAACACTGCAAAGACAATTTCTGGCAAGAAAGCATTTGTCAAATTTGAGTCAGTCGAAAAAGCAAGAGACCTTGCAACAAAGATAGGAATGCTATAATATGGACCGAAAAACTTCAATCATAAAGGTGTCAATACATGGTTAAAGAATTTGATTATAGGGGAATCCCACTAGCAGAACTACAGAACATGTCGCTAGAAAAATTATTTGAGATATTCCCAGCAAGATCCAGAAGATCACTTACCAGAGGCATCACCGACGGCAAAAGAAAGCTTATCGAGGAAATCAAACTCGACAAGGCTGGAAAACTAAAAAATCCGATCAAGACCCACATCCGAGACTTGATAATACTTCCGTACATGGTCGGAGTCACAGTTAGCGTCTATTCGGGCAAAGAATTCGTTGCAGTTACAATTACCACACCAATGATTGGACACCACATTGGAGAATACGTTAGAACAAACAAACGAGTCGTACATGGAGCACCGGGAGTTGGAGCATCAAGATCCAGTCTGTACGTGCCATTAAAGTGATTGACATGGGAAACTTTGATTACGCTTTTCAAAACTTTGATGCGACAAAACACGTCCGTGCCTCAATCCGTGAAAAAGACGTTTCACACAAACACGCACGTGAAGTTGCCAAGGCAATAAAGGGCCTGACAATTGAGAAAGCACGTGATTATCTGCAAGATGTGGTTGCAGCAAAGCGCGCAGTTCCATTTAGAAGATTCAAAAATGAAGTTGGCCACAGATCCGATCCAGGTGTAATGTCTGGACGTTACCCAGAAAAAACCGCAAGGGAATTCATTAAACTATTAGATAATTTGGAAGCAAATGCCGAATACAAGGGAATGGATCTTGACAGACTCAAAATTGTCGGTGCAAACACCCACAAAGGAGTCATAGTAAAAAGATTCACCCCTCGTGCGCAAGGCAGGGCAACTCCCAAAAACAACGTCCTAACACATATTGAGCTAGTGGCTCAGGAAGCTTAGAATTGACAGCAGTAAAAAACGTCATAAAAGACAACTACAACATGATGCTCCTCAAGGACTACCTTAGAGAAGCAATCAAAGAGGCAGGGTTCTCACATGTTGAGATCTCAAAGACACCAACTGGTACTCGAGTAGTCTTGCATGTGACAAGACCTGGAATCGTAATTGGAAGAAAAGGATCAGGAATTAGAGACCTGACTGAAAAACTAGAAAAAGACTTTGGATTAAAGAGCCCACAGATAGCAGTAAACGAAATTTCTCAACCAGAACTCACATCAAGTGTGATGTGCAATAGAGTGGCATCCCTGATTCAGCGCGGAACCGCATTTAGGCGTGCCACCATGTGGACACTGCAGCAAATCATGAATGCCGGCGCAATGGGCGTACAAATCACCTTATCTGGAAAACTAAGAGGCGACCGTTCAAGCTTTGAAAAACACTCTGCTGGAATACTGCCACGCGCAGGACACCAAGCACAGATTATAGTAGACGAAGACATCACTCACATCCCGACAGCTATGGGATACATTGGGGTGAGAATCAGAATTGCCAAAAAGGACAGATTCATCCCAGAATTTGAGCTCAAGGGAGTAAAGGATGAAAGAACACTTGAGCAAAAACAAAAAGACGAGGCAGACGCAGCAGCACTACTACAGGCAAAAACTGAAAGCGAAGCAGTAAAAATCATCGCAGAAAAAATTGAAAAACTTGATCTCATGGAAGACGTAGAGGAGAAGCTCAAGTAAAATGGCCCGACTAAAGATGAAATCAATTCGAGAGCTAAACGCGCAAGACCTCAAAGGAAAACTAGAACAGTCAAGAGTTGAGCTTGCAAAAATACGAACCGAGGCAGCAAAAGGAACACTCAGAAAAGAAAGCGGAAAAATTCGCGCATACAGAAAAGAAATTGCAAGAATGCTCACAAAAATAAACGAGGGCAAAACACAATGATTACACTAGACAATATTACAAACCATGAATTGATTGGACTGACCACACAAATTGTCGAGTCTACAAATAATCAAATTGTCGGATTTAGCGGCAAGGTAGTGGACGAAACAAGATCAACATTTACAATTCAAACACAAACTGGTTTGAAAATGATTCCAAAAGAACACTCTAAATGGAAATTCACAATTAACGAAACCCAAAGCTGCGTAATTGACGGCTTGGAAATCTCAAAACGACCAGAAGAACGACTAAAGGTGAAGAAAAATGGCTAAAGGACAAACAGAATCAAAACACGTGTATCACGGAATTGTCATGGACAACGGCGACGCGCTTAGCGTTAGAGGAAAACTCTTTGAGGGCAAAGTAGTCAGTGCGAAGAACAAAAATACCGTTGTTATTCAAAGAGAAGCTCCATTGTACATGTCAAAGACAAAACGATACGCAAGAAGCAAGAGCACGATTCACGCATACAAGCCAGCAAAATTAGAGATCAAAGAAGGCGACATGGTGGTTGCAGCAGAATGCAGACCAATCGCAAAATCCGTTTCATTCGTTGTAGTGGAGGTCAAGTCCTAAAATGTCCGGCGGAAAAAGTCGTGCAGTATCTGCAAAGGGCGTACAGGAATTCAGGCCATATGTTACTAGAGTACTTCCACTTGGCGCAAGAGTCACATGTGCAGACAACACCGGTGCTAAGATCCTAGAAATTATCATGGTAAAGAGGGCAAAGACTAGGCACTCACAATATCCTGCAGCCGCAGTTGGGGATTTTGTAAACGTTGTAGTCAAAAAGGGCCCAGCAGAACTAAGAAAACAAATCTTTGGCGCAGTCATAATTAGACAAAAGTATCCAATTCGAAGATTAAATGGAATTCGCGTTTCATTTGAGGATAACGCAGCAGTGCTAGTTACTCCAGAAGGGGAAATCAAAGGAACTGACATAAAAGGACCAGTTGCAGCAGAGGCCTCTGAAAAATGGCCAAGAGTTGCAAACCTGGCATCCATGGTGGTATAAGAAAATGAAGCCAACAACAATTCGTAACCGAATGATTTACCAGGCGACTGCCGTTGTAAAAAGCAAACAACTTGCTAGCCATCTTTCAAAAGAGCTGCGAAAAAAATATGGCAAGCGCAGCATCAGAATAATCGAAGGTGACACAATCCGCGTACTCAGAGGGGAATTCAGAGGAGTCACAGGCAAAATCACCAGCGTATCTACTCCAAAGAACGGCGTCTCAGTAGAAGGAGTCAAAAAGGAAAAACTCAAGGGCGGAAACCTTGACGTCTTTATTCACCCATCAAATCTAATAGTTACCGACATAAACACCGAAGACAAGTGGAGACAAAACAAACTGGAAGGAAAGAAAACAAAACCAGTCAAAGAAGCAAAACCAAAAGAAACCGCAAAACCTGCACCAAAAAAAGAGGCAAAGGCACCAGCAAAGGAATCAAAACCAAAAGAAACCAAAGAATCAAAGCCAACCAAAACCGAAAAGAAAAAGGAGGAAAAATAATTGCCACGAATAGCAGGAAGTAAAAAACTAAAGCGTCAGATGTCTCCAATGTTTTGGGGAATATCAAGAAAGGAGCCACGATTCGTAGTTACAGTACGACCAGGTCCTCACTCAAAGCACGTTTCAATTCCAACTGCAGTATTCTTACGTGACACACTAAAGCTAGTGACAACTCTACGAGAGGCAAAATATGCAATCTATGGCGGCAAAGTCAAAGTAGACGGCGTTGAGCGAAAATCACTTCACCACGGAATCGGACTCATGGATGTAGTTGAGCTCGAAGGAATCCCAGACATCTACCGACTGGTCCCAGGAAAGGGTCACATACTGACGCCGCTGAAAATCAAGAGTTCTGAAAAATCTGTCAAGCTAGTCAAAGTTACAAGTAAACAAAATGTTCCAAAGGGAAAAACCCAAATCGGGTTCCACGATGGGCGCTCACTGCTAACTGATGAAAAAGTTTCATTAGGTGACACATGCGTCATGCAAGTTCCGGAACAAAAAATTAAAGAAGTTTTGAAGCTAGAAAAGGGAGCCAAAGTAATTGTCACTAAAGGAATCAACACAGGTCAGATAGCAGATGTCAAAGAAATCAAGGAAGGCACATTCGTTCTTCCAAAACGAGCACTGCTTTCATTTGGTCAAAGAGAAATCGAAATCCCGGCAGACCTAGTCATGGTTGTGGGCAAAAAGGAGCCAGTTGTTCAAGTAGCGTGATTATATGGCAAACAAAGACAGCATAATGAAAAAAATTAGACTAGAAAAAGTCGTCTTAAACATGGGCGTCGGTAAATCAGGCGATGCGATTGAGACTGCAAAAAAAGCACTAGATTCCATCTCTGGCAAGAAATCCTGCGCAAGAGATGCAAAGGGCACACAAAGAGACTGGGGGGTAAGAAAGGGTGAGCCAATAGGAGTAGCAGTTACAGTTAGGGGCGATGATGCAGGAAAATTACTACAAAGACTGATTGACGCAAAGGGTAAGAAGCTAAACGGAAAATCCTTTGATGATTTCGGTAACGTTTCTTTTGGCATTAGAGAGCACATTGACATTCCTGGAATAAAGTATGATCCACAAATTGGAATCTTGGGTCTAGAGGCAGCAGTAACTCTTGTCAGACCAGGATTTGGCATTAGATTCAGAAGCAGACACAAGGCAAGCGTTGGAAAGCACCACCGCATTAGCAGTGACGAAGCGAAAGAATTTTTATCACGTGAATTTGGAGTTGCGTTTGTATAATGAAAGATAGATCATACAAGTACACTGGCAGAAAAGAGCACAAATTCGGCAAGGGCTCGCGCTGGTGCAAACGATGTGGCGATTACACGGCAGTCATTCAAAAATATGACTTGAACATCTGCAGACGATGCTTTAGGGAGGTTGCAAATTCTTTGGGATTTGCAAAATACAGGTGAGATAAATGCCAGCGACTAACATTGTAGCAAATCTGTTTAACACTCTGTACAACAACGAGGCAAGACGAAAGAGCGAGTGCATAATCTTGCCAACGTCAAAGCTTGGAATCGAGGTACTAAAGACGCTGCAAAAGCACAACTACATTGGCGAATTTGAGCACATTGACGACAAAAGGGGCGGAAAATTCAAGATTCAACTATTGGCCCACATTACAAAATGCGGTGCAATTACACCTAGATTCAAGGTAAAAAAAGGCGAATTTGTTGACTGGGAACAGCAATATCTTCCATCATACAACAAGGGAATGATGCTTGTAACTACAAATCAAGGCGTAATGTCACACCACGATGCTGCAAACAAAGGAATTGGAGGATTCTTGATTGGCTATGTCTACTAAAGAAGTGGAAATATTCCAAGCAACATATGATGTTCCGGCTAAAGTAAAGCTTACACTCAAAAAACACATGCTGCACGTTGAGGGACCGCTAGGCAAAACATACAAGAATTTCAAGAAAATCCCAGTTGGCCTTGAAGTAAAAGACAACAAAGTAACAATCACGGCAGTAAACTCGAGGAAAAAATATCACGCAATTGCAAACACTGCACTTTCAATAATCAGAACCTTGTGTGAGGGAGTAATCACAGGCTATACAATAAAAATGAAAATAGTCTATGCACACTTTCCAATCACAGTCAAAACAAAAGACAAACTTGTCCTAGTTGAAAACTTCCAAGGAGAACGTGCACCAAGAACTGCAAAAATCCACGGAACAACCAAAGTCACCTCTAAAGGAGACGAAGTAGTTGTATCCGGACCAGTACTGCAACACGTAACACAAACTGCCGCAGAAATCCAATCAAACACCAAAGTCAAAAACAAAGATCACCGAGTTTTCCTTGACGGAATCTACCAATTCTACAAGGAAAAAGGCATCGAAAAATAATTTTTCAAATTTTCAAACTTAGTAAGGATTAAATCGCATACGCCTAAGACAAAACCTGTTGCCGCCCTAGCTCAGCGTGGTAGAGCGCCTGACTGTTAATCAGGGGGTCGTCAGTTCAAGTCTGACGGGCGGCGCATTCTTTCTAAATTCGAGTTCTGAAACATTTGTTTTTGCATCCTGTAATTCCGGATGCGTTGATTTGAGAGTTTAATTTTGAATCTTTCAAAATTCGAATTTAGAAATATAGATCGATGCAACCATTTGGTTTACTCTATTAGACCGTCTGGATCTAATATCTGATCGCACATTATGAATAATGCAGGAGGTTTACGATGGCCAGAATTAAAAGGGCCAACAGATATTGTGTTGACTGTGGGGCAAGGCTGGTGTATTACCCACGTCTTTCAAACCCAAAAGCTCCAAACGAGCACAGAGTTTTGGTGTATGGGTGCCCTGACTGTACTGTAGACTTTGAAAAACCAAAGCTTTTCTCAATTAGAAGAAACCAAGTTGACGATCCGCTGGAAACCGTAGAAATAGAGATAGTCGAAGCTAGAAAAATCCTAGAAAAAACCCCGGTAGCATAGATCAATTTGCACTCTGTTTGATAGAACTTTTTATCCAACCCTACCAAGAATTCTCCATGGAAGAAGTCAAAAGTACCTGGGGAAATCGATTCATAATTGCCGCAATACTGCAGGGCGGGATCGTAACTCTAATGGCGCTAAGTATGGTTGGCGCCCAGGCTGTTTTTACCAAAGTTAACATGATTCAATTTTTGTCTCTGTCTTTTGAGGGACCTGCAAAATGGGTCTTTCTTGGATTGATGTTTTATCTGATACTGATTGTCGCAATAGCCGTAACTGCCGTATTTTACAGCCATTTGGAAATTAACCTGAAACGAAGTTTTTCTGGCAAGTCCAGATTTTTAGCTTGGATTCATCTAATAGGGATGAATGTGGGCGGGACTGGTACGACACTGCTTATGGTATTTGCAGGACTTAGCGGTTCTGGAGTAATGGACATATTTACAACAGGGGAAATCGGACAACCAAATCTTGCAGTGATGGATTCGTTTATTCCGCCAATTGGACTATTCATCGGGTTTCTTGCCATAGGGGTAATGTGCGGCGGTCTGGCGTATACCATGGCGTATCTGAGAAAACCGTCCCCAATTCAATAAAAAATTCAATTTAGCTTATCTTTTCTTCACATGATGTGAAAAGTTTGGCCGAGTTTTGTGGAAAAAGACCCCCTCTTTTGCCGTAAACTAGGACAAAAAAATTTGGAATTTACGCATAAGATGAGAATTTTTGCTGGCATGATTTGTGTCAAAAACCGCAAAAAGTCGGACAGTTATTGTTGGTTTTTCTCCAAAAATTCAATTTTTGCTGGGGTTTAGCTTTTGTTCGGGGGGCAAATAGTTTTGGCACCTTTACCTGGGTAATGGGGATGTTTTGGCACTTGGCTGCATTAGTTACGAACAAGTGTTAAACCCCCCTGAAAAACGACTGATCCTGAAAAAATCACCCCATTCATAATTGGGGGTTGCATGTATGGGGGTTTAGCTTTTACGAACAAATCAAAAAATCTGGTAAAAAATCAAAATACTTCAAATTGACGGATGTCTTGATTTGTAACATATGAAAAAACAGCAAAAAAGTCAGAAAATAAGAATTGCTCCAAAAAAAGAATATGATAATTTTAGAAAGTATTTTGCCTTTTCCTGCGTTGACTTGGTAATATTTGATGGAAAATCTGTATTGCTGACAAAGCGCACTAGGAACCCGTACAAGGGATATTGGCACTTGCCTGGTAGCATGATCCACAAAACTGAAAAAATGACTGATACTGTAAAGCGCTCTGCAAAAGAAGAACTCGGCCTTGATGTAAAAATTAAGAAATTTGTCGGAGTCTATGAGAGTCTTGATTCGTTTCGTCATGATGTATCCCATGGATTTGTCGTTTCCGTTAATGGTGGTCAACTAAAGACAGACCATCAAAGTAGTGATCTTAGGTTTTTTGCAAGACTTCCAGCCAAGATCATTCCGCATCACCGTATGCTGATAAAAGACGCTCTGGATAGCACTCACAGCGATTTTCATGCCTGAAAAACCATATGTTTCAAAATTCGAATTTAGAAATATTACGAAAAGATCAATTAATTAATTGGGAATTAAAAAATTGAGCATGGCTGGAAAAATACTCGGACTCGTGGCAATCACTGTCCTCTTGTCTACCATACTGGTAATGGCGCTATCATCTGAACAATATGCTGAAGCAAAGCCTGCAAAAATGTCTCCAACACACAAGTTCAGCAAATGGCAACACAACAAAGTATGTGGCGACCAACTCTGTGAGGGACACTCGTACTCCAAAGTGCCACTTAAGATAGGAAAGAGCACACCGCACAGATAAGAAACAAAAATTCGTTTCGTTTTTCGCACTCTTCATGCTCTAGTGTAACAAAATTTAATATTTCTAAATTCGAATTTTGAAACAATGAAAAATGATTACTTTAAGTAATCCAATGAATCTAGGCAAAATATGTTGAGATTAGTTGCACTTGTAATGATCAGCGTATTGCTGTCCATGACTATAATCAGTGCAATCAGTTCAAGTCATTTTGCAGAAGCAAAGAATGTGTCTAACAAGGATACGTCGAATACGCTTAGGCACAAGTACTCGAAATGGGTTGGAAACCAAGTATGTGGCGACCAAGTATGTCTGGGCCATCCTTATTTCAAGTGGAACATGAAATACAGTTCTTATTCATCCCCGTACGACACTTATGAGCACCAGGCATTGCTCAAAATAAACAAGCAAAAGTAGTCCTGGTTGCACCAAATAAATTAAAAATAGACTGTTTTATTGGCTATCGAGAAAAACAGAATCTCCTCTTACTAACAAAGCATTAGCCACGTCGTTATTCTTTAGAAACTAGTGTGAACTGCCTAAAATTTTAAAGATTTGTTTTTTCTCAAATATGGCAATGCCAAACAATATGACAAGGCCTAAAATCAAGCTTATTTGTTCTGAAAACATCTCTTCTGACACTTGCCAGATTCCGCGCCAAAATAAAATCAGCCCAACACCTGTTAGCAGAAGAATTGCCGTACGACCGACATAGTTTGCAGACTCGCCCAAATCACTATTTTGTGAATTCGTGATTATTTATGAATTTCACAGTTAAATTCAATGATTTTGTAGAGATGTATCTGCTTTATTTCGTTGCCATTATGGCATCGAGCGCTTTTGTTAATTTATCAAAACCATACTTGTTAATCATTGCAGATAGCTCTCGAGTTATTAGTGCAGCCTCGATGTCATTTGCCGCCCCATTATTTCTTACTTGAAATTCCTTCTGCTCTACAACTGCAGTGTCTGTTTTAAACATGTTCATCTCTTCTTCGTATTTCCGTTGAGCTTCCTTGATTTTCTCAATCTGGGATACTTTTTTCTGTAACTGGGCATTGATTAGTTTTACAAACTGATTTGTGTTTCTCGTATCTTGTCCTGCCTCGATGAACTGATCCTTGACCCGCTCGGAACGATCCCTGGTATCTAGTTCTTCTTTAAAGAACAGTTTTCTCGTCCCGCCGCTTTCTATGATGTCTTCCAAATCGTCATTGGTGATGTTTTTCTCAACTGTGTCTCTTTTCGCTATGTGCTTTTCTGCCATTGGTTTCTCTAAAATCGTGTGAGTAATATCATGTATTTTGTTTTATTTGAACAAACTCCTCTGTAAATCCATGTTAGCAAATTCAATATTTTGTTAAATCTAATTCATCATGACTCTATTAAGAAATGCATGCCTGCTTACCATGTGGACGGCCTAGAGGTAAAATTACCTATTCAAAAAAGGTTTACAGACGTGCAGTTACGCATGCTGGAAGACTATTTTAGGGAAATGCCTATTGAAGAAATTCTAACCGGATTAAAGTTTGCAAAAAACAGGTGGTCCGCAAAGGATGCCGGCGTTCTAAAGGTGGGGAGAAAAAGCATCATACAAAAAGAAGTCCATTCCGTTACAAACGAGCAGGCACAGTGGAGGCTAAAGAACTGGAAAATGATGATTTCAAACTATAGGCGACGCGGCTACAG
Organism: Candidatus Nitrosotenuis sp.; assembly: GCA_036560565.1. Lineage (GTDB taxonomy): Archaea > Thermoproteota > Nitrososphaeria > Nitrososphaerales > Nitrosopumilaceae > Nitrosotenuis. Next base: position 24,942 of record DATBQZ010000108.1, read on the forward strand.
TTATCCGACAATATCTAGAATAAAGAAAATCTTGATTGAAAAAAGCAAGAAAAAATCTAAATGAGTGATTCTTTTTTCTGCAGAATACCGGTTGGAAGCCCGCTTGGCGGCTCTGGGATGCTTGCCCTTGTCTGGCCTTCGATTACTGCCTGAGCCTCTTCAAGAATTGCAAGCGTGTCTGAGCTTGAATTGTATGTCGTGACTGTTGTATCTGATGCGTTCATCGAAGAGCCTGTCAATACATCGCCTAGCACTTGGGATAGGTTTTGCATTGATGATGTTGCCTCTGGCATTATTCCGCTCAATGACGCGCCTAGTCCTTTGATTACTGACATGCATGGGCTTAGTGTTACTACTATGTCTCCAAGCTCTGATACTGTGTTTAGCCTGAGCTGAATCTGTTCTAAGGCAAGTTTTGCGCCGTTTACCATGTTGTGCATTTTTCGTATCTCGAGTAATTCCGTAGCGTACGCCTTGGCATAATGCTGGTTGTTGGCTTTTTGAGCGACAATTATTTTATTGAAAATATAATCATTTTTCTGCTTTATTTTTGACGCGATTCCGTCTAGTTTTACTATCTGAAGCTGGAGGTTTTTCTGTGCAACATCTATCTTATTTTTGAGCGGTACATCTGGCTTTACTCTGTCTAGTATTTTTTGCGAGAGATTATCCCCGCGTCCCACATCATTCCATCTGTCACTTAGCGACCCCATTTTCCATTATTGATAGAAAAATTGATTTTAAACAAGTTTGTAACCGCGACCCCTGTCACTCTAGTTACAAGATCAGCCGGTTACAGCGTTTATCCAAAGGTAAACGTATAGATTTCAAAGCCAGACTCGTTTATCTGAATTTCTAAAGTGTGTCTTCCCGGCTCCTTTGCTTTGACCAGATTGTAAAGTCGTGACTCTGACGTGTGGACTTTGCCATCCTTGACGTCTGCACCTGCATCTTCTTGCGATATTTGTTTTCCATCATACCATATGGTAAGGTCTGATTCTCCAGATGCTACAATGTTTACTTCTTTTGCAAAGTATGGCAACTTGATGATTCCGGAATCTGACACAAGACTCATGCGGTCTGAAATGTTTTTCCAAACTCCGTCCAAGTAAAAGTGATCATTTTGCAGTTCACCTGGAATGACATACTTTACTTCTCTATTTGGATTGAACCCTTCTGAATTTCCTAACCTGTCTCTTCCATACGCAAAGTCATATCCGAAATATAATTCTGGGGTTCTGGCGCCGTTTTCTGATTCTTGAATTTCAACAAGTGGTTGTGCTGTATCCATCTTTAATCCAAGCCTCGATGCTCGCTCATTTAGCAGGTCTTGAATTATTTTTTCAGTTTCTTCATA